>DIZZ01000191.1 GCA_002428045.1 Verrucomicrobia bacterium UBA6015
ACCAGTTGCATGATGTAGCGGATTTTAATCCCCTTGGTGTGCAGATCGCGGATGACGTTGACTAGATCCTGACTGGCCCACTTCAAGTCGGCTCGGGACTGCGCTCGCTCAATTTGCAGGGCGATCAGATGCGAGTGATTGGACAGATAACTCAGCAGGTCGATGTGTTCAAGAATACCATGCAGCGTAGAGCCTTCGCGGATCACCAGGCGGTTAATAGCGTAGTGGGTCATCCGCAGCAATGCGTTGAACAGGAAATCGTCTGGTGCCATGCCGATGAGTTCATAAGTCGCCAGTGGCCCTACCGGTTCATCGACGGAGCGCCGCTCGATAATGGCGGCTTCCCGCAAGTCGGTGGCCGTCACAATGCCGAGTTCATCGCCATCCTGCACCAACACCGAGTTGGTTTTATGCGCTTTCATCGCCAGGGCAGCATCACGGATGGAACTGTTGGCGTCCACGAACACCGGCGGATGGATATAGGCGTCCTGAATTTTGGCTAGGGTAAAAGACGATAAATCGCGGGTATCACCCGACTCACGCAGGGTGGCGAGTCGCTGGGAAATCCGTTGGTCATAGAACGCCGCTAACGCCGGATAGCTCTGCACAGCGCGCAGGAAGGCCGGCCGTGGCAAGAGAAAACAGCGAGTCGGTTCATGGACGACGAAACTGTGTTTGCTGGCACCTTCCAGCAGAGCGCCAGGGTCAAAGGCATCCTCGGCGGCGTAGATTGCGGTAATGCACCACAGTGGGGAACTGCCGGACGGAACCCCATCACTCTGCGTCGTGACGGAGGGATCGCCATCCACTTCGTACACGGCACCGTCGATGATGAAATAGAGACAAGCCGGCGTTTCGCCGACTTTCACCAACACGTCGCCAACGGCATAGTGGTCAACGGTCAATTCCCGGGCAATCGGCTCCAGTTCGGTGACGGAAAGCCGGTTAAAGGGCGGCAAACGGGCGATAAATGCAGTTTGATCCGGAGTCGTCACAACGATTCGATCCTGATAGCCAGCGATACATGAAAAACCCCTTCGCGGCGATCACCGGAAGGGGTTGGAGTTTAACCGGTTGCGGCCAGTCAGGCTTGCAAATCCCCCCTGGAAAAGCGGGGGAGCTGAAGCTTAGTGGCTGGCTGCGCCTTCAGCGCCAATACCGGTCTGGCAGCGCACATTCTGCGCCTCAAAGGACTCGCATTCCTTCTTGCCCTGCTCGCTGTTATCCATGATCGAGCCGAGCCAGATACCGAGGAAGGAAATGACAATCGAGAACAGCGCCGGGTTCTTGAACGGGAAAATCGCTTCGGCGTTGCCCAGCACATCCTTCCAGACGGTCGGGCCAAGAACCACGAACAGGGTTGAACTGATCAGACCCAGCCAGCCGCCGAGCAGTGCGCCCTTGAGTGGTCATCTTCGACCAGATAGATCGAGGTGATCAGGATCGGGAAGTTGGCGCTGGCCGCGACTGCGAAGGTCAAGCCGACCAGGTAGGCGACATTCTGCTGTTCGAAGGCAATGCCCAGCAAGATCGCGATAATGCCCAACACCACGGTCGCCATCTTGGATACGCGCACTTCCTGCTGTTCATCAACGTTGCCATGCGCCCAAACACTGGCGTACAGGTCATGCGAAATCGCCGAAGCGCCCGCCAGGGTCAGACCGGAAACCACCGCCAGAATCGTGGCGAAGGCGACAGCCGAGATGAAGCCGAGCAGCAGATTGCCGCCGACCGCTGCGGAGAGTTGCACCGCTGCCATGTTCTGGCCGCCCTTGAGCGCCAGTGCGCCAGTCTTCGGATCAGCAACCATGAAACCCGAGGTTTCCGGCATCAGCAGCACAATGGCGCCGAAACCGATCAGGAAGGTCAGGATGTAGAAGTAGCCGATGAAGCCGGTGGCGTAGAACACGGATTTACGCGCTTCCGTCGCGTTCGGCACGGTGAAGAACCGCATCAGAATGTGCGGCAAGCCGGCGGTGCCAAACATCAGCGCCAAGCCCAGTGAAATGGCTTCAAGCGGGCTGGTGACCAGGGCACCTGGGCGCATGAGTGCGTCTTTCTTCGCATGGATCTCGGTGGCCTTGCGGAACAGCGCCTCGGGCATCCACGTGCCATCAGTAGCGACATGCAGCGCGCCGAACGCGATAAACGTGGCACCGCCCAGTAGCAGGCAGGCCTTGATGATCTGCACCCAGGTGGTGGCGAGCATGCCACCGAAGGTGACGTACATGATGATCAGAATGCCGACGATGGTCACGGCATAGATGTAGTCCAGACCGAATAAGACCTGGATCAGCTTGCCGGCACCGACCATCTGACCGATCAGATAGAGAATAACGACGACCAACGAACCGGTAGCAGCCATTGAGCGCATCGGCACCCGTTGGAAGCGGTAAGACACCACGTCTGCATAGGTGTACTTGCCGAGGTTACGGAGCTGTTCGGCCATCAGGAACATGATGATCGGCCAGCCGACCAGCCAGCCAACCGAGTAGATCAGGCCGTCATAGCCGTTGATGAACACCAGGCCGGAGATACCCAGGAATGAGGCAGCGGACATGTAGTCGCCAGCGATGGCCAAGCCATTCTGGAAACCGGTGATGCCGCCGCCCGCCGCGTAGAAATCTTTGGCCGTCTTGGTGCGCTGCGCCGCCCAGTAGGTAATGCCCATTGTGGCGGCGACGAAGGCCAGAAACATGATGATGGCGGGGATGTTAACCGCCTGCTTTTTGACTTCACCCATATCGCCGGCGGCCAGCGCTGCGCCGGCAACGAGGCTCAGGGCGAGAGCTGTGAAGGCGTTCTGCCAGAGTCTCATAGGACTTCCTCCTTGATTTCGGCGGTCAGGCGGTCGAATTCGGAATTCGCGCGGAAGACGTAAATGCCGGTCAGGATGAAGGCGCTGATGATGACGCCCAAGCCAATCGGAATCCCGACGGTGGTCACGGCACCTTCCCAGAGCGGCTGCTCGAGGAATTCCTTGTTAAAGGCGATGATCAGGATGAAACCGTAGTAGATCAACAGCATGAGTGCCGCCAGGATCCAGGCAAACTTGGAACGTTTGGTGATCAGCTCATGGTATTTGGGATTGCTTTTTATCGCATGCACCAAGTCTTGTTGCATCGTTATAGCCCATGGGTGGTGGTGGAAATTTTAGTGGTTCACTTGGAGGCGGAAAGGCGCTACAAGTTTTTAAATTCTAGCTGCATCCCGCGTTAAGTAAAGTCACTGGAGTTCAATTATTTTTTAATATTTTGAAATTATTACGATCCGGGTAGACAAAAAAGTCGTCAACCCGTTGAAAAACAGCAGCACCTGCTCATCCCGGTCCATCGGTCACCCACACCCGTTCAAAAGGCCGTCCGTCCGGAGTGCGGTAGACGTTGAAATCACGGCGGTCGGTGGTTAACACCCGGCTGGTTTTTTCCTGTCCGGCCAGCCAGATCAGGCAGGCGTCAGCCAGGTCGATGCGTTGGTCAGCGTAGCGATCGAGAATAGTGATGAGCGCATCGATATCCACAGCTTCAATAGGGCGCACACTAACGGCTCCCCGTTCGATCCATTGCAGAAACGAGTCCTTACCTTTCGGACCCAGAAAGAAACAGGTTTCGACGATAACCGGCCAGACGGTTCTGAGACGAGCATTCAGGTGGCGAAGGGTCTGTTTGGCGCTCGCGTGCAACGGATCCTGGGGATCGAACAAGGCAATGGTAAATCCCGAATCAACGAGTACGGTATTTGTCATGCAAATAGTTCCAGATGGCCAACCGTTGTGGATCCGTGGGGGGTTCAGCAGCTTCCCCTGCATCGAATAAATCCTTGCCGAGTTCGTAAGGATCGGGCAGAGGTTGAAACCGCTCCAGCCAGACGGCAAGACTTTGCTTAACGGCTTCGCTTTTGCTGCATCCGAGTTGGCGGCAGGCTTCGAGCAGTCGCTGTTCGGTCGTTTCATCCAGGCGCACGGTTAGCATAATGGCAAGACCTCGAAGGAGTGTATAACCGTATTACAGCAAAAACTCTCGGTGCCTGACAAGATTCCGCTATGCAGGAGTTCAGTACAATTCCAGTGGGTCCACATCCAGCGACCAGCGCACTTGGCGATCCTGACGCTCCGCCCAGAGCAGCGTGGTCCAGCGCTGGAGAAAGCGGTGCAAATCCTGACGTTGCGCGGCCTGCATCAGCAGATGTGCCCGGTAGCGGCCAGCGCGACGCTCCATCGGTGCCGGAGCCGGTCCCAGCAGTTCCAGGCCATCCGCCAGCGGTTCGGCCAGCGCCAGCGCCTTCAACAGAAACGCCGTCGCCCGTTCCGCATCCACCGCGTCAGCCCGCAATAGCGCCTGATGCGCAAACGGTGGTAACAGCGCCGCCTGCCGTTCGGCCAGCGCCTCTTCGGCAAACGCGGGATAGCCCCGGGAGACGAGGGTGCGCAACAGGGGATGATCGGGATGATGGGTCTGGATAATCACCGTACCTGGTTTCTCCGCCCGCCCGGCTCGCCCGGCGACTTGCAGAATCAGTTGCGCCATCCGTTCGCTGGAGCGGAAGTCGATGCCGTACAGCCCCTGATCCGCGTCAATAATGCCAACCAGGGTCACGTCAGGGAAGTGATGCCCTTTGGCCAGCATCTGCGTGCCGACCAGCAAGCGCCGGCCGCCCGCGTGAATGTCCGCCAGCAACGCTTCCAGACTGCCACGCCGCCGGGTGCTGTCACGATCCATGCGGGTCAGGCCGACTTCGGGAAATTCCTGGCGGAGCGCGGTTTCCAGCCGTTCCGTACCCTGACCGAAACCGCGCAGATCCACGCAGCCGCATTGTGGACAGGCGGTATCCACGGCTCGATGATCGCCGCAATGATGGCAGATCAGGCGTTGACGGCGTAAATGCAGGGTCATGCGGGCATCGCAATGCCGACACAGGCTTAGCCAGCCGCATTCGTGACAGAGCAGCACCGGGGAAAAACCGCGCCGGTTCAGAAACAGCAGTACTTGCTCATCCCGATCCAGATGGGCGCGAATCCGTTCCAGCAAGGGTTGTGACAGTCCTTCGCGCATCGGCTGGCGGCGCACATCGAGAATATGAATGGGCGATTCCGTGCCGCCGCCGACCCGATCCGGCAGGGACAGTAAGTGATAGCGTTCCCGCTGGGCGTTGTGACAACTTTCCAGCGCCGGGGTGGCGGAACCAAGAACGACCGGGATGTTGAGTTGCCGTCCACGAACGATGGCTAGGTCGCGGGCGTGGTAGCGGAAACCCTCCTGCTGCTTGAAGGACGGATCGTGTTCTTCATCGATGATCAGGACGCCCGGCGCTTGCAGGGGCGCAAATACGGCAGAACGGGTGCCGACCACGACGCGGGCGCGACCCTCACGCGCCATCAGCCAGGCCTTGAGCCGCTCTTCATCACTCAGACCGGAATGCGAGACGGCCAGCGGTCCTGGCAATCGTTCCCGAAAGCGCGCCAGCAACTGCGGGGTCAGGCCGATTTCCGGGGTCAGCACCAGCGCCTGCCGGCCTTGCGCCAGCGCCGCTTCAATCACTTGCAG
>DIZZ01000115.1:0-3153 GCA_002428045.1 Verrucomicrobia bacterium UBA6015
CTTTTTCTTATCTCCTGCGGGCTCGGCATCCTCCGTTGGGGCGACGCCGAACGTTAGGCGCCGGGCATCGAAATCGACCTCGATCACATGTACCCGGATCGGTGCCCCTGGCGCGATGGTGACATCGCGGTTGGATAGCGTACCCTTTGCACGATCGTAGCGGAGGAAGTCGTTCGAGAGTTCAGAAACATGCACCATGCCTTGGATCTGTAGTTCCATCAGCTCGACAAACACTCCGTAATTGGTCACCGTGACCACGACCGCATCATACACTTTGCGTTCACCACCCTTGAGTTCCTGTTCCAGATAGCGGAATTTCATGATCTCGGTCAAATCCCGTTCGGCCAGATCAGCCGTTTCCTCGCGCTGCGTGGCATGCAGGGAAATGGTTTCTAGCTGCGCCTTGGTATAACGCTCGCCGCCGGATGCCTTGAGACAGGCCCCCAGGATGCGGTGTGCCACGAGGTCGGGATACCGGCGAATCGGCGAGGTGAAATGCGAGTAGTAGGTCTTGGCCAGTCCGTAATGGCCCGTCTCATTAGCCGAGTAGACTGCCCTGTTCATGCTTTTGAGAACGGCCACATAGACGTGATGCGCCAAGGGATCGTCCTTGACGCTTTTCAGGAACGTGGAGAAGTTGCGCCGGTGGCGCAGATCGCCGGGCTTGTAGCCCATGGAGATCAGCATCGCCGTCAGCTCCTCGAGTTTTTCCTCCTTGGGCTCGGCGTGGAACCGGGCGACTCCCGGGATATGCCGTGCCGCCAGCTCGGCCGCCACGGCCTCGTTGGCCGCCACCATGCATTCTTCCACCAGTTGATGCGAGACATCGTTTTCCGAGCGCGTAATGCCGGTCATCACCCCGCCACCATCGGTGGTGATATCCACCTCGGGTACATCCAGGTCGAGCGCGAACTTTGCGAACCGAGCGCGCCGCCATTGCTGCGCCAAGGCATGCAGACCCTTAAGTAGCGTCTTGACATCGCGCGTCACCGCCGGGTTTTCCGTGGTACGGCTCTCAAGCACCGCCAGCGCGTCGGCATAGGTCAGGCGAGCCTTTGAACAGATGATGGATTTGGCAAACCACCGTTCCGTGATCTGTCCCTTGGCGTCCACCCGCATCATCACCGAGAAGGCCAGGCGATCCTTGTTCGGGTTAAGGCTGCAAATCCCGTTCGAGAGCTGCTCGGGAAGCATCGGCAGCACCTTATCCGGCAGATACACGCTGGTTCCGCGGGCATAGGCTTCACGATCCAGCGCACTGTCGGGCGTCACGAAATGGCTGACGTCCGCGATATGCACACCGAGAATCCGGAAGTCCCCATCAATCTGCAGCGAGAGCGCATCGTCGAAATCGCGCGAGCGCTCCGGATCGATGGTGATGATCAGATCCTGCCGCAAATCCAGACGCTTGCCTGGCAGCTCCATCCGCTCCGACACCGATTCGGCTTCCTGCAGGACATCCACAGGGAACTCATCGGCCAGATGATGCTGGCGGATGATCGATAACGTATCCGTGGAGGGATCATCCGCGCGACCGATAACTTCGATAATCTCTCCCTCGGGGCTGACATGCTTGTTGTCCCAGTTGACAAAGCGCATTAGCACGCGGTCGCCCACCTTGGCTCCGGAGGTATCGGCGACATAGAAACTCTGGCCATACACGGGGGCCAGCGGCACGACATGCAGGAAGCGCCCGGTGGTCCGCAAGGTGCCAACGATATCGTGCCGACCACGCTCGACCACGCGAATGATCTTCCCGCTCGGCCCCATGCCCGTTTCCGGGGCATCCGGATTCAGGCGCACGACCACGGTGTCACCCGGCAGCGCCGTCCCCATCTCCCTGGCAGGCACGAAGACCGAGGACTGCCCTGGTTTCTTTTCCGGTGGATCCACAAAACCATTCCCCGAACGGACAACCACCAGTTTGCCGGTGACCAGGTCGGCCTCCGCGCCCAGCGCGTAACGTCCCTTGCGGATGCAGACGATGTGCCCGGAAAGCACCATGGTGTTGAGCACCGAATCGAGCGTGCCCCGCTGCTTTCCCCTGAGTTGCAGGGTGCCCGCCAGTTCCTGGGGCGAAAGCGGACGCTGGTTAGCCTGCGTCAATACGGCGATAATACGGGATTCAAGGGTTTCTTTTTTCATTCCATCCTTTGCATACGGTTTCCATTTCACGATACCGCCAAATGCGAGGAAACACGGCGCACTGCAACGGTTTTGCGGCCTGTATGGCACACCCGGACGAATCCAGGAACACACAGGACTGGTCGTCCTTCTCATTGAGACTCAAGCCCTGGCGATCCGGCGTTATCCGTGTATAGCGCGATGTGAACGCATGAACCTCCATGCCGAGGAACGCCGCGATCCGGTCGATCTCTTCCTCGCCTAGATACACATACCCCGGCTCCCGACAACATTGCCCGCAGCGAAGGCACTCAAAATCCGTTGCCGATTGGCTTGTCATTTCTCTCTTTTACTTACAACTTGCGCCGCTCTACTCGTCATCCGTTCTCGTCGCCGTTCTCGTTCACCGATGCCCATTTCGGTTGACGATAGCGGCGACGAGAACGGATGACGATTCAAATNNGGCGACGAGAACGGTTAACGATTCAATTCCACCACGGTCGATTTCAACAGGTCGGCATCCGCCGCTAGGTCAACACAGCGCACCGGCAGCGTCGTCAGCGCATCCAGCAGGGGATGATGCGCCTCCGCGACATCCCTCCCCAGCGCCGTCCTTACCGCCTCCGGGAATTTGGCCGGATGCGCGGTCGCCAGACAGATCATCGGCTCGTCCGCATGGCGGAACCGATGGGCGACATGATAGCCGACTGCCGTATGGGGATCAAGCAAATACCCGGTGCGGCGATACACCTCGCCGATCGCCGCCAGGGTTTGCGCTTCATCCGCAGCCCCCGCTACAATCAGCGGATCCTGTACGGCGGCAGGCACGGTCAACACTCCGGTCTTGCTGAATTGCGCCATGATGGCCGCCACGTCCGCCCCCTTTTCGCCGAGACGATAGTAGAGGTAGCGCTCAAAGTTACTGGCCACCTGGATATCCATCGACGGACTGATCGTGGGCACCACGCTTGTGCAGCGGTACGCTCCGGTATTGAAGAAGCGGGACAGGATGTCGTTGGAATTGGTCGC
>DIZZ01000115.1:3183-18318 GCA_002428045.1 Verrucomicrobia bacterium UBA6015
CCCGCAAAGATGTCGCCGAAATTCCCGGTCGGCACGGCAAGGCGCACCCGGGCGGCGCCCGTCTGCAAGGTCACCCGCAGCGAGGCATAGGCGTAGTAGACGACCTGGGCCAGCACCCGTGCCCAGTTGATCGAGTTGACGGCTCCAAGGCTATAGCGATCCCGGAACGGTAGGTCGTTGAACAATGCCTTGACCATTGCCTGGCAGTCGTCGAAGGTGCCATCAACGGCAAGGTTGAACACGTTATCATCCAGCACCGTCGTCATCTGGCGCTCCTGCAGTGGACTGGTCCGGCCCTTGGGATGCATGACAAAGATGCGAATGCCCGCCTTGCCCCGGACGCCATGAATCGCGGCGCTGCCGGTATCGCCACTGGTGGCGGCAACGATATTGAGCCGGCCGCCCCGCCGCGCCAGGATATGCTCGAAAAGATTGCCAAGGAACTGGAGCGCCACATCCTTGAACGCCAGTGTCGGCCCATGGAAAAGTTCGAGAATATGGGTGTCCCCGACCTGGCGTAAGGGTGTCACCTCGGCCTCGCGGAAGGTTGCATAGCTGTCGTGGATGAGCCGCTTGAGGGTGGCCTCGTCGAGATCCACATACGGACGCATCACGGCAAACGCCAGGTCGGCGTAGGAGCAACCCCGCAACATCGCCATCGAGCCCGTTAAATCCGGGATCGTTTCCGGCAGGAGCAGGCCGCCGTCACGGCCCAGACCCTCCATCACGGCGTCAGAAAATGAAAGGCCGGCATCTCCACCACGGGTACTGATATACTGCATGATCACCCTCTCCATCAGCATTTCACACGGGCCAGCACAAAGGCAACCACCTCGTCAACGCCCATGCCGCTGGAGTCGACGACCACGGCATCGGCCGCCATTGTCAGGGGCGCGGCCTTGCGCTTGCTGTCGATCTGGTCGCGACGGTTCAAGGAGGCCCCCACCGCATCCACCGACAGCACCTCGGTCATCTCGGCATGACGGCGCTGCGCCCGCACCTCGGGGGATGCATCCAGATAGAATTTGAAGGTGGCCGTCGGGAAGACCGCTGTTCCGATATCGCGACCTTCCATGACCAGACGGCCCAGTGACCGCATATCCCGCAGCCAGCCGGTTACCTGCTGCCGCACGGCTGGATTGGCTGCCACCGCGCTGACGGCTTGGTTGACCCGCTCCGTACGCAGTTCTGCGGCCAATTGCCGACCGTCAAGCGAGAACCCGACCGCCGGCCCGTCGACAAAAAAACGCATATCGACTGCCCCGGCCAAGGCGGCAACGCGCTCGCCATCCTGCGGGTCCGCTCCAACCTCCAGCGTCTTCCACGCAATCGCCCGGTAAAGGGCACCCGAATCCACATATAACGCCCCCAGAGCCGCCGCGACACACCGCGACACGGTTGACTTCCCGGAGGCCGCCGGACCATCGATGGCGATAACACTATTTTCTTTCATACAAACATCCTGTTCGATCACTTACAATCCCATGCGATCCCGTCTGTCAACACCTTAGACCGCCGTTTCGAAATGTTCAAGCAAATCGATTTATTCCATTTATGTGCCCAGTCAATGCCATGCTGGACACCAGATTCACCAAGGGACCCTTCTGGAGAAAGGCTCGCAATGCTTGTTTGTTCGGGAAACATCGCTTATGATCTGTGAATCATGACTATTGATGAAAAACTTGCGGTGCTTACCGATGCGGCCAAGTACGATGCGTCCTGCGCGTCAAGCGGCAGTAACCGCAAGGGAACCCGGACCGGTTCGACATCGGTGTCCGGCATCTGTCATAGCTGGTCGAGCGATGGCCGCTGCATCTCACTGCTCAAGATCCTGCTTTCAAACGTCTGCCTCTATGATTGTGCCTACTGCATCAACCGTCGCAGTAACGACCTGCCCCGCACCTCGTTCAGCGTGCCCGAGGTCGTCTCGCTGACAATGGATTTCTACCGTCGCAATTATATCGAGGGCCTGTTCTTGAGTTCTGCCGTGTTCGGTCCGCCCGACCGGGTCATGGAGCAGATGGTGACGATTGCCCGGCGGTTGCGCCAGGAGGAAGGCTTCGGCGGCTATATCCATCTCAAGGCCATTCCCGGTGCCAGCCTGGAGCTGATGCGGCAGGCCGGGCTTTTCGCGGATCGTGTCAGCGTGAATATCGAGCTGCCTTCCGAGGCCTCGCTACAGCAGCTCGCCCCCGAGAAGACCAAGGCCGATATCATTACGCCGATGGCATTCCTGGGCAATAGCATCCGCGACAACCGCGCGGAACGTCGCCAGAATCGCCGGGCACCCGCCTTTGCTCCCGGCGGGCACAGTACGCAGCTTATCGTGGGGGCCAGTCCGGAGTCCGACTTCCAGATCGTGCGGCTGGGGGAATCCCTCTACCAGCGCTTCGCGCTCAACCGCGTGTACTACTCGGCCTTTATCCCGGTCAACCGCTACGATAGTCGCCTGCAGCAGGTCGAGATGCCTCCGCTGCTGCGCGAGCACCGGCTCTACCAGGCCGATTGGCTGCTACGGAATTACGGCTACCGCGCCGATGAGCTGCTCAGCGAGCAACAGCCCGATCTGGACGTGATCCTCGATCCCAAGGCGATGTGGGCCGTGCGCAATTTCCATGTGTTCCCGATGGATGTTAATCGTGCCGATTATGCCTCTATCCTACGCGTGCCGGGGATTGGCGTGACCTCCGCTCGACGGATTGTCAGTGCCCGCCGGTTCCAGGCGTTGACACTTGAAGATCTCGCCAAACTGGGGGTTGTTCTCAAGCGCGCCCGGTATTTCATAGTGGCAGCCGGGCGTTTGATTGATCGGCTGCCGTCCTCTGCCGAGCACGTCCGGCGCATCCTGGAAAAGGAGGAGAAAACCGTCCATGCCGAGCAACTCACCCTCCCGTTCTGAGCCGCTGCTTGAACTCTGCCACGATGGCAGCGCCACTGGCTGCCTGTGTGCCGTGGCCGAGGCGTACAAACACCCCGGACGCAAGGTCCTGTTCACCTGCCCGGATCGCGATCTGCCGTTATTTGCCGACGCCGGGTTTTCTGTAGCATCCGATCCCGCCCGGGCTGAGCGGTTTCTGAACTATCTCACCGAGCGATCCTCAAGTGACGTGGTCCATACCCTGCTGCGGGCACTCACCGCCATGCCCGAGGCGATAGAAGCCGGTTTGCTGGCGTATGCTCGCAAGGCGGTCCTGCAAGGGGCCTGCATCGTCCAGGCGCATGCCGATCCGGACGTCCGGTTCGTCCATCGCTGGGCACGACGGGTCTCCCTGGAAATCCACCGGTTCAAAGGGCTCCTGAGGTTCCAGGAACTCAAGTCCGGACGCTTCCTCGCCCTGTTCGAGCCGGATTACGACATCACCCTGCCGCTCGCCTTCCACTTTCGCCTGCGCCTGGCAAGCCAGCGCTGGATCATCCTCGATGGACGACGGCACTGCGCCGCCACATGGAACGGCTTGCGCCTGAACGCCGAAGCCCCTGGAGGGGATCTGCTGCAAGGCGACCTTCTGGAGCGCTGCCTGGCGGGCGACGAGCCCTCTGCGGACGAAGCCCGCAGCCGGGCGCTGTGGCAAACCTTTCATCGTACCGTGGCTATCGAGACCCGCACCAATCCCGATCTGCAACGTCAATGCATGCCCGCCCGCTATTGGAAGCACCTACCTGAAATGAACGATTCCAGCGAGTAGCGCGATTATGGATGTAAGGAATGGCCGCGATCCCGGAATGATAAACAGAAAGTGAGGTTTATGATGATCAAGTTTATTTTGTTTGTGTTGGTCGGGGGGGCCATCGGGGCAGGGCTGGGTTACTTCGGGAAATGTACGTCGGGAACCTGTCCGTTCACGGCAAATCCGTTCCGAGGCGCTGGGTTCGGCGCTCTTTTCGGCCTTCTTTTTGCATTTTCCACGTATGGCAACCCGCTACAGGCCAAGGCGGCACAGGCCGACTCTTCGCGCCTCGTCGTAATCGGGGAAGCGGCCGAGCTTGCCTCGCTGCTTTCATCGACAACCGTGCCGGTGCTGGTTGATTTTTACGCCGATTGGTGCGGCCCATGCCGTCGCCTGGCGCCCGAGCTGTCCGCCGTGGCAGACCTATGGCAGGATGGGGCCAAGATTGTGAAGGTCAATGTGGACAAGCATCGTGAGCTGGCGGAGAAGTACGGCGTCAACGGAATTCCTGACATGCGTATATTTGTCAGCGGCGTCGAGAAAGAGCAGTTGGTAGGCTATCGTGGTCGAGACGCCATCAGCGAGCGGTTGACCGCCGCAGGTGGGGTTTTGGGACATGGCGAGAAGCTCGAGACAACGGCGAAACAAACGGCGGCTC
Organism: Verrucomicrobia bacterium UBA6015; assembly: GCA_002428045.1. Taxonomy (GTDB): domain Bacteria; phylum Verrucomicrobiota; class Kiritimatiellia; order UBA8416; family UBA8416; genus UBA8416. The sequence goes on from DIZZ01000115.1 coordinate 7,510, forward strand.
CTGTCGCCAGTGATAATAACCAAAAGGAGGAAGAGATGGCTATCGTTTTGAAGGTTGGCGACAAGGCACCGGCGTTTGAGTTAAAGGATCAGAACGGTAACGTGGTTTCGCTCACACAGTTTGCTGGCAAGAAGTTGCTCATTTACTTCTATCCCAAGGCAAACACCCCGGGGTGTACGGCGCAATCCTGCGCGGTCAGCGAATCGCTTGCGCAATTGGGGGCGGCGGGTGTCGCGGCAGTGGGGATCAGTCCTGATTCGCCGGAACGGCAGAAAAAATTTGACGACAAGCACTCGCTGGGTTTCCCGCTGCTGGCTGACGAAGAGAAAACTGTCGCCGAAGCCTATGGCGTATGGGGTGAAAAATCGATGTACGGCAAGCCGTTCCTTGGCATCGTGCGCTCGGCCTTCCTCGTGGGTGAGGATGGCAACCTGCTCGCTGTGCGATACAAGGTCAGTCCGGGCGACACGGTTCCGTTTGTCCAGCAGGCACTGAAATAGATACTGAAAAATTGTTTGACATATAAAACATTTATGCCTAGTGTATGCAACATGGTATGAGTAACAACAAAAGAACAGGAGGAGTGATAGACATGAAAAAGGTGATCAGCAGGAAATCAGCCGTTTTGGCAGTAGCCGTCTTTACGGGGGCCATGATGGTATTGTCGGGGGCAAGCCGGGCTGAAGAAGGCAAGGCGGACGAGGCAGCCAAAGCCTGCGGGGCTGGGGTTGCGAAGCCTGCCTGCGAAGCGAAGGCGGATGCAGCGACCGGTGCATGTAAAGCCGAAGTCAGTGCGGAGAAGCCCTGTGAGAAAGGCAAATGCGGGTTAACGAAAGATGAGAAGGCCGAATGCAAGGCCAAGAAGGCCGAATGCAAAGCCAAAAAGGCGTGTTGCGGCTCATGCACCAAGGCAGAAGCAAAGCCTGCCTGTGCCGCCGAGTCCGAGGCCAAGGCTGAAGTAAAGCCTGCCACCGAGTAACAGGATCCATCTGAAATTGGGAATCCCGGCAGTCACAGCGATGTGGCTGTCGGTTTTTTTGTGATGACGATCAAGCCCGTTCGTATACTTTGGCGCATCGTGTTGTTCTCGCTCCTGCTGGGCGTGATCCTGTTGCCTTTTCTAGCGTTTGGCGCACCGATGGAGGCCTGGATGGCCGGGGTCATGCAGCGTGTGCAGCAGCATCCGCGCACCGCATTCTGGCTGGTGGCCGGTTTCCTGGCCTCGGATATCCTCCTTCCCGTTCCCTCCAGCATCGTCAGTACCCTGGGCGGGGCGGCACTGGGCGCGGTCGGCGGAACCCTGGCCTCGTGGAGCGGGATGATGGTCAGTTGTGCGCTGGGATTCTGGCTGGGACGGGTGGGACGTTCGCTGGGACGCCGACTAGCCGGAGACGAGGAGTTGGCGCGGCTGGAAAAGGCTGAATCCCGGTTCGGCGCCTGGATGATCGTCGTCGCCCGTCCGGTGCCTGTACTGGCGGAAGCCTCCACGATTCTCGCGGGCATGGGCAAGATGCATTTCTTCCGCTTCCTGGTCATGAGCGCGATCGCCAATCTCGCGGTATCAGCCGTGTACGCGGTCATCGGCGGTCTATCCCGCCAGACCAACGCCTTTCTCCCGGCCTTTGGCACCTCCCTGTTGCTGGCTGGCGTGGCAATGCTGATCGGGCGACGGCGCAGGGTTTGAAATTCCGCATTTGCTTTGCAGGGGCAGTTACGGTACAACATTCCCCTGTGATTTCAACTATAGCCATGACGAGGAGTGTTTGCCATGCTGGATATTAAACGGATACGGGAACGACCTGAAGAGATTCGACAGGGATTACGGGCGCGCGGTGCCGACGCATCGGCGGTGGATGCCGTGCTAGCGCTGGATACCCAGCGCCGCGATCTATTGACGGCCACCGAAACCCGCAAGAGCGACCGCAACCGCATTTCCAAAACCATCGGTGAACGGCGCAAGCAAGGCGAGGATACCGCCGATATGCAAGCGCAGGTGCGTGATCTCGGGGATGAGATCAGCGCCATGGACGAACGCGTGCGCGAGGTGGAAGCGCAGCTTGAAGCGCGCATGCTGATGATCCCCAACATCCCTTGTCCGCATATCCCGGTTGGGCCGGACGCCTCTGGCAACCGCGTCGTTCGCACCTGGGGGGAACCTCGCACGTTCAATTTCCAGCCCAAATCGCATATCGAGCTGGGTGAGAAACTTGGGATTTTCGATTTTGCCCGGGCCACCCGTATGACCGGCGCAGGCTTCCCCTTGCTGGTCGGTGCCGGATCGCGCCTGCAGCGCGGACTGATCCAGTACATGCTCGATCTGCACATCACCGAACACGGCTATACCGAGATCTGGCCACCGGCGCTGTGCAATACCCGCAGCATGACGGGTACCGGTCAGTTGCCCAAGATGGCCGAGGATATGTACCATCTGGTCGAGGATGACCTGTGGATGATCCCGACGGCGGAGGTCCCGGTAACCAACTACTATCGCGAGGAGATCATCGACCGTCCCTTGCCGATCTCCCTCACGGCCTACACCCCTTGCTTCCGTCGCGAGGCCGGGGCCGCGGGCAAGGGAACGCGCGGCATGATCCGTGTGCATCAGTTCGACAAGGTCGAAATGGTCAAGTTTGTCGAACCTGCCACGTCCTACGATGTCCTTGAAGCGCTGACGGGTAATGCCGAGGATGTCCTGCAGCGCCTAGGGTTATGCTATCGCGTGCTCGAATTGTGTAGCGGCGATATCAGCTTCGCGGCGGCCAAGTGCTATGACCTGGAGTTGTGGGCACCGGGCCAGGACGGCTGGCTGGAAGTCTCCTCCTGCAGCAATTTCGAGGATTTCCAGGCTCGCCGGGCCGGTATCCGCTATCGCGACAGCGAGGGCAAGGTCCAGTTTGTCCACACCCTCAACGGCTCTGGCGTGGCACTGCCCCGGTTAGTGGTGGCCATTATCGAGAACGGCCAGCAGGAGGACGGATCCGTGATCCTGCCGCCCGCGATCGTTCCCTACATGGGTGGTATGGACAGGATCACGGCGTGACGCGCTGCGTTTTTTTTGATCGCGACGGGGTGGTCAACCAATCCCCCGGGCCGGGCTATGTTGAACATCCGGACGCATTCATCCTGCAGCCGGGGTTTGTCGCTGCCGCCCGGTTGGCAATGGCCCGTGGCTACGCCGTTGCGATTGCCACCAACCAGCGCGGGGTTGCACGCGGGATCGTGCCGCAAACCACGCTGGATGCCATCCATGCGCGGATGGTGGCGGAACTTTCCGGGCAGGGGATCACGCTGCTTGGGATCTACTGCTGCACCCACGAACGCAATACCTGCACCTGCCGCAAACCTCAGCCCGGCCTGCTGATGGAAGCGGCACGCCAGCACGATCTCGACCTTGCCGCCTGCTGGATGGTCGGCGACAAGGAGTCCGACGTCGAAGCCGGACGGCGGGCGGGCTGCCGCACGGTGCTGGTCAGCCCCCCTCCCGAGACGACCCGGGCCACCCTGGTGGTCCCCCATATCGACCTCCTGGCCGAAGCGCTTGCCTCCGTCCTGTAGGAGCCCCAAAAGGGGCAACCATACGAAATATAAATAATTTTAAACTTTGTTTTACAAAGTACTTTGCTATTGCTATAGTATGGCCTTGAAAGGATCAGCGAGATGATTGCAAATCACATTCATGATGCCATTGGACAGGTCCGCCGGATGCGGGAGCTGGTGCTGGCAAGGCAGCGCTTCAAGGGGTATTCGGGCAAGGCCCGCATGGCCGGCGGTGTGCTCGCCATCGCCGGGGCCGTGGTGATGAGCCGTCCCGGCTTTCCGGATACGCCCGTCGCCCACCTGGCGGGCTGGGGCGTCGTGCTTGGCTTGGCCCTGCTGCTCAACTACGGCGGTCTGGCGCTCTGGTTCCTGGGCAATCCGCTCCTGCGGCGCGATCTGATGCAGCTCAAACCCGCGGCGGATGCGCTGCCGGCGTTGTCCATGGGGGCGGTGTTCAGTCTGGCGCTGGTATTGCACGGGCAATACGCCTTGCTTTTCGGCACCTGGATGTGCCTGTACGGCCTGGTCCACGTGGCCTACCGCCAATCGCTGCCCGCGATCCACTATGCCGTCGGCATCTTCTATATGCTCTGCGGCGCGTTCTGCCTGCTCTCGCCCTGCACTTGTTTTACCAATCCCTGGCCGATGGGTACGGTTTTTGGCCTCGGCGAGCTGGCGGGTGGCTTTATTCTTTATCGCAATCGACAGGAGGAACCGGACGCATGAAACCATCAACCCCGTTTGACGCCCTTGAGAAGATCTTCCACGAACCGAACCGGCTGGCGATTATGTCTGCCCTGTGCGCGGCGGAAAAGGGCCTGACGTTCAATACCCTGCGCGAGCAGTGCGGCCTGACGGACGGCAACCTGAACCGTCACCTCAAGGTACTTGAGGACGCCGAGGCCATCCGTATCCGCAAGGAATTCGTCAAGAACAAGCCCCAGACCACGGTTTTCATTTCCACGGTCGGGCTCAGCCGCTTCGAGGACTACCTGGTCGCCCTGCAGCAGGTCCTGACAACCGCGCAGCAGGGCTTGCAGATGGAATCAAAACAAACGGCCCCGGCAGGCCGGACCGTGATGGTCTGAGGATCTGTCATAAGGAAAACAAAGGAGGCACATCATGAGAAGCACGAATCCCATCAGAACGGTGATTGATGTCTTGTTGTTTTTGTACATGCTACCGCTTGCCGGTATTGTCGCGGGGAACAAGCCGATCGCCCCCTATCTTGAATTCCCGCCCCTGACGAAACATGTCCACCATGCGGCCTTTTCGTGGCCGGTCTTCATCGCGCTGGCCATGCTGATTCTGGCGGCGGTGTTGCCGTTTGTCATCCGGGTGCTCCGCTCGCAGCCCCGCCAGGCGGCAACACTGCCGCCGCAGCTTCCCTTCCCTTGGTGGGGTTGGCTGGGCGTCGCCATCACGGGCATGACCTGGGTGCTGGCATGGACCCGTTTTGCCTGGTTCGCGCCGTTGCAAGCGTTCACGTTCTCGCCCCTCTGGTTCGGGTATATCCTGATTGTCAACGGACTGACCTGGCGGCGTACGGGGCAGTGCATGCTGCGCAACCGGCCTCGCTACACCGCCTGGCTGTTTATCATCAGCGCCGTGTTCTGGTGGTATTTCGAATACCTGAACCGGTTCGTCCAGAACTGGTACTACGAGGGCGTCGGCGAACTATCCGGCATGCAGTATTTCATCTATGCCACCCTGCCCTTCGCCACGGTATTGCCGGCGGTGCTGGGAACCCGCGATCTGCTCGATACCTACCCGCGCCTGTCCTGCGGCCTGGAGAATTTTTTGCCCGTCCGCGCGCGCCGTCCCCGCGCCTGGGCCGCGGCCGTCTTCGCGCTGTCGTGCCTGGGCCTGATGGGTATCGGTCGCTGGCCGAGCCTCCTGTATCCGCTGCTGTGGCTGGCCCCGTTGTTCGTGATCACCGCCCTGCAATGCTGGCGCGGGCAGCGGACCGTTTTTTCGGACCTGGCGACTGGCAACTGGCGGCAGGTTGTCCTGCTGGCCTTGTCGGCGTTGATCTGCGGGTTCTTCTGGGAGCTGTGGAACCTGCACAGCCAGGCCAAGTGGATCTACAGCGTACCGTTTGTCGGGCGCTTCAAGCTCTTCGAAATGCCGATTCTCGGTTTTGCCGGCTACCTGCCATTCGGACTGGAATGTGCAGTAGTAGCCGATTTCCTGTTGAATCCCGAACGCCGACTCCCCGGCGGCGAGCAGCAACACCTGCCCCCGACACCTCCCTCGCGCCTGTCCATGACCGTCGTGTACGGGAACCACCTCATCGTGGAGGTCTTCGCGCTCTACTTCCTGCTCCTTCCCGGTTTCCTGGTAATGCGGGATCTGGCCGATCCGCGCCTCAAGGATGACCTGATCTTCGCGCCGGAATTGTGGCCGGAACTCGCCGCCGATTGGTACACTCGCTACGAAACGTATTTCTGGCAGAAGACCTGGTGGGCCGATGGCTGGCGCGAGTATCAGCGTGTGCTCGACCCGAAATTCGACAGCTATATGGGGGATCGTCTCGCGTACGATGTGGATGCCGGGCCGATCATCGCCGGGTTCAGTCCGGCGGCCAATGCCTTCGGACTGGCAGCGGCCAAGATCAACGGCCGCCTGGATCATGCCTACACACTGGGGTCGCAGATTATCGTCTCGACCTGGCCTTTGCCGAGCGGCAGCCTGCTGGGGCCCCAGCTCCTGTCAAGCCGCCGCCATGCCCCCTATCTGGGCGAAGCCTGCATCCGGTTCTTCCTGTCGCAAACGCCGACGAAAGGGGCGACGATCATCACCGGCGGCCATGCGCCGGGTTGTGTGACCATCGGCTATGTGTTCTACTTCGGAACGGGCCTCGCCCTGCTCCTGATGGCCGGGATCGGAGCATGGCGCTATGACGGACGAACGCGCAAACCGCTGTACCTTGGCCGCATGTCCAATTTGCCCTCTGGGCTGGCCTGTTGGTTGCCGCCGTTGTGCTGGTGGCAACCCACTACGCCTCTTTGGCCGTCCCCGCACTGCTGATAGCGCTCCTTCTACCCGTTCGCGAATAATAATAATGAAAGGAAACACCAATGAAAAGGCTACACCGAATCAACTTGAAAGCTCAAATGCTTGGATGCTCAGGAATGATACTAATGGTATCGATGGGCACATTGTCCATTGGCTACGGCGTCTATAAGCTGCTTGTTGCATGATGGCCACAACAAGCATCTACGAAGCCCTTCCATTCCTGGAACGTGATTGGGAGGCCATGGCACAAACCAGGGCAACCGAATACGCCCGGATCAAGGACTGGTACTATCGCCGACTTCGGCATGTTTCAGGGCCAATCTGTGAGCTCGGATGTGGCTATGGCCGATTGATTGACGATCTCGCACGTTCCGGGATTGAGGTGCATGGCACAGATGCGGCCGAGCCAAGGGTGAATGCCGCCCGTGAGCATTTTGCAAAGCTTGGCATCCAGAACGCCGTTTTTCATCATTGCAAAATGCCCTCTGTTCCGGAAGGGATACGTTTCGATGCCGTATTGCTGGCGACAAATGCGATTGGGTATGTCCAGTCCGACAGGGAAAAGAACACCTTGCTAAACAATATCCATGGCATGTTGAAAGAGGATGGGCTCCTGCTGATGGACCACGGCAGGGGTGTCAGCATCCTGAAGCTGTTGCGCTATTGGCCCGGGCTCCGAGGTAAGGCATGCACGCATCAATCGACGATTCGAAGCAGCCTGCATTGGAGCCGCAAGCAGGGTGCGATCCGCGAGTCCTTTCTGCTGCAGGGGCCCCATGATAAACGCCAACTATTCACCGACCTGTTCAGGTTTGACAAAGCGCGGAAAACGCTGGACCGCTTGCGTTCGGCGGGGTTTGCAATCGAGGAAACCTGCGGTTCCTTCGCGGGCAGTCCTTTCAGGCCGTGGAGCAGGATGATCGCGATTGTCGCAAGAAAGGAGAAACGCGATGATGCTTGCCACCATTGAGGCCACATTCCTCGAAGCGGCAGCCGGATTTTTCCAGCAACATGAGTTGCTGGCCAGCGTCGTCGTCGTTATCGCCGAGACAAATTTCGCAAAGGCATTGCCTTTTGCGCCATTCCTGATGGTGGCATGGTTCTCCAAGATGGGTTCAGTCCGAGAACGGGTGCTTACAACCTTCGTATCATGCGCGCTTGCCCTGATCATAACCTGGTGTTTTACCAGCACATGGATAAGGCCCAGGCCCATTTCTCCGTCGTCCGGATTAGAAACAACAAACCGCGTGTTTATGCCAACCTTTATAGGCAACGCTACCTACATGAAGTGGGGATGCTTCCCGTCTGACCACGCGGCCTATCTTACCGCGCTTGGGCTTGGCTTGCTTAACTTAAGGATATCGGTTGGCATAACCTGCCTGCTTGTAGCCGTCGTGGGCAACGGACTCGCTCGAATGCTTGTGGGACTGCATTATCCTTCAGACATCGTTATCGGAATTCTGATTGGAGTCCTGGCGCATGGTGCCCTGTTTCGTCTGGTCAGGCTGGACCGCCGTGACGTTACAAGAAGCGTTGCACTTTTAATCGACAAGTTCCCGATATTGCAAGCGGGCCTGATACTCATCGTCGTCGAGATGTCCACCCTGTTTCGAGACCTCAGATTCCTTGAAAGACTGCTGTTCGGCTGACGCTGAGGATGGCCGATATTCCCTCTCCTCGGAATCCGTAATCGTCGAACGTAATCGTTCACCGATTTCCCTCTCGTTTTGCCCGGCACCCGTGCAGCGGTTCAAGGAGCTGAACGAATTTCGTGAAGGCTGGCTGAATCCGCCGGACTGGACCCCGCACGGAAACGCTTGAATTCCCCGGCACGGTCGGCGGCCCCTGGGAACGCTACATTGATCCAGCCACCATTGAGGATCGAGGGGCGTTCAAGGTCGGCACGGTGCGCTATCCCCGGCTGGTGGCGCGTGATACCGCTTGCACTGACCGGCTGAAGGATCGGACCTTGACGAAGCTTTACAACGCCCGGCCTGCATGGCTGGCGAACTGCCACGAGAAGCTTGACGCCGCCGTTGCCGCCGCCTATGGCTGGCCGTTCGGCCTTGCCGATAGCGAGATCCTGGACCGGCTGCTTGCGTTGAACCTGGAGCGGGCCGCGAAATAGGCCGGGGCAGCCAAGGGACAGGTCTTTGATCACGCGTGTTCATTTGTAAATGTGTTGCAATTTTCCCTCGCCTGCCCTAGGTTTAGTCCCACGTAGTATGGATTTTCGAGGAATCGAGGATGTATGGAAATAGCCAATCCGATTTATGATGCGGTATTCAAGTTTTTGATGGAGGACAAGAAGGCGGCATCGCTGATGATCGGGGCGATCACCGGATTCGATATCGAGTTTCCAGAGGAGTGCCAGGTACTGCTCCGTCGCCTGTCCCGTGCGGTGGCCGAACAGGAGATTCGCAAGCGGATGGACGTCGAGGATGAGATCGTCACTGAATTCGAGATGCGTGACCGCCGCGAGGATGAGCTCAAAGAGATCGTCGAGGCGGAACGTCGCCAGAAGGCGGAGGCGGTTGCCAGGGAGACTGAGGCGGTGGCTAGGGAGGCCGAGGCGGTTGCCAGGGAGACTGAGGAGCGTCGCCAAAAGGAAGAAGAGCGTCGCCAGAAGGAAGAGGCCCTGGCAGAACTGGAGAAGCTGAGGCGTCAGCTCGGGCAACGGTAGGTCGGTGGTTTCGGGACACTCACTTTCTTAATCCCGCACTTCGTCGCCACCCTCTGATTCAATAAAAAAGAAGGTAGGCAGAATGAAGAGCAGAACCGGAATGGCACTCGCGGCGGTGATTGCACTGGTTGGGACGGCCTGGGCTGGTGCCGATAGCACCAATCAGGCACCAGCGCAATTCCGGCTTGAATTCGATTTGGTGGACGGCTCGCGCATTATCGGGGTTCCGGACATCGCGTCGATGCCCGTGCAGACGGCTTACGCCAAGATGGATATCCCGTTGGGCAATATTAGCGCCATAGCGATCGGGGAGGATCACGAGACGGCCTCTTTTGAGTTGCGCAATGGCGACCAGTTGAAGGGCGTCCTCGCGCTCGAACCGATCATGCTTGCAACGGTATTCGGCAGGGTGCCGATCGGCATTGAACACATCAGGAAGCTTCGCGTTGTGATGGCAGGCTCGGCAGGTTCTGAGGTCTGGACCTCGCCGACGACAGGGATGGAATTCGTATGGATCGCGCAGATGAACATGTGGGTTGGCAAGGTCGAGGTGACAAACGGCGAGTATCGCAAGAAAGAAGCCGGTCACGATTCCAAGAGCCATGATAGCCACAGCCTAAACGGCGACCGCCAGCCCGTGGTGTTTGTCAACTTCGATGATGCCAAGGCGTATGCCGCCTGGCTGAGCGAGCGCGACAAGGCTCAGCTTGACGGCAAGCGCTACCGGTTGCCGAGTGAACAGGAATTCATGACCTATGTCCAGTGCGGCGACGGTCGCGAGTACCCTTGGGGCAATAACTGGCCACCCCGCAGCGGACAGGCTGGGAATTATCATGGTCAGGAGGGTGTAGGAGGGGTGGAGAAACTATCGGGTTACAATGACGAATTTCCTGTAACCGCGCAAGTTGACCACCTTTGGCGTAATCCCTGGGGATTGTGTGGTGTGGGGGGCAACGTTTGGGAGGCGTGTGCGAGTGATTCGTCTGGCGGGTCGTTTGGCGCGTGGCGCGGCGCGTCCTGGGGCCCCGAATCTCAGAACGCCCTTCGGTGCGCGTACCGCAACGTCGGCTGTGGCTCGAGTCGTAACCACAGCTGCGGGTTCCGGTTGGTGTTGTCTCCATGAAAGCGCGACAGATCATTTGCCGCCTTGGTCTCCTGCTCTTGGTCATCGCCCCTGATGCGGTGATGTCCGAGCAGCGGCAGTTCGTCCCGTTACCCATCGAGGAACCGGTGTTGGCTGGCAATGCCCCGGACGCTGATGCTATCGCCACGCTTGTTGTCGGGCTGGGACACGCGGAATACCGCGAACGTCTGCGAAACAAGGAGGCGCTGACGACGCTTTTAATCCGCTATGGCAAAAATGCCTATGACATCCTGAATCGGGATCAATACCGCAAGCATGAGGATCCGGAAATCGCACTCAGTGTCATGGACGTCCTTTCATCCACTAGACCGAACGTCGTTCCATTGATGGGAATGAACGAAATTGAAGCCTTAGTGGCTAAAGGACTCACAGAAAAAACATTATATGAACTGAATGCGGGGGGAGTGTCCGTTGCCGATCTGATGAT
>DIZZ01000053.1:0-37357 GCA_002428045.1 Verrucomicrobia bacterium UBA6015
AGGGGTTCTGCAAGAGCCTCAGCGTGGCGGAGATTACCAAATATGCCATCCGTGCAGGCATCACGTCGGTCGATGCGTAACCTCCGGGGATTTTAGCACAGGTGAAGAAAATGATGACAATCTTGATTGTTGATGATCATAAGGCGACACGCGAGGAAATCCGCACATTGATCGAACACGAAGCGGATATGCGCGTTGTGGCTGAAGCGGACTCCGGCGAGGACGGGGTGATAAAGGCCGGCGAAGAACAGCCGGACGTCGTGGTGATGGACATTCTGCTGCCCGGCATGAATGGCATCGAGGCCACGCGCAAGATCCTGGCCGCCCAGCCCGGGATCCGGGTGCTGGCGCTATCCAATCATTTCGGCGAGAGTCTCGAACAGGCCATCCTTAAAGCCGGGGGCATGGGGTACGTGCGGAAGAACCGGGCTTTCGAGAATCTGATCCCGGCCTTACGGACGGTGTTTGCCGGCCATCTGTATCGCATGGGCTGATCTGCCTGGGGAATGGTTATGGATGGTATTCAAAGGTGGAAAAGGCCGTCCTGACGCGGCTCCAGCATGGGGTGGCCCCCGTTGCAAGGCCGTTCCAGGAATTGGCGCTGCCGGAGCACGAGGTCAATAAACGCTTGCTCGCGACAACCGCATATTCGCAGGCTATCGAGGCTTTATGACCCTGTATGAAAGCTTATCTCTCATGAATCTTCTACACCGTTCGCTTCCTGAATAAGTTTATAGTTGGTGATTGATCATTCCTTGTTGGATATTCGTTCACTTGCAGTTACTTACGAAAAGCGCACACCCGTGCCGCCATCCTCGCTGCAAAGGGTTGTCGCTTGAATCCTGAGGGGATTGGTGATACACAGTTCAGCTTTCAAGCGATTGGATGTGACAGCATGAAGATTCCACCATACTGGGCCCGGGGGCGATACGAAGGAAAGGACAGGAAGGGGATTGAACACACCTTTTTCTCCATTGGTTGGTCTTTCGATTCGCTACAGCAGGCACGTGCAGAGGCCTCAGCCAAGGCGAAACGCATCTTCGAGTTCATCACGGCAGGGCGCAAACCCGAACGATACGAGTATCACAACCGCCCGATTAGGGAAGAGATCCTCAAGGAAATTCACGACGGCGATGCCCTGATCGCCGTCATCACGCGTAACCGATATGGAGCCTTGGTCCTCAATTGCTCAAACGCCCTGTTTGTTGACGTGGATTTTCCACGGTCCCAGCCCGTTGGGCTGCTGGCCGGCCTTCTGCAAGCGTTCAGTCGCAAGCGGTCTCAAGACGGGGTTCAGGCGACGGTTCACGCCACGATCCAGGCGGTGGAACAGTGGGCCGAGCGCAACCCCGACCGCAGTTTCCGGCTCTATCGCACCAAGGAGGGGCTGCGCCTGCTCTTTACCGACCGGTTGTATGAACCGGCATCAGCGGAAACGGCAGTCACCCTGTCGGAACTTAAGGCCGACCCCTTGTATGTCATGCTCACCCGGAAGCAGGAATGCTTCCGCGCCAGACTCACCTCGAAACCCTGGCGTTGCGGCAGTCCGCGCCCGCCGAATGCATTCCCATGGGATCATCCGGAAGCAGAGGCGGCATTCAGGAAATGGGAGAACGCGTACACGATGCAGGATGCCAAGTTCAAGATATGCGAACTGATCCGCACGTTCGGTTCGCCCGCCGACATCAGATCCCTCCAAACCATCGTGGAACTGCATGACCGGGGCGCGCGGATCCATGCGGACGCCGACCTGGCGTAGGTACATTACAGGATGACATGGGCAGATATTTTGGGATCGCGGAATGAAGAGAAGACTAGTCATGGATAGCATCCGGCACGCGAAGACCGTTGCCGCGGGGGCCGTGGTGATTTCCGGGGCGGTGACGATTGGGTCGCTGCTTTTCGGGAGCGGTTGTGTGAGTCGCCTATTTTACTATCCCGACCACAGGATCTACAAGACGCCCGCTCAACAGGGCCTGAGGTACGAGGATGTTGAATTCGCCAGTGCTGACGGCACGCCGTTGACCGGGTGGTTCATCCCCGCGCAAGGGAAGCCCAAAGGAACGGTCATCCACTTCCATGGCAATGCACAAAACATGACGGCGCACTTCGCTTACGTGGACTGGCTCCCGTCCGAAGGATTCAACGTGTTCACCTTCGACTATCGAGGCTACGGCCGGTCCGGTGGAAAACCGCAGCGCGAGGGCATCTACAAGGATTGCATCGCCGCCCTGCGATTCATCGAAACGAGAGCCGACGTGAACACGAACCGGCTGTTCGTCCTCGGGCAAAGCCTTGGCGGGGCCAACGCGCTCGCGGTGCTTGGGAAGCATCATTTCCCAGGCGTCAAGGCGGTGGCGATTGATTCCACGTTCTACTCCTATCGTTCCATCGTCCGGGACAAGATCGGGGACATGCCGCTTCTCTGGATTGCCAAATGGCCGCTTTCCTTCCTGGTGATCAACAACCGGCACAGCCCGGGCCCCGTTGTGCAAAACCTCTCCGAGACGCCACTTGTCCTGATTCACGGCACGGCGGATCGCGTCATTCCCTACCACCACAGCCAGGCGCTCTTCGAGAAGGCGCGCGACCCCAAGCAACTCTGGACCATCAAGAACGGCGACCACACCGACGCGCTCGTGACGCATGGCACCCTCTACCGGACGCAATTGGTTGCGTTCTTCACCGCCGCGCTTGAACAAAGCAAAACCGAAAACTAACGCTTCAAAAAAGGAGAACCAGCCCTCCCCAAAGCAGCCACATTGGTATAGATTCAGGGCAACCAAGGGACTGCCCTTATTTTATCTGACCACGGCGTCCGTATAGCGTAGAATCAGGTCGACCAACACCTTGGGATCGTCGAGTCCGTGCGGGTGATGGCCGACGGTCTGCTTGTGAAAGACGGTGATCTCTCCGTTGAGCGCCTTGTAGCGCTGCTCGATAACGGCAGTGTTCTCCACCACCGGAACCACATCATCAACATCACCGACGACATGGATGAGAGGGATCTTGGCTTTGGCAAGGGGTTCGAGGCTGTCGATGGGATTATTCGACCAGGCGAGTGCCTCATTCTCATCCTTGAATCCGTAGCATTGGATCAGCGACTTCCAGTCGCCCTCGCTCCCCCTACCTTCGCCCTTGCCACCGGGCCAGCTCTTGAAATCGCACACCGGGGCATCGCCATAGATGCATACCACTTTGTCGGGGTTTTGACTCGCCCAGTTGTAAGCGTAGAGTCCACCGCGGCTGATGCCGATAAGTGTTCCTTTTTGGGCCAGTCCCTTCGTGGTGATGGCGTCATATAAAGCGTCAAAATGCTTAAGCGCCGCCGGGCTGCCGAAGGTGTTTCCGACCTTGATGTGCAGATGGAAGAATCCCTTCTCCAGGAGTTGCGGGACACCGGTCCGGTCGGTGAACGCGTCCGGAAACTCCATGCACCATGTCCAAGGGTTGCCGGGCAGTGCCTTTTTCGGTTCAACGACCCACGCTTTGAGCCCATCGATGGTGATGAGGTGGCGTTTATACCCCCGCCATGTGTCGACGCTCTCGCCGGGCCAGGACAGTATCGACGCTGGTGGAACTGCATGTGCCGTGGTTTCGACGTTTTGCGCATTCACCGGCATTCCCTGCAAAATTCCTGCAGCCGCACACGCAGCTATTGGCATGAGGTTCCGATTTTTCTTCATCATGCTCCTCCGTGTTTTCATTGCAGTCACTATACGCCTGCGGGTTAGCCCGTGCAAGTTGGAATTTCTTCTCTCCATGCCAATAATTATCGAGCGCTGTCGTGTGAACTAGGCGGGATGACGATGGCAGGCGATGGTGCCTTGGGCGTCGATGCGGTGGGCGGGGTATTCGCGCTTGCAGATGTCCATGGCCATGGGGCAGCGCGGATGGAAGTGGCAGCCGGTCGGTGGATTCAGGGGGGAGGGGACATCGCCGATGATGCCGCTGAATCCCTTTTGTTGCCCGCCAATCTGCGGCACGGCCTCCAGCAGGGTACGGGTGTAAGGATGCCTCGGGGCGGCAAACAGTGTCGCTGTCGGTGCCCTTTCCACGATTTTACCCAGATACATCACGGCGACCTGGTCGGCAATATATTCGACCACCCCGAGATTGTGGGTGATGAAGAGATAGGACAGGTTGCACCGGATCTGGATCTCCTCCAGTAGGTTGAGGATCTGCGCCTGCACCGACACATCCAACGCCGAGGTCGGTTCATCAAGCACGAGTAACTGCGGCTCCAGGATCAGGGCACGGGCCATGGCGATGCGCTGGCGCTGGCCACCGGAAAACTCGTGCGGGAACCGTGTGCCTGCCTCGGGCGACAGGCCCACCAGCCGCAGGACGTCGGCGACCCGCTCTTCCAGCGTCTCGATGGGCAGCCGGGGTTCATGCACACGCAGTCCTTCCCCGACAATCGCATTGACCTTCAAGCGTGGCGAGAGCGACCCGAACGGATCCTGGAACACCAACTGCATCCGCCGCCGCAGCGCCCTGGCCTGTGCGCGGGGGAGCTCGAGGACATGTTGCCCCTCGAACCGGACCTCACCACGGGTTTCCTCCAGCAGGCGCAGGATGCTGTGTCCCACCGTCGTCTTGCCGCACCCCGACTCGCCCACCAGCGCAAGGGTCTCGCCGCGCCGAAGGTCGAACGATACCCCATCCACCGCCCGGACGTGATTGACCACCCGCTGGAGCAGTCCGCGCTTGACGGGGAAATAGGTGTTGAGCGCATTGACCGAGAGCAGGATGTCATCGGATACGGTCTTGACCGGGCGAATCTCCCGTCTGGCGGCAGCGGCCCGGTTCACGTGCCCCTGTCCTTCAAGCAGGTGGCAACTGGCCTGGTGCCCCGCCTGCTCACCGCAGCATCGCATTGCAGGGGTCTTCTGCCGGCATACCTCCAGCCGCTCCACGCAGCGGTCGGCAAAACGGCAACCTTCGGTGGTGAACTCGCTCGCGCCGGGCACCAGGCCGGGAATGGTATGCAGCTTGTAGCGCCGGTCAGCCCGGTTGGGGATCGACGCCATCAGCCGCCGCGTATAGGGATGCTGCATGTGCCCAAAGATAGCATCGCGCGTTCCCTGCTCCGCCAGCCGCCCGGCATACATCACGCAGACGTCGTCGGCCATCTGGTTGACCACGCCCATGTCGTGCGTGATGAGCAGGATCGCCATGCCCGTCTCCTGCTGCAGCTCCTTCATCAGTCCGAGGATCTGCGCCTGGATGGTGACATCGAGCGCCGTGGTGGGCTCATCGGCGATCAGCAGCTTCGGGCGGCAGGCCAGGGCCATGGCGATCATGACCCGCTGCTTCATGCCGCCGGACATCTCGTGCGGATAGTTATCAACTCGCGACTCCGGTGCCGAGATGCCGACATGCCGGAGCAGTTCGATGCAGCGCTGACCCGCCTCGCGCCGCGAAAGCTGCTGATGCTGGCGCAGGGGTTCGGAAAGCTGGTTGCGTACCCGGTAGAGGGGATTGAGCGATGCCATCGGTTCCTGGAAGATCATCGCCATGCGGTTGCCGCGGATATGCTGCAGCCGCGCCTCCGGCAGGCGCAGCAGATCCTCGCCCTCGAACAGCACGCGCGAGGAGGGATCGTGATAGCCATTCGCCTCCAGCAGGCGCATGATCGAGAAGGCCGTCTGCGACTTGCCGCAGCCGGACTCGCCGACAATCGCCAGCGTGCGGCCCGCCTCGAGCGCGAAACTGATGCCATCGACCGCCCGCGCCACCTTGCCGTCGCCAAGGTCGAAGTGCGTCACCAGATTTTCAACGTTCAGTAGCATATCCATTACTCACTTGTAACGCGGGTCGAAGGCATTGCGGACGCCATCGCCGATAAAGGTCAGCAGGATCATCAGGGTGGTCAAGGTCAGGAAGGTTGGCATCATGATCCACCATGCATCCAGGTGCTGCTGCCCCTGCGCGAGCAGTTCACCCAGGCTGGGGGCCGGATACTTGATGCCGAAACCGAGAAAGTCGAGCCCCACCAGGGCCAGGATCGACGAGGAGATGGAAAAGGGGAGGAAGGTCACGATCGGCGTCAGGGAGTTGGGCAGGATGTGCCGGAACATGATGCGTACATTCGAGACGCCAAGCGCCTTGGCCGCCTTGACATAATCCAGGTTGCGGGCGGCCAGGAACTGGGCACGCATGTGCGCGGCCATCCCCATCCAGGTGGTCAGGTTCATGATCAGGAAGAGCATCATCAGGTGCTGGAACTCGGTGAAATCGCCCTTGCGCGACAGGAAATCGCTCAAGATCATCAGCAGCAGCAAATGGGGAATGGCGCCCCAGATTTCCGTTACGCGCTGCCCCAGCAAATCGATCACCCCGCCAAAGAATCCCTGCACGGCACCCAGCACGCAACCGATCACGGAAGAGGTCAGCGCCAGTGCCAGCCCGAACAGCAGCGATTGCCGGAACCCGTAGACCAGACGCGCCAGCACGTCCTTGCCGAACCGGTCGGTCCCGAGCAGGTGCCGCTCGGCCACCGCCCCCGGGATGATCCGGTCCCCCGCCGTGACGGCCAACGGACTGGCCAGCCGCTGGCGATCGAGGATCTTGCTGGTGTAGAATGATTTATAGGTATGCGGAATCGGTGGCCAGAGGGCCCAGAACTGGCGCGGGCGGGTCTGCCGATAGCGCACCACGGCGTTATCCCCGCCGGACGCGAGGGCACTGCCATCCCCGTAGACGAGATCCGTCTGCACGTCCGGTTCCCGGCCCGCCACGAAGTCTGCAAACAGGGACGCACGGTAGTTGACCACGGGAATGGTATAGGCTCCACCCAGATCCTGGTAGGTGTACTCGCGCAGCATCGGGAAGAACCACTGCCCATCCAGACGCATGATGATAGGGCGATGGTTGAACATCAGTTCCGCCGGCAGCGTGAGCATAAACAACAGCAGCAGGATCCGCAAGCTGTGGTAGGCCCGCCGGTTCTTCTTGAACTTGCGGACCTTCTCAATAAATTCAGGACTGAACATCGCCATTAACGCCGTTTCCCTTCAAAGCTGATCCGGGGATCAACAATCACATAGCCGATATCGGACAACAACCGGCACACCAGCCCGATAAAGGTGAAGATAAACAGGTTGCTGATGATCAGGGGATAATCCCGCTCCACCAGGGCGGTAAAGCTGAGCAGGCCCAGGCCATCGAGCGAGAAGATCTTCTCGATCAGCAGCGACCCGGCAAAGAACATCATCACAAACCGCGCCGGGAACCCCGTCACCAGCGGTATCAGCGAATTACGCAGGACATGCTTGATCAGCACCTTGCGAGTGGACAGCCCGCGCGCCCGGGCCGCCACGGCATAGAGCTGATGGAACTGCTCCAGCACGCTGTTCTTCGTCAGCATGGTCAACCCCGCAAAACTCTGGATGGTCAGGCACAGCACGGGGGCGATCATGTGGTGTACGTTATCCCAGAACTTGCCCCAGAGCGAGAGGCTGTTATAGATCTCGAGGGACGAGTGGATCCCTCGCAACGGAATCAGATTGAGCCAGGAGTCGCCACTTGGGCCAAAGGCCTTGATCAGGAACACCGCCAGCACAAACCCTGGGATGCCGTAGCCGACCAGGATCAACACACTGGTCACCGAGTCGTACAGCGAACCGTTGCGCACCGCCTTGCTGACCCCCAGCAGGATGCAACAGGTATAGGTCAGGAAAAAGGAGGAGACCCCGAGGCGCATGGAGATCGGCAGGCGCTCGCGGATCAGGTCCACGCATTTCTGGTTCTTGGTGATCGAGAGCGGGAACTTGAACAGGAAAAGCCCATGCCAGTTATGTCCGTTGGTCAGCGCCTGCCAGCGCGATTCCCGCAGGTAGACCTCATCGCGTGCTTCCCGGACGCGCACCCGATCACCGGAGGCGAGGTACTCCGTTTCCCAGAACGATTCCCTCCGCACGGCCACCGGCACGAGGGCAAGCTGTAGGTCGCCGCCGACCTGCCGACCGGTCTGCGGATCAAAGCGTATCGATTCGTCGGTATTGCTGATCAGCAGGCCGACATCGCGGTCAAACCGGACCTGGCCGGCCTGGCCATCCGGCGTCTGGTAGGCGTTATCATAGACGTGGTAGGTATTGTCAAGGCGGTAGACCAGCAGGGGACGATCACGGAAAAACAGGCGGCGGGCCTCCCCTGTGCCGACTTCGCGCGAAGAGATCATCGAATCGGGACTGAACCAGATCAGCATCCGCAGATATCGCTGCAACGCATCGTGATTGAGCCCCAGCTTGCGCTTGATCTGCAGGCGCATCTCGGTATCAATCTGGATCGAGCTGCCGCCGCCGCCAGTGCCTATTGCCGCCAGATCGCCTACCCCCGCCCGATTGGCTTGCTCGACGATCATCGTCTCGACCTGGTCCAGCGGACCGCCCGGAACGAACTCGGACACGACAAAAAAGACCGTGATCACCCCGATCCCGGTCGGAATCATCAGCAAAACGCGTTTTAAAATGTACGACAACATACCGACGCCACCTCTTCACAGATTCAACAACGGCAGCATCATGCCGTAACTAAAGGCCGACGTCAAACGAACACGCCAATTCTGGAGCCTTGAGGGCGACTCGCTCTGGTGCCCCGGGGGGGGCTGTGCTGAGTTGCGCATGGCTAACCGTCACGCCATTGCCACGAACGGCTCCCCACAGGTTGTTACAAGGGTGAGGAGTGGCCGCCGTGCGAGTGATCTTTAAGCGTGCCATCCGCGTTGAAATCGACACCTTCCTGTGCCAGCAGCCGACGCTTCCGTTGGAGTGCTTCGCCCCTCGTGCTGCCTCGGAAGCCGCCGAGGGTCAATGCGGAGGTAATCACCCGGTGACAGGGAACCTCCGGGGCGAACGGATTGACCTTGAGTGCCTGACCGACGGCACGGGGGCTTCTGCATCCAATCGCGGCCGCGACCGCCGCATAGGTGCTGACCTTGCCAGCGGGAATGCATCGCACGGCATCATAAACGGCACGCTGGAAGGGGGTACACTCAATATTGCAGCCATCGCTCGGGTGATTTTTCCTGATCATATTCTCCGATATTAGAATGATTTCCGAACAAATATCCAACATCCAACAAGGAATAATCAATCACCAATTTGACTAATTTTAATGAATCGTTTATACACAAACGGATATTGGCAACAAAAAAACGGATATAATCGGGAAATAGACACAAACTCATCATAATAACGACAGGTGAATCAATGAGTCTTAACGACGGAAATGCTGTTGAGTTGCATGTAGCCATCAATGGCCGCGATACGAATCCGGGTACAGAGGCGGCGCCGCTGAAGACGATCCAGCGCGCCGCTGATCTTGCCCAACCAGGCGATAGGGTGACGGTGCATGGTGGCGTTTACCGGGAACGAATTTGCCCGCCCCGAGGGGGTCTCTCGGAGATCCAGATGATCGTTTATCAGGCTGCAGAGGGCGAGAAGGTCATCATCAAGGGGTCTGTGATCGTTAAGGACTGGATAAAGATCCAGGATGATGCCTGGAAAGCGGTTTTGCCGAATTCAATGTTCGGCGGTTTTAATCCGTTCAGTGACCTTATCAGCGGAGACTGGTTCCTGCCAAAGAACCGGCAGCATCACACCGGTGCGGTTTACCTGCATGGCGAGTGGCTGAGGGAGGCGGCAACGCCCTGGGCACCGCCGACAGCAAAGCAGATCGGTGTTGTATCCGCCCTGTGGTGCAAGGGCTGGATCATCGAGGATAACGAGATCAGCTATTCCAAGTGCTCCGGTGTCGCCCTTGGGAAATATGGCGACGAATGGGACAACACGTCAGCCGATACGGCAGAGGGATATGTCAGTACGATTCATCGTGCTTTAAGCAGTGGCTGGAACAAGGCGACTATCGGTAGTCATACGGTTCGCAATAATCATATCCACCACTGTGAACAGGTCGGGATCGTGGGCAGCATGGGCTGCTCGTTCAGTACCGTGACCGGGAATCTGATTCACGATATTCATACGACGTGTCTCTTTGGAGGCTATGAAACGGGAGGCATCAAGTTCCATGGCGCGATCGATACGATTATCAGCCGGAATCATATTTATGGTTGCGGTGACTTCAGTGGCATATGGTTGGACTGGATGTGCCAGGGTGCCCAGGTCACCTGCAACCTGATGCACGACAACTCGGGCAGCCGTGGAGATTTCTTCTTGGAAATGCAGCATGGCCCTCAGCTTGTGGCGAATAACCTCTTTTTGTCAACATGCAGCTGCCAGATTGTCTCAAAGGGGGTTGCGTTTGCGCACAACCTTTTTACGACGCCTATTAAGCACCAGCGTTTTGATGAACGACTGACGCCATTTCACCATCCCCATTCCACGGAGCTTGCCGGAATGCGGGAAGGGGACGGCTGGTATCTGGCGGTATCGCAGGACACGTCTTGGCGGGGTGAGGTCAATCGGAAGCTTGTTACCACAGCACGGCTTGGCAAGGCGATTGCGTCAAGTCTGGCTTATGATGACCTGGACGGCTCTGAACTACGCATTGCCACCGATTACTTCGGCAAAAAGAGGGACGAGATGAATCCATTCCCAGGTCCTTTTGAGGATGTTACTAGCGGCAGTCGGATGATCAACGTCTGGGTGAATTAAAACCAAAGGAAAAAACAATGAATAAACTACGGGCGGGTGTGATTGGACTGGGGATGGGAAAGAGTCATATTGCCGGCTATCAGGCGCATCCCGGCGTCGAAGTGGTGGCGATCGCGGACATGGATGCGGTGAAACTCGAGAAGGTCGGCAATGAGAAATCGATTGCTGGTCGATACACCTCGGCGGAGCTGATGCTGGAACGTGAGAAACTGGATGTGGTGAGCGTGGTGACACCCAACAAGTTCCACATGCCGCTGACCCTGACCGCGCTTAAGGCTGGCTGTCACGTACTTTGCGAGAAGCCGATGGCGATGAACGCCGAGGAGGCCAGAACCATGCTGGCGGCGGCGAAGAAGGCTAGGCGGAAATTGATGATCAACTTCTCCTACCGTTTCACGGAACAGTCATGGGCGCTGAAGAAACAGGTGGAGGACGGTATCCTGGGCGATATCTATTTCGGACGTACCGTCTGGCACCGGCGTCGAGGGATGCCCGGATTCGGCGGGTGGTTCGGCACAAAGGCACTTGCCGGCGGTGGCCCGCTGATTGATCTCGGGGTCCACCGGCTGGACCTAGCGCTCTGGCTGATGGGCTATCCCAAGCCGGAGTGGGTACTGGCCCGCACATATGATTTCCTCGGTGCCGAACGAGCCAGTTTGGAAAACAAGACCTTTGATGTGGAGGACCTGGCGGCCGGAATGATCACGTTCAAGAACGGGGCCTCGCTGGAAGTGGAAGCCTCCTGGGCGGCGAATATCAAGGAGCATGAGCTGATGGAGACGCGCCTGCTGGGAACCAAGGGCGGCCTCCTGCAGCGGAATGTCGGCGGCGGCTATAACTTTGACGCCGAACTTTTCATTGAAAGACAAGGTGCGCAGTATGATATGCACCTGGACACGCCGGCACCGCGCCCGCCTTCCGCGCAGGCGCATTTTGCCGACAGCATCATCAACCGGACTCCGCATACCGCGACCGGGGAGGAAGGCGTGATCGTGATGCAATTGCTGGATGCGCTTTATGAAAGCGCACGCATCCGCAAACCGGTCAAGATCGGCTAGCGTGCAGCCAGTCGCGCAAGAGCAACGGAATGCCCCTTCACCTTATTTCCCGAGGCGGATCTCCTTGCCTTGTTGATTAAGAGGTGGATTAATTGGGATATGCCCGTTGTTTGGTTGGTCCGTAATGTGTGCTGAGTCTTGCAGGGCGACCCCATGTCGCTCAACGGACGATTGCAAGAAAACCGTTGACCGTGCAAGCGTAAGATGCATCTTACTTTTCATGAATACGACACTATCCAGCCGTGGGCAGCTTGTCCTGCCGCCTACCATTCGCCGCCGCGATCACTTGCGTCCCGGACAATCGTTTGAAATCGAGCGGATTGACCGTGGCGAGTACCGCTTGATTGCACATGAACCGGAACCGAATGCCGGACTTTGTGATTGGCTGCTGGCGTGTCCTGGAAAGGGCTACTTTGTTCCCACTGGGTTGATGTTCTGGCCGCGACGCAGCGTGAAGGCGCAGGAACAAGCCAAACGGGCACTGGAAGTTGCTTATACCCGGAGAATATTGTCGCCGTATTTCGGAATTATGCTGTCGTGTGTGAGCAGTTGCATGGGTTCGGTCTTTGCTTGCGCAACCAGAATTCGATCAAATGGATCAGCATGGTGCGGAGGTAGTGATTCGGTGGCAGCAGCATGAACCGAGGTAATCGTTAATTCCTGGTAACCTGCAAGGCGACAGAGGCGGGCGGCCTCAGAACCCGAAACCGGCATATCCTCGCGTGCAAGACGATGCTTGATTGCAATTTCCCAGATGGAGGCCGAACTGAAGTAGATCTCATTGGTGGGCGCGAGCAGGATGCTGCGAGCGGCATTCGACAAACGCGGACTATCAGTAAGCGCCCACAAGATCACCTGTGTGTCTAATAGTATTCTCATGCCGCAGGAGTCACGCTTTCGAAAAGGTCGGCGATGTGCGCGTTCGTCCTGTCAATAGCGTCCGGCACCTCGAATTGGCCCCGGGCGATCCCGATCCGCTTGCTTGTATCTGTGGCAGGCCACGGCAATACGCAGGCCACGGGTTTGCCGTGACGTGAAATGA
Organism: Verrucomicrobia bacterium UBA6015; assembly: GCA_002428045.1. Taxonomy (GTDB): domain Bacteria; phylum Verrucomicrobiota; class Kiritimatiellia; order UBA8416; family UBA8416; genus UBA8416. The sequence continues at coordinate 12,720 of DIZZ01000053.1, forward strand.
TCACGCGATCATCGCGACCCGTGAGCAGGTCTTCGATAATCCGTGATAAATGGGTCTTGGCATCAAATAGACTGACGGTGTGCATAATGACTCCTTTATGGTTAGACCAAACTAGTTTATATTCGGTTTGTGTGCAAGATAAAATTGGAGATCGAAAGGGTCTTCTGCGCGCGTGCAGATCATGCGTGTTCACTCGGGAGCGCATATATGGATGCAGATAATTTACCTCTTCCTGCCCCGCGCGGGATTGCGCAACGCATTTGACCAGATGCGCAACACAGGTCAGGTCTTTTACTTGAGGGGTTCGCCGCCCTTTGCGAACAGTCTGCCGATGATGATCAGGAAACTTCTGACCAGCAGGACCAGTGGAAGTATCTCTTGTGGTTGAAGGAGGGCGCTAACCCCGTGATATTCGGAATCGAAGGGATTGGACTAACTTCTTGATTTCCGCACCGCCTTACAGATATTCTTGTCGCGAATCTGTATCGTTTGAATTTGTCGCGAATTGTAATCGCCAACAATATCTTGTGTCTGGCCTAAACTCGCAACCCTCACCACCAAAGCCTTGTTTTATAGAGGATAATGAAATGAAGTATTCAAACCCTGTTATTCCGGGCTTCTATCCCGACCCAAGCATTTGCAGGGTTGGGCAGGATTTTTATCTGGTCACTAGCTCTTTCGAGTACTTTCCCGGTGTCCCGCTCTTTCATAGCCGCAACCTGGTGAACTGGAAGCAGATTGGGCATTGTCTTACGCGACACGCCCAACTTCCCTTGTCTGGCGTCTCCATTTCCGGCGGCATCTACGCACCGACTATTCGGTACCACGGAGGACGTTTCTATATGGTGACAACCAATTGCCGCAACGGTGGCAACTTCTTTGTCTGGAGTGATGCCCCGGACGGAGCATGGTCTGATCCCGTTTGGATCGCCCATAAGGGAATTGACCCTGACCTGTTCTGGGACGATGACGGGAGCGTCTACGTAACAGGAGCAGGTATTTGCCAGACAAAGATTGACATCAAGACGGGCCAGTCGCTGAGTGAATCCACACATTTATGGTCCGGGTGTGGAGGGCATTATCCTGAAGCCCCTCACCTTTACAAGATCAGCGGCCACTATTATTTAATGATTGCCGAAGGGGGGACGGAATACGGGCACTGTGTGACGATTGCTCGCGGCCCAACTCCGCAAGGTCCCTGGGAAACCTGTCCGCACAACCCGATCCTGACACATCGGAGCAAGTCGAAAATTCCGGTTCAGGCCACGGGCCACGGTGATATGGTTGAAGACCAGAGCGGCAACTGGTGGATGGTCTGTCTCGGAATCAGACCCAAGGGCTTCCACAGTTGTCACTTTCTGGGACGTGAGACATTTCTGACGCCGGTCAAATGGGTAGACGGATGGCCGGTTATCGGCAACAACGGCGAGATCGCCATCCAAATGGATGGGGCTGAGGGATTGCCTCCAGTAGAAGATCAATCCTGGTCGACGCGGGATGACTTCGACGAAGAAAAGTTGCCGCTTCATTGGAATTTTCTCTGCAATCCGGTGGCCGACAACTGGTCCCTCGCGAATAGCCATCTCAAGCTTGCCTGCGTCGGCCCCGACCTCAATACCATGGAGGGGCAGTCCTGGGTGGGGCGGCGGCAGCAACACTTCAACTTCAGGATATCGGCCCGGATTGACTTCACCCCGCATAACGACTTTGAAGAGGCCGGCCTTACGGCGTTTCAGAATATTCATCACCACTATGACGTGGGCGTTGCAAACCGCAACAGGGAAGTCCGACTGATCGTTCGGCGCACCATCGGCACGTTGAGCGCCGAGGTTGCCACCATCGCCCTTCCGCAGGGACCATTGGCACTTGTGATTGAAGGGGATGAGGCCGACTACAGCCTCGGGTATGCCGTCGGGAACTCAGCCCCCGTCTTCTTGGCCAAAGGAGAAACCCGCTATCTTTCCACAGAGGTAGGTGGGCGTTTCACAGGTGTGTACCTGGCCATGTACGCAACGGGGAGTGGACACTCCAGCGACAACGCGGCCACATTCGACTGGTTTGAATACGAGGTGCTTGACGAGCAGGCATAACGAGCCGCCCCAGTGTTTCATTGGCGTATTTAATCCTAGCGAGACCCCCTTCAAAATTGTTTTCGGATGGGGTCCAGCTAACGGGAAATCGTCCAACGTAATCGTCAACCGCCAGGTCTACAGTCTTCCACGACGTTATTCTACGCAAGCCTGATGCTACAGGCCTCCGCCTCATTCGCCGTGAAGGGCTGCACGGTTAACGCAAACGGTGGGCGACCGTCCTGTCGCACCACCAGCGCGGCTGGCTCGCCGGGCGGGCATTTGGCATAGAAGGTGGTAATCGCTGCCGCCTCGCGCAGCGCTTGTTCAGGAGCGGGACCCACCAGCATCCCGGTGGGACCGGGACGATCATCGGGAAGGATCAGTTCGACATCTTCCGCCGCCCTTTGTGCCGATAGCTTGGCATTATCCGCCTCGTCGCGCCCGACAATGCACTTGTGCCCCGTCGAAAGCCGGAAATGCCGCCCCACCCGCAACAGCCGCACGAGACGGCGGTCATCCAGCCCCTCGTGCTGGCGAAGCTCCTTGAGGCGTACGCAGAAATTAGGTTCCGTCAGCAGACAGCCCCCGGCAGGCGAAGGGTAGGACTGCAAGCCGTAAGCCTTGGCTAGGGCAAACTGTTCAGACCGCCGGCGACCGTTGAGTTCCAGCAACTGCATGCGATCCACCCATCCCGCGATTTCCGGCTTTGTCGGTGGCAATAGTTTGGCACTAAGCGGACGCAGCACCAGATCGGCATATTCCGACTCCTCTGCCACAATCCCCATCGCCCGGCGGGTCTGCGACATCGGTCGCTCATTGAGCACCTCCCCCGTGAACAGGAACCGGCACCCTTCCGCCGCCAGCAGCTCACCCGCCCGACGCAACATGCGGGCGTGGCAATCAATGCAGGGATTCATGCATTTGCCCAGGCCGTGCGGCGGATTCTGCACCAGGGCGATGATGTCGTCCGTGAAATCGTAGATCCGCAACGGGACCTGCAAGGCACTGGCCGCCTTGATCGCTGCGCTTACATCGTAGAACGGGCTATCAAACACAATGGTGCGTACGGCGATGCCCTGCTGCTGCAACACCCGCACCGCCAACTGACTGTCCAACCCTCCGGAAAGCAACCCCAGTGCCCCAGTGCCATCGGTCATTCCCATGATTCCCCCTTAACAAAACGCTTGCCATAACCATCAATGTATGGATAAACATGCAGGATGGCAAGAACGCGATTGGTCTTGCGAGAATTGCTGCTGGACGCAGGAATTGTTTAGGAGTACACTGCTGTTGTGTTTGCGTTGGACGGTGAGCCGATTCAAACATGACGTGGAGACAGGTAACTTATGGCACAGGTTCAGACATCGGGCGGAAGCCTTCAAGTAGCGATATCGGAGGCGTTTGCCCTGGTGAAGGTGAGTGGCCGGGCAACATTCAAGCTGGCACCCTCGCTGAAGCGCTTCTGTACAACCGCCCTCGGGAGCGGTTGCAAGGAGGTCATCTTCGATATGGAAGAATGCTCCGGCATGGACAGCACCTTCATGGGCATCCTGGCCGGCATCGCCATCCGCCCGGCCGATGCCAACTGCGCCCGACACGTGATCCTGATCAATCTCACCCCCAAGACCCATGGCATGTTGACCACCCTGGGCCTGGGACCCGTCGTGGAATGTCACGAACAGCATGAGGCTACGCCGGAACTCAAGCAACGGCTGGCAGCAGCCCTGCATCTGGAAGGATTGGATATCGGCGACGGCGACGACCAGAACCTTTCGCTGACCACCATGCTGCAGGCACACCAACTCCTGGTCGATGTCGCCCCCGAGAACATGGCCAAGTTCAAGGATGTGCTGACCTACCTCAATCAGGAAATTCGGAAAGACGTGATTCCCTAAACGCCTTAGTCCCCGCCTGGCGACGTATTCTGCAGCATGAAGATCCGGACGCCCTGCGCAATGCCCTCCGCTAGGCGCTGACGGTAATCCTCCGTATTCAGCTTATTCAGCTCGGCGGCATGCGACATGAAGCCGAGCTCGACCAGCGCCGCCGGACACGGCGCATTGCGGAGCACCTCGTAACGCGCCCGCTTGACCCCGCGATCGACCGCCTGCACCTGATCGAGCAACTCCCGGTGGATGAAGTATCCCAACTGCAGCGATTCGGCATCGTACAGATTCCCGGGATAGACCTCGGCGACCGGCTCCGAGGACGCCGTGGATGGAAATCCGGCCGCCGGAAGTACAAAGGTTTCAATCCCCTGTGCCGAACGGCTGGCCGCCTTGTTGGCATGGATACTCACCAGCACGCTACCCTCCCGCTTCCTGGCAATCGTTGTGCGGTCTTCCAGGGTCAGCGTCTTGTCGTCGTCACGGCGGGTCATGCGCACCACGATCCCCGATTGCCGCAGAATCCGCCTCACCCGTTTGGCGACATCCAGCACTAGGTCCTTCTCATAGGGGACATTCGTGGAAACCACCGCCCCCGGATCCACGCCGCCATGCCCCGGATCCAGCACCACGACAAACGTCCCCCATGGCGCATTCGAGGGGACAGTAGCCAGTAGCAGGGGAGCCAGGACCGACTCCAGATCGGTCTCGCTGATCATCCGCTCTGCCATCGCATTGGTCGAGATCGCCCCGTTCAACCAAACCAGCGTACCGTTGAACTCTAGCCGGCGAGACCCGTCAAAAAAACGAAGTGTCGCCCCGGGCGTTTCCCAAACGACGGTCGAATTCGTCACATTCACCGTCTCCACCACCGAATCCACACCAAACGCCCCGGCGAAAGCGTCCAGAGGAAACCACTCTAGCGGCACCTCTTCCGCCAAAAGACGGGACGTCCCCGCAACACATACCAGCAGTGCCACACCGAATCGAATCCATTTCATGACCCCACTATACGGGCCACCCTCTCGGAAAGCAAACGTTCCCTTGCCATAAAATGTCATGACCGCCCGGGGGGGCGCCAAAAGGTTATTGACACCCTTATCCGGATTTCGGATAAACAGACCATGCAACCCGACCTCACGGAGGGGCTTGGGAAGCAGAACCGGTTTTTGAATTCACCCGATGAGGTTTTTATGATCGAAGTATCCGTCATTGCCCCGGTTTATAACGAGGAAGAGAACGTCGATATGCTGTGCAAGGCACTGCATAATTCACTCACCCGGCTGGGTCGCAGCTACGAGATCGTGCTGGTGGATGATGGAAGCACCGACTCCACATGGGCGAAACTGAAGGCCAACGCCGATCTCTATCCGGCACTTACCGTGCTGCGCCTGCGCCGCAATTTCGGCCAGACCGCCGCCATGAGCGCGGGATTCCACGCCTCGCGCGGCAATGTGGTCATCACCCTGGACGCCGACCTGCAGAACGACCCCGACGACATTCCCAAACTGCTCGAGAAGATCGACGCGGGTGCCGATGTGGTCAGCGGCTGGCGCAAGGACCGCAAGGATCCCTTCATCAACCGGCGTCTGCCCTCGATCCTGGCCAATGCGCTGATCAGCAAGATCACCGGGGTCTTCCTGCACGACTATGGCTGCACACTCAAGGCCTATCGCCGCGAAGTGGTCGAGCGGCTGCGCCTCTATGGCGAGATGCATCGGTTCATCCCCGCCCTGGCAAGCTGGATCGGTGCCGAACTGGCGGAAGTTCCTGTCAACCACCGCGAACGCCGCTTTGGCAAGTCGAAATACGGGATCTCGCGCACATTCCGGGTGATCCTGGATCTGATGACCGTGAAATTCCTGCTGCGTTACAGCACGCATCCCATCCAGATGTTCGGCAAGATCGGTGCCTTTTTCGGGATTCCCGGGATGCTGGTCCTGATGACGCTCGTGATGGGGCATATCGCCTACTTCTTCTTCGGCGGCGAGATCGCGGGCGAGCTGGTGGCGATGTCGAAGCGCCCGATGTGGGTGATCACGCCCTTCATGCTGATCCTCTTCTGCACCCAGTTTATCAGCATGGGACTGCTGGCCGAGATCCAGATTCGCACCTATCACGAATCGCAGGATAAGCCGATCTATGTGCTGAAAGAGAAATATACCGGCAAGGCCTGATGAATCCTTCCTTTACCCCCGTTCCCCCTGATCAAGTGACCGCTGGCGCCGTTTTCGCTGGCCTGGCCATCCTGGTGATCCTCTGCTCCGGTCTGGTGCTTGACATCCGCATGATGCGCCGTTTCCGCCGCGATGGCATACCCCCACCGGCCTATGCCGACCTGCTGCTCTCGCGCCACTGGCACTGGATGGATGCCCTTTGGTTGACGCTGGTCATGAGCGTCTTCATCGGAGCCTTGCTGCTGGTCGGGCAGCTCACCAAGCCGTTCACGGACAACCTGGAACCTGCCGCCGTGCGCATCGTCATCATCGTGCAAAACCTGGTGACCCAGGGGCTGGCGCTCGGTCTTGTGCTTTATCTTCAACGCCGCAGCGGCACCACCCTCGCCATGAGCCTCGGCGGTCCACCCGCCCCGCTGTCCACCCGCTTGCGCCAGGCGTTTATGGCCTATCTCGCCGCCATGCCCTTCATCGCGGTGGCCGCCATGGTATCTAATGCCCTGGCGCTGGTATCCGACATGCCGTCGGCCCCCCAGCCCATCCTGGCGGGATTCATCGACACCACCGCGCCGTTATGGTTCAAGGGCTGGCTTGTGATCACCGCCATTGCCGCCGCCCCGCTGGTGGAGGAAGTCGTCTTCCGGGGCGTTTTCTTTCCGGCCATCGCCAGGCATCGCGGCATCCCCGGCGGCATCGTGCTGGGTTCAATGCTGTTTGCCATGATCCATGGACACATCCCCGCCGTGCTGCCGCTCTTTGTCGTGGGAACCACCCTGTCGCTGGCCTACCTTTACACAGGATCCCTGATCGTCCCGATATTCATCCACGCCATGTTCAATACCGTCAATCTGACCACGCTCATGCTCTCCGGCATCACGTACACCCCCTGAGGATCCGCATCATGGCACACGACTGGGACATCCGATCACGCAGCGAGGCCTGCACCGCCTGTACCGCCGCCTTCAAGGATAAGCAGCACTACCTTTCCATGCTGATACTGGGCGAGGCCGGGTATGAGCGGGCCGACTTCTGTCTCGACTGCGGCAAAGGACAGGAAGCCCGCCTAGCACCCTACAGCGCCTGGCAAGGCATCTATCGCAAGCCCCCCGCCGCGCAGGATAACGACCCCCTCAAGAAGGAGACCGCCGAATCCCTGCTGCGCAAACTCATCGACGATGAGGACCCACAGAACGAATCGGTGATCTATATCCTGGCCGTCATGCTCGAACGAAAAAAAACGTTGGTCGAGAAGGATGTCACCGTCGATGACATCGGAAACGTACACCGCGTCTACGAACACCGCAAAACCGGCGAAACCTTCCTGATCCTCGATCCGCAACTCCAGATCGACAAGCTCGCGGATGTGCAGACCCGCGTCATCGAGATGCTGGGCGGCCCCACACCACCGGCCGAGAAACCGCCCGCCCCGCCCGACGAGCAACCCGAGAGCATCGATTCAATCGAGCAAATCGAATCCGTCGATTCCCTCGACACCCCCCACGACGAAACCGAGGCCCCCGAAGACGACGAATTCAACGACGACGAATTCGACGATAACGAATTTGAAGACGACGACGAGGAGGACGACGATGAAGACGACGACGATTCGTAACGGACTCGTCCACGACGGTATCGGCAGTGCCCCCGTGCAGGCGGATATCGCGATCTCCAGCGACCGTATTGCCGCCATCGGGGACCTGCGGCAAGCCAGCGCGGAGCACGTCATCGACGCCAGCGGCTGCATCGTCTGCCCCGGATTTATCGATGTGCACACGCACTCCGACGCCTATATTTTGTTGGAACCTGAGGCCCCCAGCAAGCTTTACCAAGGCATCACCACCGAGATCTGCGGAAACTGCGGGGCCTCCTGCGCCCCGCTGTTCGGCGAGGCCCGCATGCCGACCGACTGGACCGTTCACGCCTATCCCGACACGTGGCAAAGCGTGGCCGACTACCGCGCCCTCGTGGAGGCGGTGAAGCCGGCACCGAATGTCGCCCTTCTAGTCGGGCACAATACCCTGCGGGCAGGCGCCATGGGGTATGTCGACCGGGCGGCCACGCCCGACGAGATCCGCCTCATGGCGTACCGCCTGGAGCAGGCGCTCGACGAAGGGGCCTGCGGCTTGAGCTCGGGGCTGGTCTATACACCGGGACGCTATGCCGAGACGGGTGAGGTCATCGCCCTGGCCGCTGCGGTCGCCGCCCACCACGGGATCTACACCTCGCACATACGCAGCGAGACCAGCCGCTTGATCGAGGCGCTTGACGAGACACTGGATATCGGCCGCCGCACCGGGGTGCGCGTCCAGGTTTCGCACCTGAAAACCTCCGGCCGCAAGAACTGGCCGCTGATCGAACCCGCGCTGTCCCGCATCCAGGCCGCCCTGGACGAGGGCGTCGATGTGGCCGCCGACCGCTACCCCTACACGGCATCCTGCACGGATCTGGATATTCTCTTCCCCGCCTGGGCTGCCGCCGGGGGTCGCGAGGCAGTCCTGGCCCGGCTGCGCGACCCGGCGCAACGCCTGCGCCTGCGCGATGAACTGATGGCCGATCACGACGAGGCCTACTGGCAGACCGTCACCATCGGGTCCACGGCCCACCCCGAGAGTCTCCGTTTCCAGGGGCAGCCGCTCATCACCGTGGCCGAGACGCTCGGTATGCATCCCGCTGAAGCCGTGCTGCACCTGACTGAACGGGACGACCTGCGAACCGCCGCCTTTTTCCACGGCATGAGCGAAGCGAACATGATCCGCATCCTGGCACAGCCCTGGGTGATGCTTGGCTCCGACGCCTCGCTGCGCGCGCCAACTGGCCCGCTGAGCCACGACTGGCCGCACCCGCGCGCCTACGGCACGTTCCCGCGGTTCCTGCGCATGGCACTCGATGGCCAGACCGTATCCCTGCCCGAGGCCATCCGCAAGATGACCTCGCTCCCCGCCCGCACCTTCAACCTCATCGGCCGCGGCGAACTGCAGCAGGGCGCGATCGCCGACGTGCTCATCATCGACCCGCACACACTGCGCGAGAACACCACCTTCGCCCACCCGCATGCCCTCGCCGAGGGCATCCGGCACGTCTTCGTCAACGGCGTTCACACGCTGCGCGACGGCATCATCACAGGGCAGCGCGGCGGCCGGTTCCTAGGCTGATCATCCCTAAAAAGACGAAGGGCGGGCATCCCTGCCCGCCCCTCCGGTATCCGCCCACGGCATCAGCCGCCAGCCGATGCCAACTTATTCGCTGGCGCTTTCCTTGATCAGCTTCGCGGCAATGACCTCGCGCTGGATCTGGTTGGTGCCTTCGTAGATCTGCGTGATCTTGGCATCGCGCATCATCTTCTCGACCGGGTATTCCTTCATGTATCCGTAGCCGCCGAGGATCTGCACGGCATCGGTGGTCACGCTCATCGCCACATCCGAGGCATACACCTTGGCCATGGCCGACCACTTGGTAACATCCTTGGCCCCGCTATCCATGTACTGCGCACAGCGGTAGGTCAGGGCACGGGCAGCCTCGATCTGCGTTGCCATATCGGCCAGCATGAACTGGATGGCCTGGAACGACGAGATCGGCTTGCCAAACTGGCGACGCTGACGGCTGTAGCGCAGGGCCTCATCAAATGCGCCCTGGGCAATTCCGAGCGCCTGTGCCGCCACGCCCGGACGTGAGGAATCGAGCGTCTTCATGGCGACGATGAACCCCATGCCTTCCCTGGCCAGCAGGTTGGCCTTTGGAACTCGGCAATCCTGGAAGATCAGCTCACGGGTGACCGAGCCGCGGATGCCCATCTTGTTCTCCTTCTTGCCGAAGGTGAATCCGGGCGTACCCTTATCGACGATCAGCGCGCTGGCCCCACGGGCACCCTTGTTCTTGTCGGTCATGGCGACGACGGTATAGATGTCGGCCTCGCCTCCGTTGGTGATCCACTGCTTGGTGCCGTTTAGGATGTAGCTATCGCCATCCGCGACAGCGGTAGTCTGGATGCCGCCGGCATCGCTACCTGCATTGGCCTCGGTCAAACCGAAGGCGCAGATCGTACCCTTGCAAACGCGCGGTAGGTATTTCGTTTTCTGCTCGGGAGTGCCGAACAGCATGATCGGCGTTACCCCGAGGCCGGTGCCGAACAAGGCCAGCGCAATACCGGCACAGTACTTGGAAAGCTCCTCGATCGCTACGACCTGGTCCATGCATCCGCCACCCATGCCACCATACTGCTGCTCGATGGCAATGCCGAAAAGATCGGCCTCGGCAAAGACCTTCACCAGGTCCCACGGGAATTCCCCGGACTCGTCATGGTGCTCGCGCACCGGTTTGATTTTCTCTTCACCGATCTGTCGGCAAAGGTCCCTGATCATGATCTGTTCTTCGGTATAGCCAAAATCCATAAAAAATCCTCCCTTGTTTAACATGATGTAAACAAACACAGGGCGCAGGATCAAGACAAAAAGAAACCCTTGTCGGCGGCAGTTCAAAACCGGATTAATTGTTCAGTTCAAAACACTCGCATCCCAGTGGTTTAAAAGTGAGTGTATTCACCGAATCCGCATTGCCGGTGCGGATGTTGCGCTGCTTGATCCAAATGACGAATCATGCTGATCGCCAGTAAATACTTCGAATCCGACAAGGTGCTTGAGGTCACAAATCAATTTCATTTACAGAGGCACCAATCTGGGAACCGCTCAATCGTCACGCAGTACCCCTTCGGCACAATCTGTGACGGACAGATACCAGGCACACCGGTTACCGTCGCAGGCCCTGCCAAGGCAATTTCAATAGCGTTTCAAGTCAGTCCCCGCCACCAGGGTCAGGATAACCTCATCCGCTCCCTCGACATGCAGCGTATCGGCATCCGGACGGCAGACGCCACCGACAGTCACCGCCTTGAGCACACCGGCAAACTTGACACCGAGATGTTTGCCCCAATGACTGGCCTGCCCCTGCAACAACAGCGTGTCATTTGACAAACAACGACTGACCGCTCCAGCTTCGCGCCGGAGTTGGATGGAACAATTCAGTTTGCCAGGAGCGCTCGTCTTGAAGCAGGCGACACACACGTTCTCAGCCGTACTGCAGAATACTTCAGCCTGATATGCCACGTCATGGCTTGTCCATGTTGAGGTTGCCACGGCGGTACTCAGATCCAATTCACGCCGGTAACCGCTGACCTCACCTGCACTGCGAACACCATTGAAGCGTATCATTAAGATCACCCAGCGGTTGTTGCGAGCGCGGGGCTATCCGGGGTGCAAGCGCCTTGTCGAGAATCAACTTATCCGCAGCCGCATACTCACCGCGAAAGATGAGCTGCCGGGTCTCTTCAATGGCTGCTTTGGCCGTCGCAGGCATCTCCGGCACCGGGGGACCAGCCCAGATCGTCTCCTCCGTAAGTTGGATCCGCTCACAAGCAGGATCGCCAAATACCATGGCGCCAAGATGACCATTACCGACTGGCAGGGCGGCATGCCAGTCGGCAGCGGGTTGAACGGTTCTCCGGCAGCGGCGGCACATCATAGGGTTTGCCCCCGTTGCGCAGCGACAGGGTCGCCTGGTAACCGGCGGCAACAGCCATGCGGGCGGCCTGCGGTGTGGCCGTAGTTGTATCGATATCGCCGCGGACATAGTTGAGAAACTCGCCCACGATCATCAGGTCTGACCCCCCATGGCCGCCAGCCGCCATAGGATTCCCATAGTGCACCTCGTCACCGATCCTGCCTTCGTCAATCAGCGCCTTCATCTTGCGGATGATGGTCATGTACCGCATGTTGTGGCCCACAAACAGCTTGACCTTCTTTTTCCTGGCCGTCGCCAGGATCCTGTCGCACCCCTCGATGGTGATGGCCATCGGCTTTTCCAGGTATACCGGTATTTCAGCCTTTAGCGCGGCAACCGCATGCTTCTCATGCAGGAAATCCGGCGTGCAGATCATGACCGCATCGAGATCCTGCTTCAGGAGTTCTGCGGCCGACGTTGTCAGGAACACATCGGGGCCATACCAGGTCCGCATCCGCTCGAAAACATTTTGATTGGTATCGCAGCAGGCGACCACGGCACTGCCTTCCCCCGGTTTATGTGCATTCCTGGCCAACCCGCCCCGGCCACCCGCTCCCAGAACGCCAATACGCAGATCTTTCATGGTTAGTCCTTTCATTCCCTTGTGCTTTCATCCCCATTTTTCCAAGCCACCCGTTTACAGATGCGCTCCAGATAAAGCACATCAACCTCGTCGAATACATCGGCGACAATCGAATCAATATCCAAGACGGCTATAACAACGCCAGCGTGATCGAAAACCGGCACAACGATCTCAGCCCGTGTATCGGCCGAGCAGGCGATGTGATCGGCAGCCTTGGACACATCGTTCTCGATCTGCACCGCCGCAGCACGTACACAGGCTCCGCAGACACCACGCTGGATATTGATCGTAAGGCAGCCATGCGTGCCCTGGTAGGGGCCCACTTTCAAAGTGTCCGGTTTAATGCGCCGGTAGAAACCGACCCAGTTGAAGTGGTCGAAGGCATGATAGAGTTCGCAGGCCACCGTTGACATTATGGTAATGGAATCGGTCTCTCCTTCGATCAGAGCCTCGATAGACTGGAACGTCCGATGATATATATCGCGCTTATTCATAATTCACACATTCTGTAAATACCGTTGTTGCCCCCTTCAAGCCTGATCACGATTATCAGCGAATGCGGCGGCAGCGACACCATGCCATCGACAAAGCGTAAGTCCACCGAACGCGGCGAAACCCGGTTGGGGTGCTCGATGTCGTTGTAGGCGTCGGGTGAATCGCCACTGAGCTGTGTCGCATGGAACGAGCCATTCAATGGGATTCCACCCAGATTCAGCATGCAGTTCACCGCCATGTCGGGATGCCGGTTAATCACCGCGACGGACCAGCGCTGGCCGGACTTGTCCACGGTCGCCACGGCATCCACCATCGCCACCGACTGGTCGCCGTGAGCGAGCTTTGCAGACTCAACCGTGGTTGCCGCCATGCATTCCTGGAGCAGGTTGGCGTACATGGCCAGGGCATGGAAATGGGTGCGTTTCACGATGCCGCCGGGATGAACAAAGAGCGGGCCACGCGTGTTCACCAGCGGGGCGATATTGGCCATGGTGACCTGTCCGGCGTACCGCAGGCAGGCATTGAGGAACGAGGCGCTGAACAGGGCATCCGCCATGGTGTATTGGCTTGGCAGATCGTTTTCGCGCTGACGCTGGGCAACGCGCTCCCGAACCTCCGGGGCCTCATAATCCTCCACGCCATCACGAGGGAAGCCGGGATGCTGCCATGCCCGCAGGTTCCACTCGTCAAACGCGATCTGAAGTCGGCCGTGCCCGGCCTTGGCCAGTGATTCGGTCACGATCCGAAGATAGGCCTCGGGCATGTCGCAGGTGGTAATGGCCGTCAGATAATCATAATGCGGCACCGGATCCCCCCGGTCCAACCAGTAATTGTGCACGGACACATAGTCAAGATATTGGCCGGCCGTTTCCAGCAAGTAAGGCTTGACACCGGGCATGCACCTGCCGCCATCGCCTTGCGACCCTGAACAGGTGACCTGCACGGTCGGATCGGCACCCTTCATGGCTTGCACGGTCTCACGGACACGATTGATGTAGGCCTTGTCATAGCGCTCGTTGCCAACGCTCCAGAACTTCACGTCCAGCGGATCCGGGTAACCGTTGGCCTTGCGCAACTCCGCCATGGGCCCGCTGGTGGCGTTGCAGTAATCCACCCAGTCCAGATTTTCCCGCGGACTTGCCAGACCGTTCTGGCAGATATACGGCTCCGCGCCCAGACGCCTGCAGAACTCGACGAACTCATGGGTGCCAAAGGCATTGGGCTCAACCACACCCCACCGGAAATCGCCATGCGGTTGACGCGCCCTCCCAACCCCCGTCTGCCAGTGGTAGGAGTCAACAAAACAACCGCCCGGCCAGCGGATGATGGATGACTTCAGCTCCCTCAGGGCCGCCATCACGTCGAGCCGGAACCCTGCCGCATCGGCCAGCGGCGACCCGGGCTCATACACCCCGCCGTAAATTTGACTGTCGAAGTGTTCGAGGAAGCCCCCGAAGAGCATGCGGCTATAGGGCTGAGGCGTGACCGTAGTATCAATTGTGACGGTGACCTGATTTTGACTATTCATGAATCTATCTTCTCCGTTTACCTGAATATGACCGACGCCGAATCTGGCACAACCCAGACATAGGGTCATGATGCTACCATGCATCGGCACAGAGATACATATAGTTTTTTGCGTCGCGCAACATGATCTATTGCGACGGACAATCCCAATCCACCAATTTACAGATGCGCTCCTGATGCGGGGTATCTAGCTATTCTCGCGAAGTTGCGACCGCCATTGGCCGGGCGGCATGGAGTACTTCTTAGAAAAGACCCGGCTAAAATAGCCTTGGTCCTTGAAACCGCTCAGTATAGCGGCCTGCTTGACGCTCACATCTGTTCCCTTCAGGAGATCAACGGCTTTAATCAGGCGCTGCTGATCCAGGTACTCCTTTGGCGACACTCCGTAGGCGCGCTGAAAGACCCGAAACAAGGTCGAACGGTTCACCTTGAGGTCCATCGCAAGCTTGTGGATCGTCAGCCCGCTGGTGAAATCACTGCTTATCCGGTGCTTGCATGCGGCTGCTATGTCCGGACTGAATGCAGTTTTGGCGAATTTAGCATGGTTCCGCATGAGAAGATCCATAAGTTGCCAACCGAGGACCGCGGGCTGGGCCGGGGTATAGCGGCCACGCTTGTAGATCTTGAGAATCCGATCGAGAAAGCGATCATACTCAGGCTCGACAGGCGCTTTACAGAGCGGGGCTCCCGCCGTAATCCCGCAGCAGGAGAGCGCCCATGTTGCACGCGCCCCCGACAGACTGAACCAAATATAGCTCCACGGGGCGTCCTTGGTGTCGTAGTAGTGGACGTGGAATCCGGGGAAGAAAGTGAAAATATCACCAGCACCTACCTGGTATGCCCTGCCGTCAGCGTTCATGATCCCTGCACCCTCCAGGATGCAGTGCAGCGAGATCTGTCCGGCAATCTGTTCGTATTCAAATTTTCCGGCACTGGAAAATTTCCCCACGGCGCTGATGTACAGATCGGGATCGCCGCCAATCCTCGCGTAGGGAGCATGGACTGGGTAAATGACTTGCCTGATTGATGAAAGATTGATCCGCTGCATCATTAATCCATATCTATTATAAATACATCATTGATATTGGGAGTTTTTGTCGGTTTAATATTACGGACTGAGATTTATTATGCAACAAATATTACAGGAGATATTTACATGAATGTGATGCCGATCGAGAGAATTCCAGACTTTGAAATGCGAATCAAACGGCAGGATGCGTTCTGGCACGGCGCGGTCTTGGATCGTCCCGTATTGAACATCACGATGCCGAAACCGTCCGTAGAAAGGCAGCCCCAGATAAATAAAGACTTCCCGACCCTGCGCGACCGCTGGATGGATGCTGAATATGTAGCCGAGACGGCTGCCATTTCCGTACGCAACACGGACTATCTGGGCGATGCGCTACCCCAGGCCGACCCGAATCTGGGACCCGAGGTATTCTCCGCGTTCTTCGGCACGGAACTGGAGTATGGCGAGAGCACGAGTTGGTCTGTTGCCAACCTGTTTGACTGGAAAGAGGTGGATACGCTTCAGTTTTCCGAGGAGAACCTCTACTGGAAGAAAATCAATGAGATCACCGAGATCCTTCTCGAGAAGGGGAAAGATCTCTTCTATACTGGTCTGACGGACCTTCACCCGGGCGGAGATGCCATCGTGGCATTCCGCGATCCGCAGCGGATGAATCTGGATATGCTGGACAACCCTGACGACATCAAGCGCCTGCTCGAGAGGGTTTCGAAAGTGTACGAGAAGGTTTTCGGCATTCTTGCCGACAAGCTGACAGCCCATTGCCAACCCATCACCTGCTGGGCGGGCATCGTCTCCACCAAGCGGTGGTATGTGCCGTCGAATGATTTTTCCTGCATGATCTCGAAGGAGATGTTCGATGATTTTTTCCTTCCCGGGATCCGTGAGGAATGCCGATTCCTCGAGGCCTCGATCTACCACCTCGATGGTCCCAATGCACTCAGGCATCTGGACAGCCTGCTGCAGATACCCGAATTGAATGCGATCCAGTGGATCTACGGCGCCGGGAATGGACGGGCATCCGATTGGCTACCTATCTACCAGCGGATCCAAGCGGCAGGCAAGGGAATGCAACTATTTCTTCAGGCGGATGAACTGGAGACATTCATGCAGGCACTGCATCCAGAGGGAGTCTGGCTGCAAATGAGCGCAAGAAGCCGTGACGAAGCGGGTGAGTTGCTGAAGAGGGTATCCACCTGGCGATAAGACGTCCAGGCTTTGAATTTCGGCATCGCGGAAGATAGGCCGCCAGATGGGGCGGCCTAACTCTGCATGCTTGTATTGCCGCCCATTCACTCTTTCAACAGTTCCATGATCACTTCTCCAATCCCAGAGGGAATTCAAATGAATAGGTTCCTGCCCCGACTTCCACGACCGTCTCGCCGTTCTCCGCGCAAACCCGCGTCACGCCTTCGGCTTCGGCGACCGGCACGCCGCTTTCGCTGACCCGCGTCGGCTCATCCACTGGGATATGAACGTGGGCGGTGCTGTTGGCGGGGACGGTAATGATCAGGGTTGCCGTCCTGCCGTCATGCCTCCAATCCGAGACGATCTCGCCGCGCGAAGTCTTCAGCGACGCCTTCGCCCAGGGCAAATCCTTCGGCAGATAGGGCTTGAAGATGATCCTCTCGAAGCCTGGTGCCGCCTCGTCCGGCCGGATTCCGGCCAGTCCCCAGTAGAACCATTCATCGATCGCCGCCCCCAGCGTTGTATGGCACTGTGATCCGGACCCATGCCAGTTCTCGCAGATCGTGGTCTTGTTGTCGTGAAGCATGTAACCCCAGCCGGGATAGTCGGTGGCAACGGCACGGTTCCAGACGATGTCATTGCGCCCTGAATTAGCGATTGCATCAACCACCCATTTGGTTCCGGCATAACCGGAGGTGATTCGGCGCTGGCGAAAACCGACGGAACTGTTGAGGTAGCCGATCAGCCGGCCGCGGCGCGTCTCTGGAACCAAACCGAAAGCAATCGCCAGCGCCTGGACGCTCTGGCAGCCGACATCGTAGTAACCGCCAAATGCATCAAAGAAACGATCGTTGAAAGCGGCCTTGATCTTCTCTGCCAACGCACGGAAATCACGGGCATCATCGGCATGACCCAAGGTATCCGCAATGCGGGCCAGGATGACCGCGTCGTAGTGGTAAAACGCGGTGGCCATGGAGCGCGGCTGATCCCTGCCCATGCCCGATCCGCCTTCATGGGTGGCGAGGTGATCGGCAAACCAGGAGTGCTGCAGGTAGCCGTGGTCTTCCGGTGCGGGATAACGCGCCTTCAGTTCGCATTGCGGGAAAAGCAGGCCCTCGGGCTTACCATCAGCGAGATCCGGCAGCATCCGCTTCCCCGTCCGCTTGAGGTAATCCAGATATTTCTTCATGTACGGATAACTCGTCTCCAGGATACGCCGATCACCGTAATGGATATAGTGCCACCAGGGAATCAGGATGAACGCCGCGCTCCAGACCAGATCCTCGCCCCACCCAGGCAGTGGATTTATAAAGCCGACCAGGCCACTCTCCTCGTCCTGCTGGTCATGGAAGTCGGCAATCCACTTGGACCAGAAACGCGGGGTGTCAAGGTTGTAGAAGGATTCCTGCGCAAAACTCCAGGCGTCACCGCACCAGCCCAGCCGCTCTTCACGCTGGGTGTCGTCGGTAGGCACCCCCATTTGCAGATTACAGCGCTGGGACTGCAGGGTGCAGGCGTGTATCTTGTTGATCAGTTCATGGCCGCATTCAAAGGAACCGGCCTGTTCCACGCCGCTGTGCACAAAGCAGGCTTCCAACGTGTCGAGATGGGGCTTACCCGGGAAACCGGTCACCTCGACATACCTGAAGCCGTGATAGGTGAAGCGAGGCTCGTAGCATTCCCCGGCAGCCCCCTTCATGGTGTAGTGCTCGGCCTGCCGGCATCCGCTGGTCATCTTCGGACGGATCATCCCGCTATCAAACAGCATTTCGGAATACTTTAGCGCAACCGTCTCCCCCGCCCTGCCCTGCGGGATCCGCAACGCCGCCCAGCCGGTCATGACCGTCCCCATGTCGAAAACAAAGCATCCGGGCTGGGGTTCGGAAACGGCATCCGGCCTGAAGCGCTGCATCACCTTGTTGGGGGCATGATCCATGGGGACCAGGCGCCCGCCGGGTGCCGCGACCCGATTCACCTGCTGCCAACCGCTCGCATCAAACCCAGGCAAGTCCCAGCCGGGTTGCTCCATGCGTGCATCATAATCCTCCCCGTCGTAGATACAGTTCAGACCGATTGGCGACCAGGCGCCCTGCCAGGTGTCATCGCTGACCACCCGCTGATACGTCCCGTCGGCAAACTCGATCTCCACCTGAACCAAGGCACGGGGCTCGCCATACCAGGGAGCCTGCCAATGCCAGTACTTCTTCTGGGCATTGTACCAGCCGTTGCCGAGGATGATGCCGATGACATTCTCTCCCTCCGAGAGCTGTCCGGTGATGTCATAAGTGAAATAGAAGACACGCTTCAGGAACTCGGTGCGTGGCGTTGACAGGACCTCGTCCCCCACCTTCCCGCCATTCAGACGCAGTTCGAACAGTCCCAGTCCACAGACAAAGGCGCGGGCGCGCCTGACCGGTTTCCCAAGCGTGAACGCCTTGCGGATTTGCGGCGCACGAAGCGCCGGCTTGTAGTCCTGCAAGGCCGGTGCCATCTTCTGGAAATCGGCCTCGGCCAGCCAGAGGCCGCCCGACGTGGCGTCGGCCTGGCTCATGCAGTAGGGATCAAAGAATGGCTCCGATTCCGGCCCCATCCCGACCCACTGCGCCTGCCAATCGCGTTCGTCAAATAGCGCCGTACCGAAAAAGGCTGGCTCGCTGAATCCGCAGGCCTTCCCGTTCTCATCCCACACCTGCACACACCAGAAGCAATCCATATTGCTCCGCAGCGGCACACCGGCATACTCCACATTCACCGATTGCGGCGATGCCACCTTGCCGCTATCCCACAAATCGGCATGGCCGACCTCGAGGCGCGCCTGTGTGGTCGCCACGCGGATCTGATAGGCACTCTGCTTCCGTCCGCGCCCGGCCAGTGGCACTTCCCAGGAAAAACGAGGGGTCCTGGTCCCGATGGCCAGCGGGGATTCTGCATATTCAACACGCCTTGTGCTGACTATTTGATCCTGTCGGATTGGCATATTGGCTTTCATAATCGAACTTCTCCCTACCCTCTCATCAACGCTAGGAACGCTTGAGGGTCCGCATCAAAACTGTCAAAATTCTCGGGGTTGATGACTAAGAGTGTCGCATCAGGGAAGTTTTTTTGAAAGGCGGACAGGCCTCTCTCTGATCCCTGTTTTCCTGACTTGACCTCAATCGCAAAAAGGTAGTCCTCCTCATAAACAAAATCCACCTCATCCTTTCCCTCTCGCCAGTAATACAACTTCCCGGGAAGCTGGTTCAACACCATTCCGACGGCCGTCTCAAATAGCCGTCCGTAATGATCAGGGTCCTTCCAATGGAGGGACGATCCGCTATACGTGCAAAGCGAGGGACACAAGGGAAGGATCTTGGGGCTGGATGCCTTTTTCAGATACTCCTTGCGGCTGTATTTTTCCAACCCCCGATAGAGATAGGCACACTCAAGCAAGAACAAATAGTGCTTCACGAGCTCGACGTTGCCCCGGTCCTGCAATTGCCCCAATAACTTGGTATAGCTGATCTCCTGGCACGGATACGCGCGAATGATTTCGAGAAACTGCCGGAACAGAACAGGCTTCGCCAAGGGCCTTAAACGGAATATATCCTTGTTTAGAATGTTTTCGATAATCGAGTCACGCATATAGGCCTGCCAGCGTCCTATATCGTTCCGATAACGATAGCTTCCTGGATAGCCCCCTTGCAGCACATATTGCTTGAAGGAAATGCCGACTTGCCGGGATTCCCCTGCATTCCAATGATGGACGCGCAAGACTTCATAACGTCCCGCCAGACTCTCCTTCATGCCCTGCTGAATCTCAAACGAGCTCGACCCCAGAACGACTACGCGAAGCGCTTTCGTATTATGATTATCCCAGACGTTTTTCAACGCTTCCTGCCATTGCGCCACCTTCTGGATTTCATCAATGACCAGGACAGAGTGTTTGGGCATCAACAGGGCTTTCTGCCACTGCTCCAATAGCCAATGCGCGTTCGGAGCCACAAGCTCATCCGCGCTCACATAA
The DNA here is from genome assembly GCA_002428045.1 of Verrucomicrobia bacterium UBA6015. Classification (GTDB taxonomy): domain Bacteria; phylum Verrucomicrobiota; class Kiritimatiellia; order UBA8416; family UBA8416; genus UBA8416. The sequence continues at coordinate 33,231 of DIZZ01000053.1, forward strand.
AGCGACTGGACCTTCAGCAGCGCAAGACACTGCTTGACACCCGTTGTCTTGCCGACCTGCCGTGGACCTAGAACGGCTTGAATGAGAACGTCCTCTTCCCGCAAGCGCTTAACCAGCGACTCCACAAAGGACCGAACAATCGTTTTCATCAGACACCTCGTTATAATGATAGATCTATCTATTGTTTTTGATAGGTCTATCTATGATTTATCTTGTTTGTAATAATTCACCTTGCAAAAGTCAAGACCTTTGCCGTATCAAGTCCACAATACGCAGCGATCCCATGGGGATGCGCAGGGCAATGATGCCATGATGAACGGGCAAGTCCACGTTACCCAGGATATCGCGACAGCAGGTCCACCCCTCCTGCTGCAAGACGATTTCCACGTCCCGGTCATCGGGATCGAGATACCCCGGGTCCACCAGCGTGACCCGCAGGTGATTGACATCCAGCCAGGTAGCCGACCAATGCGCGGCGCCCTTCACGAGCACTGGCAGTCTGGTCGCCGCGTCCCGCAGTGCCGTCTCAACCACGGGCCGGTATTCCGCCGGGCTGTGCGGCTGGCCGGTTTCATCATAAAAGAACTCGCCGTCGGTGGCGATTTTGCGCGTGTATCGAGCATCGAGCCCCGGGAGTGCCGCGTCGGGAACCATGGTCACCATCCCATACGGAGTAAGTGGCAGGAAGTTGCACAGGCGCCGCTCCACGCCGAAGGCATAGCGCGAGAAATCATGGGCTTCCAAGGGTGCCCCGCCCCAATACCAATCGAGGCGGTCGAACACCAACGGGGGCTGACCCGGCGGGTGGATGACGCGCGTGCCGTTGGTACCGTGCTTGAGATAGGCGGCAGAGGGCGGCGAACGCATGCCCAGCGCGACGCCGGAAAGGCTGGCCAGCTCAGACCGTTGCGGAATATGGATGATCCCCTTTTCGAGCAGGTCATAAAACAGGAACAACTGGGTCTCCAAGGCGGCAGAGAACGGACCTTGATGGATGCCGTTGAAATAGACATCCGAACCTTGTGCTGCGCAGGAAACAAGATTCCGCAGGTGATGCGAGAAAACCTGCTGGGAGGACCATTCAAACGCGCGGCCAAAACACGCATTGTCCGTTTCCGCCCGGCAGGCCCAACGGTCGAACACGCCGCTTTGCCACAGCCCGAGTCGCCCGGCCAGGCTCAAGTCCTGGCTGCGGCTGTTGGTTTCCTCCAGGCAGGGAACCATGATGTCGCGGTAGCGCGGATCCATCAGTATCCGCTGCCAGAACGGCAGGTAGATGTTGCCATTCCAGAAGATGTTTTTCGTGCGCAGGAGGATTTTCTTGTGACCATTGAGCCGGCACTGCTCCGCCAGCGGGACGATGATTTCCTCCACAATCTCGCGCTCCTGCTCGTTGAGGTGCTCCCCGGGTTCGGAGAGCTCGAAGCCCCATAAATGCCTGGGCGCGGCTTTCAACACGCGCACAAAGGTGGAGGGCGACATGTGCATGGCGGTGGTGTGGCTCGCCTGCAGGACGAAGTCCAAGCCCCTAGCCTCCCATTGTTCCACCTGCGCCACCACGTCGTCGGCGGTGAGGTCATACTTGGAAAAGGCGGAGCGTTCGCGACACCAGAGTTCGCCGGGCTCGGGTTTCTGGCCCAGCGTGAGCCACGTCACGAAACGCAATTTCCGCCCTGCGAATTCGGGCAGGCGCAGTTCCTCAGGCGTGCGGTAGTGATACTCGTCCATCAGCAGCACATCGGCGCTGCAGGGTTCTGGTTGATAGGGTGGGGGCTGGAACCGGGCAACCTGAGCCTTGAGTTTCTCCAGATTGGCAAGAATCGTTGCCAGCCTGCCCACCGGTTTGGCGTCGGTAAATGCCTGCTGCCAACCGGGCCGGTCGAGGTGGACGACCACCACCTCGTCCCCTCCGGAAACATCGCTGCCACAATACAGGGTTCGCGTGACCGGATCGAAGGCGGCATTGGCATAGGCGTAGGGACCGGTCAAAACCTCGCGGCAGGAACCATCCAGGTTGTAGACAATCAGGACGTTCGCAAACTGGCCGATGATGTATTCATCGTCGGGCAGTTTGACCGGCACCAGGAAGTTCATCCGGTAAGGGACATCGGGGATCCGCGCGTCGGATTGCGCGAACCGCTGCCGGCCGGTCCCGTCGTAGGCATAGATCTTGCCCTTTTCCCCCCAACTGCCGCTGAGCACGACCTCCTGCTTGCCGTCATGATCGAGATCGACCATCGCCATGCTGAAAAAACGGCGGCCGGAGTTGTTGGCGAAGACGCCGAGGTTGGTGAGGTCCCACACCCGGCTCAAATCCCGCGGATCCAGCAGCGACAAACCCAACTGGCCAGCCAGGGCCCCGGTGGTCGTGGCCATGGCAACCTGCTCCCACCCTTGACCCAGCAGATCACCCGCCCGCAAGTGCCGGATGCAAAATCCGACCGTAAGTTGTCCTCGCCATTCGCCATGGGGGGTCAATGCGTAAAGTATTTGCTCTACACCGCCGGTCAGGATGATGCACTGGCCGTCCGCCTGTTTTGCTGCACACACCTGGAACAAAGGGAGCGGTGTCTTGAAGGACCAGAGGCGTTTGCCATCCGGACCGATCGCATACAAGACACCATCGCCCGACGCGACGAAGACCTCGTCCAGCCCGTCGCCATTGATGTCCGCCACGCAAAGGTCGAATGGAAAACTACCGGGCGTTTCCGCCTTCCAGATCAGTGTACCGCCGGGCGTGTAGCACAGGACCGTCCCGTCAAAGGCCGCGCCGATGATGACCCGCCCGCCGCCGCGCTCCACCGTCGCCGGGCGCAGATGATACACCGTGTGCCCCCCGGTCGAAAACAGTTCCACCGGCGGCTTGCCCGCTTGAAATCGTTCACCATTAATCATCTTCGTTTTCCCTGCTTTACGCCTACTTCACCCTCGTCAGCGTGAAATCCTTGATGGAAAGCCCCTTGACCGGCTCATTCCGAGTAAACCGCAGGACGTTCCTACCCTTGACCAGCGGAATCTCGACTCTCCAGTCGCGATCGCAAACGTGATCCGCGCGGCCTTTCTGTTCATTCGTCGAGCATGTTCACGCATACACTATCGGTGCGCTCGTAATCCCCAGCGGCCGCAACTGGAATTCCGGACTGAAAAACGTGCCTTTCGTACGGTAGGAATCCGGACCCAACCACACCAACCCCGGTTCCGCCAGATGAATGGGACCAAAGCAGTTGGCTCGATGCCCAAACACGGTGATATCCACTGCGGCTCCCGCCTTTACAGGGACTTCCGCCTGATAAGGCGCGCGGTAAATGACACCCACCTGCCCCTGACTGCACACCTTGACGGCCGTTCCTTTGAAATGCGGTAGCTGAACGGCATCGCCCGCCACGGGGGCCGTACAATGATAGGTTACGTTGCCACCATAGAACGGCAACCCTTGCAGGGTCCAATCCCCAAAGGAAAGCGTTCGCACCGGTGCCGTCACCACGCCGTGAAGCCCCTCGATGGTCACGCCGAAATCGCCCAGCAGGTAAACCCACTCGATCGAGGTCTTCTTCGTAAAGGAGAGTTGAATCTCGATCGTGTGGGTACCGGCCACCATATCCGGCAGGGCCACAGTGGCAATGGCTTTATCAGTGAAGTGCCCGGTCAGGTTCATGGCGACTGGACGGCCATCGAACATGACCTGGCTCTCCTCGGGATTCTCCAATGCCAGTTGGGCGTCAGCGACATCAACCCGGGCCTCGAACCGGAACCGCAGACATACCGAGGCCAGTTCCACGACCGGCCTCGAATCCACCCAGGGCTGGGCAATCAGCCCGCCCGCGGCGGGCATCCCCAACTGGGCGCGCAGCACATTCTCGACATCCAGAATCGATGAGTCCATGGAGCAGCCATTCGGTCAGATGGGTAAAGCGTTCCTCCCGGCGAGCCCGCTCGGCCGCACTGGTATCCAAGGGCCCGGCGCAGAGCCAGTAGGATTCGATGGGGTGGATCACGGCGACGCGGCAGAGAGCCTTCCCGCGCGACAGCACGGCCCCGACGCGCGCAAAATGATCCTCCACCGCCTTGTACTCCTTGTACCACGGGCTCTGGTAACTGATCGAAGCCGGGTAGTCGCGCTTGGCCTC
>DIZZ01000053.1:37368-37640 GCA_002428045.1 Verrucomicrobia bacterium UBA6015
CGAAGAGCACACCCAAAGCCGCCTGCCAATCCCCCTGACGCTTGTGCCCATTGAAATCGAAATGCCAGCCGGTCACCCCGTACAACTCACTGAGCACCCCGGGCGCCCCGAACTGGCGCGCCGCGCTCTGCGCCTGCTTGGCCGTGTTGAACTCCTCCCAATCGCAAAGCATATCGATACCGGGGATCTGCATGGAGCGATAGCTGCGCATGGCATCACCCAACGCATTGGTCTGGCTGCTAAGAGTGGGTTCCTCCATCATGTGGCCGGTC
>DIZZ01000007.1:0-176 GCA_002428045.1 Verrucomicrobia bacterium UBA6015
GTCTCGCTTTTTTCGGCGCAACGGCTGATGGCGGGGGAAGTGGCAACGAATTTGCAGGTTGATTTGGCGTCCCCCAATCCGCACTTCGTCCTTGCACGCAGACCGGAGGGAGAGTACCAAGGAACACGGTATGGTAGCATAGATTGTAAGAAAGACTTGGGGATTGATTGGCAACA
>DIZZ01000007.1:278-520 GCA_002428045.1 Verrucomicrobia bacterium UBA6015
TTTTAGGGGATCGGTGGACGACAACGGCGACGACTACGGATTACGGGGGGGTAGGTAGAGATTCTTAATCGTAATCTTAATCGGCTGCTGGGTTCGATTACGATTAGGATTACGAGAGAAATCATAGGTAGGGCGAAGACCTCCGGGCGAGCCGTTCGTGGCAGAGGCCGGTGGTTTGCCGGGCGCGGCTTGGCGAGGACGCCTGCGCCCTACCTTAAATTGAGGGGGTTTGTTACGCCGGC
>DIZZ01000007.1:713-1728 GCA_002428045.1 Verrucomicrobia bacterium UBA6015
TCTTAATCGTAATCCTAATCCTAATCGTAATCGAATTCAGTAGCCGATTAGGATTACGATTAGGATTAGGATTACGAGAGAAAAACAATGAGATAATCTCTTGATATTAAGTGGTTTGTTTTCGTGTATTTGGTGTGTTTCGTAGTTAAAATGAATAATGTGACAAAAATGGTCAAGGTATAAACAGGTAGGAAAGGGCAGATGAAAAATTATATTCCGTTGATTCTGGCGATTGTTCTGGGGGCTGCCTCGGTGGTGGCGGTGAGCCGGTTCTTGAGGGAGCGGCAGGAGACCGCCGAGCAGACCGACGCCGTACTGGCGGTGAACCGGGATCTGCAGGCTGGCGATGAACTGACCGAGGAGGTGCTGGATAAGAAAATGGTGCCTGTCTCGGCCCGGCCACGTCAGGCCGTCTATTGGTCGGAGCGGACGCGTGTCCTCGGTCAGAAGACCGCCCGGCCAATACGTCGCGGGGATTATGTGCTGCTTTCGGATGTGGCCGTCTCTCGGACGTTTGGTGATCTGGTCTCGCAGAATGAGTGGGCGGTGACGATCGAGGCCAATGGCGGCGTGGCCGATTTTGTGCAGGCCGGGGATGAAGTGGCCATTATTGCCACGCTGAATATTGAGAAGAGTGTGCCCTCGGCGGATGCCTCGGCTCCGGCGGAGCGGATCCAGCAGGAGGCGACGCTGACGCTGTTCCCGAAGGTGCGTATCCTGGATACGGGCGAGATGGCCAATAACGGGGCTCGTAAAATCGTGGTGGGGCTGCCGCCGGAGCAGGCCCAGGTGCTGGTGGCCGCGCAGCGGCGAGCTGAGCTGGTGCTGGCGTTGCGGCATCCGGGCGATCCTTCCGCCCTGCGCCGCGAGGATGCCGGACTGGTGGATGATCAGACGTTCCAGAAGCTGTTCCAGGGGATCAAGCCGGTGGTGGTGCCGAGCGAGCCTTCGGCTGCTGGCGGTGGGAAGGCGGAGAAGTAGGGCCAAATACAATATCCAATATCCAACAAGGAAT
>DIZZ01000007.1:1821-19943 GCA_002428045.1 Verrucomicrobia bacterium UBA6015
GACCTTCAGGACCGTTTGATTGACTATGCGGTTCGGATCATCAAGCTTTCTGAAGTGTTGCCTGAGACAAGGGTTGGCAAGCATATTTCGTCGCAGATTCTGAGGAGTGGAACATCTCCAGCCCCGAATTATGGAGAAGCGCAAAGTGCCGAATCACCGGCTGATTTTGTTCATAAACTCAAGATTGCTTTGAAAGAACTGCGAGAAACCGAGATATGGCTCAAGATTATCATGAGAGCACAGATGGTTAAGCCTGCCGTTTTGGTGGAACCGCTTCTTCAAGAGACCGATGAGTTGATTGCCATTTTGTTCAAGAGCGTTGAGACCGCGAATAAGAACAAGTCGAGGTAGCACTTTCTTTTTTGGAAATTGGATATTCCTTGTTGGTTGTTGGATATTGAGAACGATGGAGAATAAAAAAGGAGGATGAGATGAGACGGTATGTGATGGCGATGGTTCTGGTTTTGGCGGCGGTCTGCGGGGCGCGTGCGCAGCAGCCGGTGTCGGTGGCCGAGGGGAGTTCTGTGACTGTGGATTCGGCGTTTGCCGTGAGCCAGTATGATGTGGCGGACCGGACGGTCCTGAGTGTGAGTCTGCTGGGGCAGCGGCAGATCCTGCTGCAGGGGCTCAAGGCGGGGACGACGACGGTGACGCTGTCCGGTGCCGGAGGCGAGAACCGGGTGATCGAGGCTCGCGTGAGCAAGAATGTCACCGACCTGATTCGGAACATCACGGTGGCCTTGGACGATATTCCCGAGGTCGAGGTGGTGCAGGCGGGGGATAAAGTTCTCGTGAGGGGCGTGCTCGCCAGTATGGCCAACCGCAACCAGGTCAAGAAGATTGTCGCCGCCTTTGGCGATCAGGTCCTGGATTTGACGACACTGGAGATGCCGCCCGAGTTGCTGGTCAATCTGCGCGAAGGGCTCCGCAAGGCTAACTTCAAGGTGGCGGACGAGGCGGGCTCGGCGGATTCGAACAAGCCGGGGACGCTGACCGTCAACGGGTCGGGTAATATGGTGTATGTGTCGGGCGCGGTCTATAGTCCCGATGATGCGGCAAGGGTTAATGAAATTGTCGCGGGACAACGCTGGCTTGTGGTAAAGACGGAGAAAGAGGATCCCGGTGCGATTGATAAATATGTTGCCAGCATCAATGTCTCGGTGGTTCCCCTGATGCTCGAGGTGGATGTCGCCTTTATCTCGGTGAGCGAGGAGGAGAACAAGAAAATCGGTGTGAACCTGCTGGATGCAGGGCTGATGACGATTGATCTGGGCGGGGCGATTATCGGGGATGCCGCTGGCCGGGCCAGTTCCGGCAGTGGGTGGACGAAGACCGATGGGGTACGGACGCAGGACCCGAAGGTTTCTACACGGGAACGCTCAGGGAATCAGGGCGAGTCGCTGACATACAAGGTGGCCACCGATCTCTCGGGCACGCTTCGTTTCTTTACACAGGAGAATCCCAGCCGTGTGATTCACCGGGGACAGTTGCATTTCCGCAATGGCTCGCCGGAATGGCGGCAGTTGCATAGTGGCGGCACGCTGAAGGTCCGGTTGACCTCCGAGCGCGATGCCAAAATGGAGGATATCGATTATGGGTTCATCCTGAAGGCCAAGGGGGGGTTGAAGAATGCCGATACCGCCTCGCTGGAGGTGGAGTTCGAGCTGAGTACGCCTTCGCAGATGCCGGGCTCCGAGGATTATGATATTCGCCGCGATCGCGTAAACACCTCGGTTGACTGCCCGGTGGGCAACACCATGGTGCTGGGCGGGGCCAACTCGCTGCTCGATAGTGTCGATGTAAAGGGCACGCCCTTCCTGAAGAACATCCCGCTGCTGCGGAATCTTTTCTCGGAAAAGACCAGTGGCCGGACGGATTCGAAAATGCTGATTCTGGTCAGTCCGCATATTGCCAGCGATATGGGATCGGCGGCACCGGTCTCGGCCGGGAATGCTGCGATTATCGAGATGAGTGAGAAACCGGCGGCGGAGCGTATGCAGGATCGTCGTTGATCGGGGGCGTTGGTGGTATGGATGCAGCAGTGAATAACATCATCGGGTTGCTGGTGAAATCAAGCCCCGACGCGCAGATGATCGGCAAGACGATTGCGGTTTCGCGGTTTCCGCTGACCCTTGGGCGCAGCGGCGGCACGTGCGACCAGTGTCTTGAGGATCCGCGGGTGTCGCGCCAGCATCTGGAAATCAGCCTGGTTGACGGGGCTCCCGTCTGTCGCGATATGGGCAGCACGCACGGGGTGCTGCTCAACGGGGGCAAGCTGGAAGGCAGCCGACCGCTTGCGGGGGGGGATGTCATCCTCATCGGCGGCACGCAGTTGCTGGTGGTCCTGAACGCGGCGGTGCCGACATCCGGACCGGCGGCCCCGGCGGCGGCTTCTGGAGCGGCGACGCCAGCCCCGAAGGCATCGGCCGGCGACCGGAACGATAGTCTGTTGTCGCGGTTCTATGCCGATGATGCGCAGGCGTTCAAGCAGATGGTGAACGATGAGATCCTGTCGCGGTTGAAGCAGAGCACGGGGATTGCGGGGAGCCGCGTGAAGGATGCCGAGTTCCGCGATAAGGTGACGGCGATGCTGGATACCGTGATCGAGGAGCGCTGGTACCAGGCCCCGCATGATATTGAACGCGATGCGCTCAGACAGTTGTTGCTCTATGACCTGCTGTCGTTCGGTCCGATCACGCCGTATCTGGAAGATCCCTCGGTCAACGAGATCATGGTCAACGGACCGGACCGGGTCTTTGTCGAGCGCAAGGGGCGGCTGGAGGAGACCCGCTGCCGGTTTTCCTGTAATGCGCATGTCATGACGGTCATCCAGCGGATCGTCGAGCCGCTCGGGCGGCGGGTGGACGAATCCAGCCCGCGGGTGGATGCCCGCCTGCCGGATGGATCGCGCGTGAATGCCATCATTTCCCCGATCGCCATTGACGGGCCGTCCATCACCATCCGCAAATTCTCCAAGGAGCGGTTCAAGGGGGAGGATTTGCTCAAGTTCGGCAGTCTGACGCCGGGGATGCTCCAATTTCTGCGGGAGGTGGTGCGCTCGCGCCAGAATGTGATCGTTTCGGGGGGGACCGGCTCGGGCAAGACGACCTTACTGAATGTGCTGTCGCATTCCATCCCGCTCGATGAGCGGATTGTGACCATCGAGGACTCGGCCGAACTGCAGCTCAACCATCGCAACCTGGTGCGGCTGGAGTCGCGTCCGCCTAATCTGGAAGGCAAAGGCGAGGTGACCATCCGGGATCTGGTGATCAACAGCTTGCGTATGCGGCCGGACCGGATCATCGTGGGTGAATGTCGCAGCCGCGAGGCGTTCGATATGTTGCAGGCCATGAATACCGGGCATGACGGGTCGTTGACGACGGTGCATGCCAACACCCCCCGGGATGCGCTCCTGCGCCTGGAGAACATGGTCATGATGGCAGGGTTCGACCTGCCGGTGGTCGCGATCCGCGAGCAGGTGGCCTCGGCGGTTGACATCATCGTCCAGCAGACCCGCATGGTGGATGGCGGACGGCGCATCACCCAGATCTCGGAGGTCACCGGCCGCGAGGGGGATGTGATCACGATGCAGGATATCTTCTTCTTCAAGCAGACCGGGCTCTCCCGGTATGAGGACAACAAGATAAGGGTTGAAGGGTATTACGAGGCCACCGGCAACATCCCGGCGTTTGTCGAGGAGATGAAGCGAACCGGGGATCTGAATATCGACCTATCCATCTTCAAGGCATCCCGGGAGGAGAGTCTGCGCGTATGATGTCATCCAGTCTGTTTGTGAAGTTATGCACCTTCGGGGCCATTTTCTGTTTTGCCTTCTGGTTGCTCCGGCTGACGCATGCCGCCGGTGGGGCCTCGGTGGGGGCGCGGCTCCGCTGGAGTGTGGCCTTCGTGCTGGCGGTGATCCTGGCTTCGTTCTGGGTCGGTAGCGGCCGGTCGGATTTCCTCACGCTCTTCTCTCTGATCGGGGTGGGCGGATTGCTGCTGGTGTGCATCCCGAAATGGATGCAGGTGCGCCGGAAAAAGGAGCGGGCGGATGCCTTCCGGCGCGGGTTGGTCGAACTGACGGTGAGTCTGGCAAACGGTCTGCGGGGGGGCGGTGCCATGGGGCAGACGCTGACGCGCGTGGTCCGGGATATGCGGGGGGTGGTGGCGGAAGAGTTGAACCAGCTTCTTGATGAACACCGGGTGGGCGTGGATTTCGCCACGGGTTTTGACAACCTCCGCAAGCGTATGCCCAGCGAGGACATGGCCCTGCTGGCCATGGCCGTGAAGCTCACCTTGTCGACCGGTGGCAGTCTGGCCGAGGTGCTGGAGAAGATGACCGGTATGATGCGCGAGCGCAACGAATTCGATGAGCGCTTGAAAACCATGACCGCCCAGGGGCGCTTCGAGGCGATTGCCATGGGGCTGGCACCGGTCGCCGCCTTCCTGGTGCTTTTCCTGATTGACCGTTCCATGGTGGAGCCGCTTTACACGACCACGACCGGCCAGATGGCGATCGGCGTGGTGCTGGTGCTCGAGGCCTTCGGGTTTTATTTCATCAACAAGATTGTAACGATTGAGGTCTAGACGATGGATCGCTTGCTAATTCAGGGAATGTGCTTTGTCTCGGTCGTGCTGCTGGTCCTGGGGATCGAGCGGATCTATCGCGCCCGGACGTCGGGGCGGCCCATGCTCGAGACAGGGACCGGAAAACCCGGGTTTTTTACCTGGTTCCAGGGGCCGATCGAGGTGCTGGGGGGGCTGCTGCTGCCCACGATGATGGCGTTGTCTCCCGCTCGGGAGGCCCTGATCCGGCGGACTTTGGTGACCGGCGGGGTTGACGAGTCGATCAGTCCGCTGCACATTCTCGGTGCACAGGCCTTTACGGCGTTGTGCGGGATCGGCATCTGCCTGTTGATGCCGCTACTGGGTGGCGGGGAATGGGGGTGGATGCTGCTGGGCGGCGCTATTGTGGGGTTTGTGGGCTGGATGTACCCTTGGCTCTGGCTGCAGCGCCAGGCTGCGGATCGCAAGCTCATGATCAGCAAGCAGTTGCCCTATGCGCTCGACCTGCTGACCACGGCGGTGGAGGCGGGGCAGGATTTCGGGGCCGCCGTGCGGTACATTACCCGTAATGGCTTGACCGGTCCGCTCGGTGAGGAATTCGACCGTGTCTTGAGCGAGATTGACCTCGGGAACAGCAGGCAGGTGGCCTTGAGGAAAATGGCGGAACGGACGGATACGGATGAAAGTGCACAGTTTGCCTCCGCCGTGATCCAGAGTATTGAGACGGGGTCAAGTCTGAGTTCCACGCTGCGGATGCAGGCGCAGGATTTGCGGCGCTGCCGGTTCAACCGTGCCGAACAGCAGGCCGCGAAGGCCCCCTCGCTGATGATTATCCCCATGGCCCTGTTTATTGTGCCGGGGATCTTTATTATTGTCTTCACCCCGGTGATCATCAAGGTTATGCGGTCACTCGGGAAAATGTAAGCGGACGGTTGTACGGAGAATTTCATGAAAGAGCTGGTCATCACCTCGGGTTCGGGCGAAAGCCGGTATTCGCTCAATGTCGGTGACTGGATTGTCGGTCGCTCGCAGGAGGCCGATATCCGGGTTAATGATCCCCACGTCTCGGGCAGGCACGTCAGCCTGAAGGTGACGGGTGACGGGATCCGGGTGACCAATCTGAGTCGCCTGGGAAGCACCCTGAACAACACCCCGGTCACGCAGGATATCCCCTGGCCGGCGGCCACCGTGCTGCATCTGGCGAGCACGGCCTCCGCGATCTGGCGGGAAAAGGATCTGGTGATCAGTCCGGCGCAGGCACCCGGTGCGGCGCGGGCGAACGGGGGCATGCCGACCGAGGCGCACACGGTTTTTGGCGATGCCGGAACGAAGGCCACGATCAGCAACCGGACCACCCAGGCGGTGGGTGCGGGCGAGACCCAGGCCCAGGGGGTTGAGGCCCCACGCTCCGCCCCGCCGCCGCCGCCAAGGACCGTTGCTGCGGGTGGAACCGATTTGCACGATGCCGAGGCCCCGCATACCAGCGCGTTGTACACCCGGCCGTTCGATCCTGCGGATATCCACAACCTGCGGGAGCGGATTCGTAAAAAACGGCAGAATAAATTTGTTGGCTTTGTCCTGGTCGCCCTAGTGCTGGCGGGGGTGCTGGCGTATGCCTGGCCGCGCCGTGCGCCGGTTGAAGTCGACGTGGGATGGACGAAGGATGCCCAGGGGGAATTTCTGGAGCAATATTATGATGCCCCTGGCGGGCGCTACCAGATCGTCGTCCCGAAGGCGTCCCCCCGTGTGCTGCGCGAGGAGGCCGGGATCAAGTGGATCCGTTGTGATGTCGGGCGCGATGCCAACATCCCCCTGCAGATCATGGTTGAGGATCGGACGGTGCCCGAGTATTGGAAATATACGCTAAGCGACCTGGTGGATCAATGGATGAAGTCGAAGTCGGGCTGGCTTTTCGATGATCCGCTCACGGAGGGTAATTTTATCGGGAAACGCAGCGGTCTTCCCTATGTCCTGGTGCGCTATACCCGGGTTGAAGAGGATGGTATCGAGTGGGTTGGAACCGTCTGGATATTCCGGTCCGGCTCGCAGTTGTCGGTTGTGCAGACCGAAACCCTTGGAGCTTTCCGGAACCGTATGGACTACTTGTTGAACGAGCAATACGTGGATGTTCCGCAAGATTTCGTCGATAACTACTGGGAACCGGTGGTTCCCGTGCAGCCGGGCAGTGCCAAAGCGCGGTTGGCCGAGGCGGTCGGTCTCGGGCTGGATCGTGATGCCCCGGCGCATTGGTCTGCCGCGTTGGTGAAATTCCGTGAAGCGTTGACGCTGGCGGCAGCGGCCGGGGATGTGGATGTGTACACGGCGGCCACCCAGGCCCTTTTCAGGTTCCGCCAGAAACAGAAGGTCTATTATTTTGGGCAGCTCCTTTCGTTCCAGTCGGCTTGCGAGCGCAATGAACGCGACAAGGCCCTTGCAATCAAGAAGATCTGCGAGGTGGCCTTTTCCGATCCACAGGACGCACGGTTCAAGCGGATCCGCACGGAGAAAGATTGGCAATTGCCGGATTGAGGAACCATGTCTATACGAATATCGCTAGAATTCAACGATGCCGCGATCACCACCCGGCTGGATACGGAATGGCAGGGGGATGTCATCATCGGTCGCGGAACGGAATGCGACTGGACGGTGCCTACGGAGGATGCCGCCGTGGGACGCAAGCATGCCCGCCTGTTCAAGCAGGGGGGCGCGGTTTATCTCGAGGACCTGAATAGCAAGAACGGATGTTTCCTGAGTGGGCGGCGACTGCGCAAGAAGCTTCGCCTGAAACCGGGACAGAAGATAACCATTGGCCGGAGCGCGATTGTGGTTCGGTCGGGGGAGGTGGCGGGCAAGGCCTCCTTCATGCCGTTCGTGGAAGTGAAGGAAGGCTCGCGGAAAGGTGCGCGGGTCGCGGTCGGTGCCAACGGCGTCAGGATCGGATCGGATCCGGCCTCGGAGCTTGTCCTGCTGGATGATCTTGTCGTCTCGCGGCTGCATGCATTCATTGGCAGCACCAGTTCAGGGGGGGGGTGCTGGATCGAGGATCGGGCCAGCACCAACGGGACGCGGGTGAATGGCGAGATGTTGCAGCCCAACCGCAAGCGGCCGCTCAAGCCGGGCGATCTGATCCAGGTGGCGCATGTTGACATCCTCTATACCGACGGTGCCGCGCTGAGTCGGCAGAAGCGGGTCGTGCATACGCTGGCGATTGCGGCGCTGACCCTGTTGGCGGTGGTCGTTGTCTACAACCTCTACCTGCGGGGGCTCAAGGAGGATGCCTCCAAATTATTCGACAAGGCGCGTGAGGCGGCGACCCGGGAGCAATTCCAGGTCGCGGATCAATACATGACCGACATGCTGATTGCCAATGGGTATGACCGGGTTCGTGACGATGCCGAGAAATTGCACGCCAGCATGGCGGGGTGGCGTTCCACGGCCTCGCGCTGGCGGCGGGTGGAGGCCGATCTCGCCCGCGCGGAGTTATGGGAAGGGGAGGCGTGGCGGACCTCCGAAACCGTTCGCCAACTGATGACCGATATAAATCAACTGTGCACCTTCACGGCGCGTCAGGATTGGGAGTGGGATCCGTCGGCCACGCATGCCTATGTGCAGCAGGTACAGGTGGCCAAGCAGCTCATGGATGGCCTTTTTGCGATCGCGGGGCTCATGCGGGCATCGGAAGACGCTGTGGATGTGGCGCGGATCGGCACGACGATCGGGGAGATCGACAAGGCCCGGCAGGAGGCGGACCGGCTCGGGCTCGCGGCGTCGGGTAAACTCCTGAACGGGCTTTGTGCCGCGGTTGATCGCCTCGCCCAGCAAGCGGGGGCCTGGGCGCGTGACGTGGAGACGGTGGATGAGATGATCCTGAATGTGGGGACGGCCTGGCCGCCGCCCTTGAAGCCCTTGATCGCAAAGCTGGAAGCCCTTCAAGGCGGTGAGCATGCCCCCGTAAAGGACAGGATCGAGACGGTGCTGCCCGCCCTGCGCGAATTGGATGCGGCCTATCAGCGGATGCAGGACCGGATTGCCGCCGTTCGCCGGTTGAGTTTCCAGGAGGCCCTAGTGCCGATTGAACTCCCCTCCAGGGAATTATGCGCCAGGAATCAGTCCCTCTCCGTGTTGCGGGATCGTCTTGAGTCCGCCTGGGGGTCGCTGCAACGTCAGATCGGTGTGATTCAGTCCGCTATGGGGCAGGTGGATCAGGCATTGCAACCCTTCGGCGGTGCGGATGCATTCCTGAATCGATGTGCGATCGACTCGCTCTTGCCAACCCTGCAGACCTATGATTGCCTGAACGGTGCCTTGCCTCGCCGGATGCGGAATGAGCCTGTCTCTGAATACGACCGGATCGTGGGCGTGGAGGCGTTGTATGAGACCTTGCGGGCGGGGCAACGGGTGCCTATCGAGGCCACCTGGCGGCCTGAATTATACATGATGAGTGCCAGCTTTGATGTGCTGGATGCGGCGCTACGGGAGGTTTCGGACGATGGCATCAAATGGCTGATCGGCGGTCGCCTGGCGGAACAGACGGCGCAATGGAAACGGCTGGCGGGGTTGCGGGATATGATGACGGACAGGCTGTTGAGTGTCGCGCCGCAACAGCAAGGGCGGGATGCGCTCCTGGTGGCGGGCATGCTGCTGATCCTGTCCCGCACTCCGGAATCAGTGCAGTTGGAAGAGGTTCAGTTGGGTCAATGGGTCAGCACCCGGCTGAACACCTTGCGCAATGAACTGGTTGAACTCAATAAAACGTACAGCGTAGCCTCGGCGGAACAGCAGATCGAGATCCGGGAAGCGGTATTGCGCCTTGGCCTTCCCGGGGATCCCGTGGTCAAGGCCATGTGGGCGAGGCGTCCGCAATAACCTCAGCCAATAGCAAAGCTCAAAAGAAAGAAAATGACAGGGAACCGGCACCGTTTTTGCTGCCGATCGGGGGTAGACGGGCGCGGCTCGCCCGGAGGTCTTCGCCCTACCTGCCTTTGCATGCCTCGTCATCCGTCGTCGTCGTCCACCGATCCCCGAAAACATCTTGCCCCCTATTTTTTGCCCGCCCGCAGGGGGAGGCGGGCTTGTATCCCATCCGTGGGTTCCTGTTCCCCTTCTGTTGTCCTTCATTCTAAGATTCCGATTGTTCTGTGCGTATATAGGGTGAAGCGCTTCACAGTCATGATTTAAGGATCTAGACCAGGAGGACGATCTGACAATCGAAATCAGCGACTATCGCCGGCATCAATAGTCATTGCAATTGACGGATGAAAGAGCGGAAAGCCTGTAGTTCGCCCGGAAGGTTAATACCCAGCCGCTCGACGCGCCGCAGCAGGGCATCGATCCGCTCCCAGTCATAGGCGGTGCCGAAATAGTAACGCTTAAAATGCCTGAATCGCATCAACTCCAATAAGTCATTGAACGTGACATCGGACAGGACGCGGGGACGTAACGAAGGAATATCCAGACACATGCGTTCGAGCAACTCGCGGTGCCAGCGATCCGGGGGAAGGTGGTTCCCGAAGAACTGGGAGATGCGCACGAATATCGTTTCCGCGCAGGTATAGTAGTTCTCGATCAGCCCGGCAATCATCACCGCCGCGCGCGGGGTTCTTCCCAGCTTCGGCAGATCGTCTCGCTGAGCCTCCGTGATTTCTCGCACCGCCTCGGCCAGCAAGCAAAGATGTTTGGTAATGTGTGCTTCCAAATGTACGATTTCCGATAGTTCAGGTGTCGCGGTCATAGACCAGCCTTCCTTCCTTGCGGATCGTGTCCGCATGCGCGGGATGTATCCGTTCCAACTCGACCAGATCCACAGGGAACCCTGTCATCTGACAGGCGGTATCCAAGGCGTGCAATCCAGTCATTGGATCCTCCCATCCCTCAACGGCAATATCGATATCCGAGATGTCCTGGAATCGCTCGGGATGCAGCAGCGAGCCCCACTGGTATATGCGGCGGGGGTGATAATCCCGCACGAGCATATCGATGATACGGCAGAAATCCTCCTGTGCCTGGCCCACCAGTGCCAACAACCGATCCCGGCGCAGGGCATGTCGCTGTGCGAATGCCCGCTTCGCCGCCACCACATCAAATGTTTCGGATTCATACATAACAAGACATCTCTAGCATAAATTAATTCGGTAGGTCTGTAAATATTTTTGAAGAAATGAGGAACGAGAAGCGTTATAAGGGTGGCGGTTGATGTGATTATCGGGAGATGACTATGGATGGAACGGTTCAGGAACAGGCGGGCGGGACGCCCGGTCTGATTGAAGCGATCATTACGGAACATGAGGCGGCGCTGTTGCGTTATGCCTCGCGTATCCTGTGCAATCCCTTTGCCGCCCAGGATGTTGTGCAGGATGTGTTTATTCAGCTTTGCCAGAAATGGAAGCATGGGTTGCAGCCCTCGACCCATCTGAAGAACTGGCTTTACCGGGTGACGCATAACGAGGCGGTGGATCATATCCGCCGCGAGTCGCGCCGCCAGGGGTTGCATGAGAAAGCCGCGCAGGATGTTGAAAGCGAGGCGTTTGCCTCGGATGTGGATCCGGTGGAGGAGCGCCGGACACGGGTGCTGGATGCCCTGAAGCGGCTGCATCCGCGTGAGCAGCAGGTGGTGCTGTTGCGACTGGAGGAAGGGCTGTCGTATGCCCGGATCGCCGAGATTACCGGTCGCAGCGAGGGGAATGTCGGCAATATCCTGCATCATGCGATCCTGAAGCTGTCGGATAGCGTGCGACCGAAGTCGACCGCGAAAGGAGGTGGGCTATGACCACGGAGTCCCTGAATGAGAAAACACGCTGCGAGGCAATCCGCGAACGGTTGACCCTGTATGTCCTGAACGACCTGGATGCCGGGACGCAGGCGATGATCCAAACCCATCTGGACGGTTGCTCCGACTGCCATGCTATGGCGCAGCAGGTCCGCGAAACCATCGGCACCCTGCAGGAGGCCCTGGCCGCGAAACCCCGGGAAGGAACCGCTACCCGGCTATCGTCGGAACGCCGCCGCCTAATCCGCGAAAAATTCGCCCGCCAGCGGCTGAGCCTCTGGAGCAAGGTGCTGCAATCCCCCGCCCTGAAAATCGCCGCCTCGGTAATGGTCGGCTACCTGCTGATCAGCCTGCTGATGCCATCGAATGAGCGTGCATACAGAGTTCCTAAAGGACAGGGTGAGCCAGTTGTTTCGATGGTGAAAATAGTCAAGAAGAAAGCAAAGCAGACGCCGACTAAAGCAGATCATTTCAGCTATAGCGATGCGCAGCCCATGCCTCAGGAAGATCTGATCGAGGAAGTTGAGGATGCGGTAATGAAGGACATATCGGCTGATATGCCTTCCTTGCCGACCGAGCCGATTCTCCCCCCGTCGGGTGCCGAGCTACCGAGGCCTATGTCGCCTGTTCCCGGGCGTGTCGAAGACCGCACCGACTCCCGTTGGGAAACACTTGATGCAGGCGTCTCGCCTGCCAAGGAAAGCGGGTGGCAAGCAGGTAGTGCAGGTGTCCCGCCTGCCATTGGAAAAGGAGAGGCTGAAAGCCTGTCCTACTTTCAAAAGATTTCGGATGGGAACGGTACGGTTGGCACCGATTCGTTGAGACTCAAGAATGAGATAACCCCTCCTGCAGATCAAGCACAGGTGCAACACGCGGCGTTCGATAGCGTGGCGATGGTCAAAAGCCCTGTAATCATGAAAAACGAGTACGCCTCCCGCATGGTGGTAGGAGGTAACGTCGAAGAGGAGCGCAAAGGTGCTGACAAGTGGTCGGGTGATGATATAAGCGATGAGGTTGTGAATGGAAGCGCCAGCCGAGGGGAACGGGAACTCGTGAACGCCCCAGCGGCATCGGCCCCGGACGTGCCTACGCTGACGGTATCGGGCTACGCCAATGTGTCGGGAACTCCAGTTCCGGTGGAAGCGCCGACGCCGGCCCCGCAGTTCGCGCCATCCCCTGAACCTGCGGAAAAGCCGGGCTTATTCGGTAGCTTCTTCAGTAGGCGGCGCAGCGAGTCCGCTGATAAATCAGCGATTATCAGTGAAGCCTCCGCCGTCGATTCCCGGCGGTTTTCCGGGATGGCGGAAAAAGAAGAATACCGCGCTGAGGCAGACGTGGCCGAGGCTGTCACGGCCGATCAGTTTTCCGTCCCTGGGGATATTCCGGTGAATGGGGCGTTATTTGCGGCACCCGCACGCTCCGCCGCCATTGAAAAGCAAATAGCGGACGGAAAGGATCAGTTAAAAGCCAGGAAACTGATTGAGGCCACGGAAATTGAGATGAACTTTAGTGAAAAGGCCAACGCGGATGCCGACCGCGACGGGTTCGAAGGCGACGGGTTCGGAGGGGAAAAAAAGAAAGAGGCCGAGAAGAATGTAAGGGGAGGTAAGGCTGGCAGCAGCGTCGCGCTTGACGAAGGGCTGGTACAGGATGGACAGGTTCCACCCCGTCAAGGCGCCGTCTCAGATCGGGAGGGACGGGTTCCACCCCGTCCGCCCACAGCACAAGCCGGAGCTTCAGCCCCAGCCAAAGCCATAGGTCGCGTCATCGGCCAAACCATAACCGAAGATCGCGATGGAGATGATCGCCGAAATGCACAGCCCGAAACCATTACTGAACCCCAACTCGAGCCGCCTGAACCTACTCCCGAAATCGAGGTGCCGTCCGTGTCCGAGCCCGTATCCGGTCCCACGCCAGCACCGGTCCTCGTCGACGTCGACGAAAAGCCGGATGCGTTTGCGCCGCGGTTCAAGGCAACCGGGGTGAATCCGTTCGTGCCGGTCACGGAGAATGCGTTCTCGACCTTCTCGATTGACGTTGATACGGCATCTTATACCCTGGCGCGCAACTATATGCTCGGGGGGCATCTGCCACCTGCCGAAGCGGTGCGTACCGAGGAATTTGTGAATTTCTTCGATTATGCCTATGAGCCGCCGATCGCGGAGCCCTTCCGGGTCGTGGCCGAGACCGCTCCGTCGCGATTCGGTCGCGGCATGCACCTGCTGAAGATCGGTGTGAAGGGTCGTCGGCTGGGTCGCGAGGAGCAGCGCCCGGCGGCGCTGACGTTCCTGGTGGACAGCTCCGGCTCGATGAACCAACCGGATCGTCTCGGGCTGGTCCAGAAGGCGCTGGAACTGCTGCTGGATGGACTGGCCGATACGGACCTCGTCTCCATCATCCAGTTTGATGCTCAGGCGCGGCTGATTCTGGAGCATACACCGGTCGCGGACCGCCAGCGGATCCTGGCAGCGGTGAACGCGATCCAATGCGGTGGGGGCACGAACCTTGAGGAAGGGCTGCGCCGGGCCTACGAACAGGCCGCGCGGAACTTCGTCAGCCGCGGCGAGAACCGGATCCTGCTGATGTCCGACGGCGTGGTGAACATGGGCGAGACGGCCAGCGCGGCGATCCTCGCCAAGGTGGAGACCTACCGTCGCCAAGGGCTTTATCTCTCCGTCTTTGGCGTGGGCATGGGTATTTATGACGACGACATGCTCAAGACGCTGGCCAGCAAGGGGAACGGGGCGTATGCCTTCATCGATTCCGAGCAGGAGGCCCGCCGCGTGTTTGTGGATGATCTCTCGGCCACGCTCAACACGATTGCCGAAGATGTCAAGATCCAGGTGGAATACAATCCGGCGCTGGTGAAAAGCTACCGGCAACTGGGCTACGAAAGCCGTCAGCTCACCAAGCAGCAGTTCCGCGACGATACCGTGGACGCGGGCGAGGTCGGCTCCGGCCAGTCGGTGACCGCGCTGTATGAGATGGACCTGGCACCGTTATCGTCGCCGACGCTGCAACGGCGGGGCGTGGATAGCGACCGTTGGCTGGCCGTGGTGCGGGTGCGTTACCGGCGCGTGGATAATGGCCGGATCGAGGAAATCGAGCAGCGCATCCACGAGCAGGATATCACGCACTCGTTCGATGCCGCCAGCCCGCGCTTCCGCCTCGCCGCCGGCGTGGCAGCCTTTGCCGAGATCCTGCGCGGCAGTCCCTTTGCGCAGGGCGTCGATTTTTCCGATGTGGCCGAGGTCCTGCGCCCGGTCGCGCTGGATCTGCACCTCGACAGCCGCCTGCGCGAACTGGTGCAGATCGTGGAAACAGCCGGGGGGCTGGCAAGGTGAGGGGGGCGGCGTATCATTTGAATAACCAATATCCAACAACCAATATCCAACGGAACAAGGTTGAACGATGACATGCAATGGTAGGGCGAAGACCTTCGGGCGAGCCGCCCGTGGCAAAGGCAGCGGTGAGAACGACGACTTATGCCCAGCTTGATGTTGACAGGATTTTCAGGATGAACAAGAAAGGGAAACACATGAGAAGCAGACTGGCGATGGCAATGGTCATGATGGCGGCGTGGTGCGGGGCTCCGGTGGCGGGGTGGAGTGCCCCGGCGACGGAGGTTTCCAATGTGTCGCTGGAGGGGGAGATCCAGGGCGAGAACATCGTCTTCACCCTGCGGCTGGACGTGGATGCCGCCGAGGCGGACACCGAGCTGCCGCTGGTGATCGGCGACACGGGGTATCTCGATAGCACGCTGCCGCGCGGGGCGGAACTGCTGCGCACAAAGGACCAGTTACGCGTGCGCCTACCCAAGTCGACCGGCTGGTTTGGCAGTGGCAAGCAAAGCGTCATTCTGCGGTTTGCCGCGCGGCCGGCGAAGGATGGCGATTGGCGCCAGGCGATCTTTGCCATTCCCGAGGCGGGGGTCCGGCGGGTCTCGGTGCTTTGCGACCGCAACGATCTTGACGTTAGCTTCCCCGGTGCCTTGAATGTCGAGCGCCAGGCGGTTCCTGCATTGGCAGGCACGGCGGGCGAACGGACCCGTGTGAGCGGATTTCTGGGGATTGCCGACCGTTTTACTGTGCGCTGGAAGCCGGAAGTGCGCAAGCTGGAGGCGGAGCTGGTGGCGGCCTGCGATGCGTCGTCGATTGCCACGGCCAGTGTCGGTGCCCTGCGGATGGATACGGTCTTCACCTACCGCGTGATCCAGGGTGCCCTGTCCGAACTGACCTTCAAGCTGCCCGATATCAACATCACCCAAGTGCATGGCGAGGACATCCAGGACTGGCGCATCGACCGCGAGCAGAACCTGCTGCGGGTCACCCTGAGCCGACCGCGCGAGGATCTTTACCGCTTGCGCGTGGAAAGCGAGATGGCCATCCCCGTCTTCCCCTGTGCCTTTACCCTGCCGGTGCTGGCCCCGGAGCGGGTGCTGCGCACCAGCGGATTCCTGATGATCGGCACCGACAGTGCCATCCGTTTCCAGGTCCGCAAGGCGGCCGGGCTGACGCAGATCGACCCCGGTGCCTTCCCGGCGGCTGTGCGGGAGGTGGCGATTCCGCGTCCGGCACGCAGTGTGTATGCCTACCAGTTTGCCAATCTGCCGTATGCGCTTGATCTCAGCGCGGATGAGATCGTTACCTCGTTTGCCGCCGATAGTCGCCTCACGTTGTCGCTGGCCGATCGCATGCTGTCGCTGCACGCCTCGGTCGAACTGGATGTCAAGGATGCGCCGCTGCGCGAGCTGTGGATCGATACCGGTACGAATGCCGCCTGGACCGTGACCGGTGTGACCGGGAACGATGTGGCGGCGTCCGATACGGATATCCGCGAGAAGGATGGACGGCGCATGATCTATATCCCGTTCCGCAAGGCGGTGCTCGGACCCTCGCTGGTGGAGATCCAGATGGAACGGGCGCTGCCCTCGGAGGCGGAAGGGTTCAGTGCGCCGGTCTTTGCCGTGCAGGGGGCGCGTGCAGAGCGGGGTTATCTCGTGGTTGCCGCCGAAAAGGGACTGCGGTTGAAGACCGGTGAGATGAAAGGGCTGCGCGAGGTGCATACTGGATCGGCCCCGATGCGGGTGGCGGATGCCCAGCACGCCTTCCGGTTCCGCGAGACCGGCTGGGAGGTCGCCTTCAGTGTCGAACGGGCAGATTCGTCGGTCCATGCCGAAGTGTTCCATCTGGTCTCGCTGAGCGAGGGCGTGATGTACTGCAGCGCGGCGATTACCTACCATGTCAGTGCCGCCCCGCTCAACGCCTTGCGTCTGAAGGTGCCCGAAACCATTGAACGGATCGAGTTCACCGGGGCCGATATCGAGGGTTGGACGCGCGATGGCGAGATCTGCACGGTGCGCCTGCAATCGCGGATTCTCGGGGATTACACGTTGCTGGTGACCTATGACCGCGCCTTCGGCGGGGATCAGGCCGAACTGGCGGTGGCCAGCATCGAGACGCTGGGTACGGAGAGCGAAGTGGGGTATGTCGTGCTGGCCAGTTCCGCCAGTCTCAGCATCGGCGAGGCACAACCGCTGCCGGCCTCGATGTTCGCGATCGATATCAGCGAGGTCCCGCCCGAGTATGCTGCCCTGGTGTCCGATCCGGTGATCGGCGCGTTCAAGTACACGCAGTCCCCGCATCTGGCGCAACTGCGTGTGCAGCGTTATGCGGCCGAGGCGCTGCTCGGGCAGATCGCCGATTATGTGGAGCTCGACACGCAACTGACCCGCGACGGCGAAATCGTGACCACCGTGAATTATTTCATCAAGAATGCCACCCGCCAGCATCTGCGGGTCAAGCTGCCCCCGGGGGCGAATCTATGGTCGATCAAGCAGGTCAATGAGAATGGTGGCAAGGAGGATATGCTCTCGCAGCGCGATGATGATGTGGTGCTTGTGCCAGTGCGCCGCCTGCGCGACCCGAACACCGCGCTGCAGGTTGAAGTGGTGTATGCCCTGACCCACGCGGCCCCTGGGTTCTGGCGTACGGGGGTGGGTCGCATGACGTTGGCCGCGCCGGTCATCCCGGATACGCATGCCACCTTCATGCGCTGGGGGATCGCCGCGCCGCAGGGCTTCTCGATCGCCGAATCCTCCGGGACCAGCGGGTTGCGGGCGGCGGCGGCCAAGGCCTGGTCCCTGGCGCAGGCGCTGGTGAACAAGGAGAGATCGGTGCGCGACGTTCTGGCGGATGGCTGGGGCGGGGGGGAGACTACCGACATCGTGCGGGCGGTGGAGCTGGCGACGGGGAATCACCTGCAGGTCGAGCTCGAGATGGTACCCGCCTGGATGGGTGCCCACAGTTCTGCCCGTCGCCTGCTGGCGGGGGTGCTGACCGGTCTGGTCGTGCTGGTTGCCGGGTTGCGCCGGACGCGGACACGCCGTGGGTGGCTGGCGCTGGGCGGCACGCTGCTGATCGCCGGGATTGCCCAGGCGGCGCTTGGACGCAGTGTGCTGGCGGTGGGGGCGCTGCTGGTGCTGGTCCTGCTGTTCCTCTTTGGTGGCGGACTGCGCCTCGTGTGGCGAATGATCGCCGCCGTGGGGCGTCGGGTGGTCGGCGTCCTTGCCTGGATGGTCAACGGGTGGCGTTCGCGGCGTAGGGCGGTTCGTCGCCGCCCTGCGGAATCCACCAAGGCGATGGAGACAAATTCGGTGCTGGACGATCCGTTCATCCCGCTGACCCCGGCTGCGGAAGGGGATGTCGGCTGCCAAGGGCGTATTGTGCTGCCACTGCTCTTTGTGCTCGGGGTACTGGCTGCCGGGTTGACCGGTCTGGCCACCGCCGCC
>DIZZ01000247.1 GCA_002428045.1 Verrucomicrobia bacterium UBA6015
AATTAAGATGCGTCTGCCCTGACCCCCCAGCAGGGCTAGCTTGACGTCTGGCCTGTTCTCCGGTAAAAACTGTCGAATGATTGATTTTCAAAATGTCAGCAAGCGGTTCGGCACACAGGTGGTGCTGCAGGATGCCAGTTTCCGGATCAACACCGGCGAACACGCTGGCGTCGTGGGTCCCAACGGCACCGGCAAATCCACGGTGGCTTCCATTATTGCCGGGGAAAGCAGTCCAGACGGCGGCAACGTGATCCTGCCCACCGGTGGATCCATCGGGTTCCTGCATCAGCAGGTCTCCGAAGCCCACAGCAGCACGCCGCTACTGATGTTTGCCGAAGGGGGCGTTCCCGCGCTAAAGTCGATCGAAGCCGAGATATACCGGATCGAGGCGGCCCTCGCCAGCGCCAGCGATCAGGAGCGGCAGGCCCTGCTGACCCGGCTCGGCGACCTGCAAAGCGCCTTTGAGCATGCGGGCGGCTATGACCTGCGGCACCGTACGGAGGCCGCCCTCAGCGGTCTGGGGTTCCCCGAGCGCGATCTCTCGCGACGGGTTGGCGAGTTCAGCGGCGGCTGGCAGATGCGCGCCGCCCTGACCCGTGCGCTGGTTGCCAATCCCGACATCCTGCTACTGGACGAACCCTCGAACTATCTCGACCTGCCCGCCGTCGAATGGCTGCAGCGCTATCTTCGAGACTATAAGGGAACCCTGGTCCTGATCTCGCACGACCGCTACCTGCTCAATACCCTGACCACGGTCACCATCGAGGTGGCCAACGGACGTACGGAACGCTACGCCGGGAATTACGACCATTATGTCCAGGAGCGCACCTCGCGTTACGAGACGCGCATGGCCGCCCAGAAAAACCATGATAAAAAAGTCGAGAAGGCCGAACGCTTCGTGGAGCGGTTCCGCTACAAGGCCACGAAATCCGCCCAGGTCAAGAGCCGGATCAAGATGATCGAGCGGATGGACACCGTCGATGTCCCGCTTCGGATCACCAGCCGCGGCACGATCAAGATTCCCCCACCCTCCCGCTGTGGACAGGAGGTGGTGCGGCTGGAGGGAGCCGGGCTGACGTATGACAACCAGCGCTGGATCCTGAAGGATGTCAACCTGCGAATTGAGCGCGGGGAAAAGGTTGCCTTGGTCGGGCATAACGGATTGGGTAAAACCACACTCCTGCGCATGCTTTCGGGAATCCTGCAGCCGAGCGAAGGAAAGCGAGTTCTGGGGCATAACGTCATTCAAGGCTATCAATCCCAAGAGTTCACCGACACCATGGATCCGGATCGTACGGTGTTTGACACCGTCAAGTCAGTCGCCCCCGAGCTTCGGGAGCAGGAACTGCGTGGCTTGCTCGGTGGATTCGGGTTTTCCGGCGATGCGATTGAGAAGCGGGTCTCGGTCCTGAGCGGTGGCGAGAAGGTGCGCCTGGCGTTCGCCCGGCTGCTGGCCAAACCACCGAATTTCCTGCTGCTTGACGAGCCCACCACGCACCTCGATATTTCCGCCCGCGAGACGCTGGAAGATGCGTTGCGTGGGTATGAAGGCACGCTTTGCCTCGTCAGCCACGACGTGACCTTCGTGGAGAATGTCGCCACGGGGATTATCGCCATGCAGCCCCCGGGCATCAACCGGTTCCCCGGAAGCTATGCCGAATACCGCGAACGGATGAACCGACCCGTTGCCGCCGCGCCAGCCGCTGCGGCGCCGTCGTCGTCCCCTTCTTCCGCCGCACCGGGGCAGGCTGCGCCAGCCGTTGCCGACAAGAAGGAACTGCGCCGCCTCCGGGCGGTTGATCGGCAGACGGCCAACGAACAGACCCGCGAGCTGAAACGCACCATTTCTCGAGCCGAGAAGCAGATCGACATCTTCGAGGCAGAACAAGCAAAAATTGTCGAAGCCATGGCAAGCCCCCCGCCGAATTTTGATTTTGCAGAGACCAACCGCCGCCTACAGTTGATCCAACGCGAGATCGCAGACTACACCCGCCGCTGGGAAATCGCCTCCGAGGAGCTCGAAGAACTAAACCGATGACGGCGTGCAAGCATAGCCCGGATGCCTTCGAGAATGTCTATATCCATGTTCCGTTCTGCTCGGGAACCTGCATCTACTGCAATTTCTATTCGGCGCGTTTCCATGCCGACAACGCCGATCGGTACCTTGATGCATTAGCGCTGGAAATCAAATCAGCCACCTCCGCATGGCCCGCACGACCTGCACCAGTCACCCTTTACATGGGCGGTGGAACCCCCTCCCTGCTGACGGCGGCGCAATGGGAACGCCTGGCAACGATTCTGAATAACACCCTTGATTTCAGCCAGCTCACCGAATGGACCGTCGAGGCTAATCCGGGCACACTCAGCAACGTCCCCCGCTGGCTACAACTCGGCGTGACCCGCATCAGCCTGGGGGTGCAGTCAATGAAGGACGCCACCTTGAAACGCATTGGCCGACGGCACACAGCCGAAGATACAAGGGCCACCGTCAAGCGGCTGCGCAAGGAGGGGGTGAAGCATATCGGGCTGGATCTGATTGCCGGACTACCTGGGGTGACCGATGCCGAATGGGATCAGACGCTGGAGGAAACATTGGCACTGGCCCCCGACCATATCTCCGTCTATGCCTGCAGTATTGAAGCGGGTAGCGAGCTTGCTTCCATGGTGGAAAGCGGTGCCGTCCTCCCGGTGAATGACGACAGCATGGACGCCGCACTCCTGGCGGCGGACGAACGGCTCGCCGCGCACGGGTTCGAGCATTATGAAATCTCCAACTTTGCTCGACCAGGAGCGCGATGTCGCCATAACGTGAACATCTGGAAAGGGGCTGATTACATCGGGTTCGGCCCGGCGGCCGCCTCTCGATCCGGACGGCAACGCTGGATCAACCACGCCGATCTGGATGCCTATTGCAAGGGATCCCCCGAGCCCCCCTGCGACCGAGAGACACTGTCAGAGGAAACCGATGTCACGGAACGGCTTGTATTCAATTTCCGATTAAGCGACCCGTTTTCGCTGGATGAATTCGTTGCCAAGCGCAGGTCGATCGCGCCGCCATGGGTATCTGCCTGGCAGGGAAAGCTAGCGACACTTGCCCGCGATGGATTGCTCCGTCTTGAGCCGTCAGGCTGGTGTTGTACCGAACGCGGACGCCGGCTGGCTGACATGATTGCCGAGACGCTACTGCCTTGACTCACGGATCAAGCCGGGATCAGCGCATCGCTGACCACCACCTGCAACAACTCACGCCCCACGCGCATGAAATATGTCGTCGCCTGCGGCAATTGCGCGATGCGATCAGCGAGAAGCACCTCCGGAAGGCCCAGCGAAAACACCAGATCGGGAGGCAATACGGAACTCATCAAATTACCGGCAACCGTATTGACCAGCTCGGCCGCCATATCGCGCATCATGGAATCCGTCAGCGCCTCCGGCTCGCAGGCATACCCGGCAATGGCGATCGCACGGGCCTGATCCTCACTCAGCACAATACGGACAATCCCCTCCACCGGACTGGTCACGGCCACATCCACGGTCAACATGGAGGAGTCGACAACCGGAAGAAAAAGCATTTCCTCAAGCGAGGTATGAATCGCCATCCGCGCCTGTAGCAACCCCACCTTGGTCGCCGATGCGTCAGTATTGCATCCCGCGGCAGGCAAGGCAACGACCGCTTGAGCCTGAAGTTGTTCCCACATGATCAGCTCCGATCCTTTGCTGGATCCACGTTAAATGATTCCGGAGGAAAAGCCTGCAGCACCGAGGCCAGCTTGGCGGGTGAAACGGGCTTCTTGATCACCGCACGGACCCCGATATTGAGCAGGTACTGTTCCTTGGCCGGATTCCCCGCACTACTGATCACCACCACGGGGATCTGGTTAAACCGCGGGCTTGCCATGATCCGGCGAGCCAAGGCCTCGCCATCCATATTCGGCATGACCAGATCCGTGAACACCATCTGGATCTCGCCAGAATGCTCCTGTAGGCACAACATCGCCTCGTTGCCATCCCCCGCCTCGATAAACTCGGCACCGTCCATGAACCGTGAAATCTCAAGGCAACGCTGAACAAACATGCGAGCCGTTGCCGAATCGTCTACAATCAGAATTTTACGAGCCATACACATCCTCCAGGAGACACTTTCTAAGCAATTGATTCCGTAATCGCCGCGTACTCGTTCTCCAGATCAAGCAGGATCCGTTGAACATTCTCGGGGCTCAGGTCAAAATAAAGCGCATGATCGGGATGCAAGGGATAGAGCAGGCTGTCCGATCCAGTTCCCGCCCCGCTCAACATGGCAAAGGCATCCCCCAGGTGCACGGCAAACACCAGCGGCTTCTGCCCGTCGGGCGCCTGGTCGGGTTTGTGATGGAACCCGATCGCTGCCTTGTAGCACTCTGGTAGCCGCCACTGTACAGCCAAGGCCACGCCCGCCTCGCAGTGGTCGTACCCGAGGCGGGAATGTTCCGCCTCCAGATAGCTGCTCTGGTCGCCAGCCACGGAAAGCGCCATATCGCGGGCGGCACCATCCAGGGCAGCGGATAGCACGGCCTTGCCGATATCATGCAGGATTCCGCCGGTGAACGCCTGATTGCTATCGACCGTCACCCGGGCACGGGCATAGCGACAGATCAGCCGCCCCGCCAATGCCGCCTTGATGCTATGACGCCACAGATCGCCCGCCGCGCTCTCATAGCCCGCCAACGGCTGGTCAAAGAACCCGTCCGAACTCAGCTCCATGGCCATACCGACAACATACCGCTCGCCCAGCAGCGATACGGCCATCCCCAGCGAATCCACTTCCTGGGTGCGGCGGAATGCCGCTGAATTGGCGGCCCGCAGCAAGCGCGCCGTCAGCACGGCATCAAGCTGGATGATCTTCAAGACATCCTGCAAGGTATGCTCCGCCGCCGTCACCCCCAGCAGCGTGACCAATGACGGCGACAACGGCTTTACCGCCCTCAGCCCGGCCTGTAATTGCTCATTCATATCGTCCATGTTCCTTTCGCCGGTGATGAGAGCTCCACCGTCCCGGCATCCACGCTAACCGTCACCGTCCGGCTGATAAACCCCTCGATATCCTCCGCCATCGGCCCGGACCCCATCTGCCATAGCGCCTTCTTCACGGCCAGCACATTGCGACGTCCGATATCAAAGGATGTAGCGGCCCCCAGCATATTGGCCCCGCCAGCGATCTTGACGTACACATCACGCATCGTGACCGCCCCCCCCACCCTGCAAATCTCATTGAACAGTGCAGGAACCCCGCTGTCTGCAAAATGCCCAGGAACCATCTGTTTCTTTTTTGCATCCAGCGCCGAATCCGGCAACGCCACATGCACCATGCCGATACAGCGCGTCTTGGGAACGAGAAAGACCACCGCGACGCACGAGCCGAGCGCCATGGTCTTGACGAAGTCTCCCGGCGTGTTAGTCGCGCCAAGGCCCCCGATCCCTATCATTACCGTTGCCATAATCAGCCACCAAACACATCCAGCACCGCATCCGCCATCTGGCTCAGCGGCACCAGTCGTTCAACCCCACCCCGTTCCCATGCCACCTTGGGCATGCCAAAGACGACGCACGAGGCCTCATCCTGAGCAAAGGTACGGGCACCCGCATCACGCATGGCCTTCAACCCGTCTGCACCATCACCACCCATGCCGGTGAGCATGACCCCGACGGCATTTCCTGCCGCATATTGAGCCACCGAGCGCATCAGCACCTCGACCGAAGGGCAATGCCCGTTGACGGTGTCACCCGGCTTTACACACACACGGTAAACCCCGCCTGACCGAATGAGGGACATGTGCATCCCACCGGGGGCGATCAGAACCCGCCCCGGTAATACGCGGTCGTCATGCTCAGCCTCCTTCACATCCATTGCACACAAGGTATTCATCCGTTCCGAAAAGAGCTTGGTAAAACCAGCGGGCATATGCTGGACGATCACAACCCCCGGGGTCATCGCGGGAAACCGGGTGATGACATCCTTGATCGCTTCCGTGCCGCCCGTGGAAGCTCCGATGGCGATGATTTTATCCGTAGACTCCGCCAAGGCGGATGATCCAGCCCTCAACGGCCGAGGCGGCGCGGCGGCAACGTCTACACGGTTACGCTTCCAGTGCGACACGTTAGCCGTGGAGGCGATCTTGATCTTCGTGCGCAATTCAACCAGCATGGAATTCAACCCGCGGGCAAGATCTGTTTTCGGCTTCAACACAAAATCAATGGCACCGGCCTGCAAGGCATCCAGGGTGATCTGCTTTCCCCGCTCGGTCAGGGAGCTGACCATGACCACCGGGATGGGATACTGGGGCATCAGGCGCCGCAGGAACTCAACCCCGTCCATCTTGGGCATCTCGACATCCAGCGTCATCACATCGGGCTTATGTTCAATGATCCGATCCCTGGCAATGAACGGATCCGCCGCCGTCGCCACCACCTCGATCATCGGATCCATGGCCAAGCCCTTGGCCAGGATTTCCCGGACCATCGCCATGTCATCAACCACCAGCACCCTGACCTTGCGCATTATGACTTCCTCCTGTAGATGGCGGGCTGGACGTACTCGAAGTGCGAGTCCTCGCGGCCCAGCGTTTCGGAATGGCCAATAAACAAGTATCCTCCCGGTTCCAGCACGTCATGAAATTTCTGAACCAGCCGCTGTCGTGTCGGCGCATCGAAGTAAATCATGACATTCCGACAGAAAATCAACTGGAATGGTTTCTTGAACGGAAACGCAGGGGACATGAAATTCAAACGGCGAAACGTCACATCCTTGGCAATGTCGGCCGCCACCTGCACCCGCTCTCCATCCAACGGGGTAAAGTAGCGGGCGCGGAGATCCGCCGGCGTCTTGGCTAGACGTTCCACGGGGTAGATGGCGCGTTCGGCATGCCGCAGGACATGCGACGAGATATCGGTGGCAAGGACGCCCGCCTTCCAATCGCCATAAGTTTGACCGAAGAACTGCCGGAGCGTGATCGCGATCGAATAGGGCTCCTCGCCGGAGGAACAGCCAGCACTCCAGATGCGGATGTCACGCTCGTGCCGCTGCGCCAGTTTCTCGCGTAGCCCAGGCAGGATCTGCTCCGACAGGAACCGGAAATGCTCCGGCTCCCGAAAAAAGAAGGTGTGGTTCGTCGAGATATGATCAATCAGCTCTGACAGCCCTTCGCCGGTCGTGTCTGATTTCAGGAAATCAAGATAGGCGGCAAAGGTATCGATCCGGCGACTCCTGAGCACCTTGAGCAGACGACCCACCACCAGATTGCGTTTCTGGTCGGTCAGATTGATGCCGAAACGGTCATACACCAATTCACGGATCGTCGTGAACTCGGACTCCGTCAACAGCGTACCACTGGACTGCTCATCCCTCATGATCAGCCCTTTCCTCACGCATCGCAATCAGGCTGGCGACATCAATAATCAGACTTACCTCACCGTTGCCCAGCACCGTACAACCAGAAATCCCCCGGGCATGCCCCAGATAGGAGGACAACCCCTTGATCACGGTTTCCTGCTGCCCGACAAGCTCGTCAACCAGCAAGGCGACAGGCTCGCTTTCCGTCTGCACCACCACAAGAATTCCCTTGGAAAGCTCCTTCTCCGCGCCCGCCTTCTTGAAGATCTTATGCAAACGCAGCACGGGGATCAGCTCACCCCGGACAAGAATGCTCTCAACGCCATCCGGCGTAATGGTGAACCGGGCCTTTGCTGGATGCGGAATACACTCGCGAATGACCAGCAGGGGCAAGGTGTAAAGCCCCGACCCCACACGCACCAGCATGCCGTCGATAATCGCCATGGTCAACGGGATCTGCAGGATGATGTCCGTGCCCTGACCCGCTACACTCTTGACACGGACCTTGCCATTGAGCTTCTCGATGTTCTTCTTGACCACGTCCATGCCAACACCACGTCCCGAAATATCGGTAACCTTGTCCGCCGTCGAAAACCCCGGATGGAAAATCATCGCGAAGATCTCCTCGTCGGTGTGCTCTTCCGCCACCCCCTTCAGGAGTCCTCGCTGCATCGCTTTGGATTGGATCTTGGCGCGATCCAGACCCCGACCGTCGTCACGGATAATAATCCAGACCTCACCGCCCTCATGGCGAGCCTCGATAATCACCGTCCCCTCGGGTTTCTTACCCAGCTTGACCCGGTCTTCCGGCGGCTCGATGCCATGATCAACCGAGTTCCGGATGATGTGCACCAGAGGATCGCCAATCTGCTCGATCACATTCTTATCGACCTCGGTATCTTCTCCAACGAGGGAGAGGACGGCCTGCTTGCCGCTTTTCTTGGCCGTGTCATGCACCAGGCGGATCATCCGTCGGAACGTGGCCGCCAACGGGATCATGCGCACCGACATAGCGACATCCTGCAAATCCGTGGATACACGCCGCAACTGGTGGATCCCCCGCTCAAGGGCCTCATCCTCAATCGCCAGCAACGTTGGATTTCGCAGCACCATGGCTTCCGCGATGATCAGTTCGCCCACCAGATTGATGAGCGAATCGAGCTTATCGACATCGACCCGGATGCTACCTCCTGACGACGCCGTCGCCGATGCCGTCGACGGCCTCGCATCAGCACCATCAGGCATCACCGGATCTCCCCCCTTGGCCGCAGAAGGCTGCTCAGCCTTTGGCGCCGTGGGTTTACGGGATTCGGCAGCGCGCTTGATCTCATCGTGCAACGTCGCGGGCGCAGGAGCCACGGCCTCGCCTTTCAAGGGTGCCGCCGGAGGCGGAGTGGGTGGTGGAGTCGCGGCCGCAGCCGTCTGGACGGCGGGCTTCACCACAGGGGCGTCCGTCTTGGACTGGGCACCCAGCACCATCTCGTCGATGAACTGCAGCATCGCCTTACAACTGCGGATCTCGCCGTTGCCTCCCCCGCCGACTTCCGCCAGCGCCCCCTTGAGCAAGTCCAGCGTCTTGAGCAGGATCCCGATATTGCTGTCATTCGGTTCAATAACGCCATCGCGCATGCTACCAAGCACGTTCTCCATCTTATGGCTCAGTTTTTCAAGATCGCCCAATTGCATGAAGCCGCAATTGCCCTTGAAGCTGTGCAAATGGCGAAACGCCGCCGCAACCAACGGGGTCCGCTCATCACCGGATGCCGTCTCCAAGGCAATCAACGTTTGCTCTGCCTCATCAAGAACCTCGGCCGAGTCCTGACAGAAGCGGGTACGCATCTCCCCCGATATCTCAAATTCCGGTATATCCTGTTCCATGGCATCGGGCTCGACGGTGACATCAGCAACGGGCGCTTCCGCCGTCGCGTCCGCTATGCTAAAATCTGCCTCCTTTGATGATTTCCCGTCCGACTGCATGACCGATTCAAGATGCATAACGATCACTTCACGCTGTTGCTCAAACCCCCCATCGTTGCGAGAATCCTTGATCTGCAGGAAAATCGTCCGCAGCAGATCGATCGTCTCCAATTGAGCGGCAACAAAATCACCACTTACGGCAATGCTACCCGAGCGCAACATACCCAGCAACGTTTCGGCGGTATGCGTAATCCCGGTTACATTCGGGAACCCGAGAAACGACGAGGCACCCTTGATCGAGTGGTACAAACGAAAGGCCGCGCCGATGGCGTCATCATTCATTTCAAGCGCAGACGATCCATCCAGCGCAATAAAGATAGGCTCCACCTCATCGAGCATATCCAGCGATTCCGCCACAAAGGAGTCAATCAACTCAATATCTTCACTCTCACTCATTTATACCATCCGTTCTAAGTCCGGCATGACCCGAGAAACCGTCTGCCTCCCCACCGTTCAACACACTGTCGATATTCTCTTCCAGCACGGCGATATCAATCGGTTTTGGCTGGAACCGCGAGGCCCCCGTCCGGAGTAGCTCGGCAATATCCTTCGGGCCGACAATCCCCGAGGTCACGATAATGGGTAGCGACCGATACCGGTCGGAATCCCGCAATGTCCGTATCAACTGCTTTCCATCCATCCGGGGCATCACCACATCGGTGATCACCATCTGAATATCAGGATCAACCGCTAGCGTTTCAAGGGCATGCAGTCCATCCGGGCTGAATACCGGGATATGCCCAAGGGCATCGACCATGATCCCAAGCATCTGCCGCGTGATCAGATCATCCTCAACCACAAGAATCCTAGCCATGTGCCCCCCGTTTGATGTCTTCTGAACGGGGTTGACCATGCCGGTCTCCACGTTCAGCAGTCTGTCACCTCAGAACTTGAAAATCAGAGAACCTTGCACCCGATCCGCCGTGGCATCCGCATTCGCCATATAATCGGTCGTCATATTCGAGTATTCACAGGCGAGGACAACCGCACTGTTCAAATGGTAATATAGACTCGTGAATACCAGTTCATTCTTCGCGCGATCCCCCGCATTAAGATCAACCGAGTCCGGACTGTCAAGCCCATATCCCACGTTGAGATTCAGTTTCGCCGTCACATCCAACATCAACTGGAGCCACCCTCCCGACGCGCTGATACTGCGCCGCAGCGTCTTGTTGATGCCCTGGCCGATCCCACCAAAATAGGTGTCCAGATTCTCGCCTGTCCAAACGCTACCTTGCAGCGTCAGCGCCTTGCTCAAGGGCATACCCATCGTACCGATCACCGACCAGGTATCATAATCAGCCTCGGGAACCTCGCTGCCCCCCTCGGTCGCTGCATAGGCGGCCATCGTCTCCGAGCCTGCATGACCGGAGATGCCGATCATCATCGGGCGCCCGGCAATCCCAGGCGTCTCAACGGAAACATTTCCCTGAACCGTAGGATAGGCAGCCGCCGCACCATCATCCTGGCCTGCGCCATCCAGATCCTGACCAATCGTACGCGCAGCAGCAAGCTTGGATACCAGCTTGGTTTTTTCGCCGAGTGGCAAGGTATGCGTCAAGCGAACCTGGGGACGCCGTAGTCCCAATGCGCCCGCATCGGCCAACGACGTGAAATTGATCGTGCGCGGCAATAGATTGACAAAGGTGTCCCAGTCCTGCCCCGCCCTTAACATCCAATGCCCATTCTCGACATCCGCATACGCCAGACGCAAGCGCAGAGCCGGCGAATTCTCTGTCGCGCCACCCCCGTAGAAGTCTGTCTCGATCTTTCCTGAAATCTTGTAATCGTCAATTGGTGGTGCAGTGAGGGTCATCCCAAAACGGGATTCCTTCGCCGTCATGTTGAATTCGTCCTGCCCCCCATCTTTACCCTCCGGCAGGACGTAATACATTAGATTTCCGGCAAACGTCCGCTGCGAATCATAGGCCGCATCAAGTTTGATATAGCCATAGAGACTGACATCATATTTTGACGTCACCGGAGCCGGTGCGGCCCCCCCGTTCTGCGCCAACAATCCAGCGCCCACCATGGCAATCCCGACCATCGCTGCTTTCGTCATGCGTTCATACTTCATAACCGTCGCCTCCCCTAGTTGATGTGCTATAGGCGCACGCCTTCAGCCTATTAATATCGACCAAAATCCTTATCTTCAAGCGAAATAATATCCTCGTTCGAGACAGGTTTGGATGCTGGCTTCTGCATCGTCTCCCAACCGCCCTTGACCGCTGGCGCTGGCAATGCCGGAGCAGGGCGCCTGGCGGCAACACCAATGGTCTTGCATTCCCCCGTAACAGGACGCCCGATGCCCGACGCCCGACGCCCGGCCCCTGACGGCACCTTGGTCTGCGGTCTGTGGTCTGCAGTCTGCGGTCTGCGGTCTTGAGTCTGCCCCTTCAACTTGAACTGCCCCACCAACCCACGCAGCTCGTCGGCCTGGCCGGAGAGTTCCTCTGCGGCGGCAGCGGTCTCTTCCGCCGTGGCGGTGTTCTGCTGCGTCACCTGGTCGATCTGCCCAAGACCCAGGCTGATCTGCGCGATCCCCTGGGCTTGCTCGTTCGACGCCGCCGCCATCTCGCCCACCAAATCGCCGACCTTGACAATCCCGCCGACAATCTCGCCAAGCGCCGTGGCCGTCTCCTGCGCAATGCGGTTGCCCTCATCCACGCGGCCCTTCGAGCCCTCGATCAGATCGGCCGTCTCCCTCGCCGCCTTGGCACTGCGTGCGGCTAGACTACGGACTTCCTCAGCGACGACGGCAAAGCCCTTGCCATGCCGCCCTGCACGCGCCGCCTCCACGGCTGCATTCAAGGCCAGGATGTTGGTCTGGAAGGCGATATCGTCGATGGTCTTGATGATCTTGGCGATCTGACCGCTCGACTCGGTAATGGCCTGCATTGACTGGTTCAGCGCATCCATGCGCCGGGCACCGGTCTCCGCAGAGGCCTTGGCCATGAGCGCCAGTTGATTGGCCTGCGTGGCGGTCTCGGCATTGTGCTTGGCCTGCTGGCCGATCTCCGAGGCGGACGCGCTGATCTGCTCCAGGCTCGCCGCCGACTCTGTCGCCCCCTGACTCAAACTCTGCGAGGCACCCGCAATCTGCGAGGTTCCGCTGCTGACCTCGTCAACGGCGGTTCGCACCTGCGCTAGGGTTTCATTGACCTTGTCGACCATCTGGTTCAACGATATGCCAAGATCATCACGATCCGATCGGACATTGGCTTTTACGCACCAATCCCCGGACGCAATGGCACCAACAAGCGTGGATTGATCACGGGAAACCGCAATGATTTTCCCGATCACAGACGCAATGCGTCCGATTTCATCACGACGGGAGGACAACGCGGCATCAACCGTCGCCGTTACATCACCATGCTCAGCAACCACACTGAGCAGGCCGACGCTTTTCATCAGCGGAGCGGAAATGCTTCTCGAAATCAGGTAGGTCACCACCAGCATGACCAGTGTCGAGATCACGGCAACAAGGATGCCCTGCAGTAAGAGCGATCCCACAGATGCCAGCGATTCCGATTCGGGCTGGATGCAGGCACCCGCCCACGACTGGCCAAGGATCGTGATCGGCAACGCCGCCACTAGCATATCACTGCCATCCCATGTTTCCTGCGTATATACCGCCGTTGCACCGATCGCACGGCTTACTGCCGGACTTTCAACCGTGTCACCGATGCGAGCAACCGACTTACCATCCGAATCAACGCGATTGCTTCGCAATTCGGTCTGTCCGCTAGCGCCCCGCCCAACCAGGAATGTCTCGCCACGTTTCCCGAGCCCATCGCGAGAATTCATAACGGCATTGATCCGGTCGAGCGGCATCTGGAACATCAGCACGCCGATCTTGTTTGTTCCATCAAAGATCGGTGCCCCGATAAAGCTGGCCTGCGCCATGTAAGACGGCGCATAAGGCTCGAAATCGACAAAGGCGAATTCCCCGGGGGTGGTCAAGGCGTTGGCCGCACGGAAACATTTACCAAACTTGGTGTCCGCGTAAGGCCCGTCAATTAAAGAGGTTGCGTAATCAAGCTCCTTGAACACGGAATAGACAATCAGACCCTGCTCAGGTTCAACCAGGAAGACGTCATAATAGCCAAACTTCTGAAGGTAGCTCCGGACGATAGGGTGGATCACCGCATGCATCCCCCCATATACCGTCTCGTCATTGGGCTTCTCCATCTTGTCCTTGGAGCCCAGCGGATTCGGGTTCTCTGCAATAAACCGATACTGGAACATGATCGAGCGGGGATCCAGCATGCCCAGGGAACGCCGCCATTCCGAATCAGTTCCACCATTGTCGGTCCTGTACCTTGCATTGAATTCATCACGGTAGTAACGTTCAACCGCCGCGTTCATCATCGCCAGATCCTGCTCGGCAGGGACAGCCTCCTGCGCGAAGCCAAGGCGGAAGTCACGCATCGCCCCTACCACCATCAAATCCTCCGAAAACGTGATGACCTGATCACGGATGCCATCGAAATAGCGCTGAATCTCCCCCCCCTTCGAGGACAACAGCCCCTCCATGCGCTTTTGGGCTTCCGACCGCAGGGATCCCTCGGCGATGGTCAGCGCAATCGCCAACGTGACAAAGAGCGGAATAATCCCGAACAAACCAAGGAATAGCATCTTGACCTTCAGCGACAAATCAGCCCACTTACGCATACCATCCGCCCCTTTCATACAATTTCAAACGCACACGCCGTACCCATATAACACTGCGTAACTTGAAACGCTACAACTTTCTTGAGGATACACTGATGTGGGTGCCCGTGCATCCGAGCAAAACCGGGGGCAACTTGGTTGCATCGGCATAATCGTGCCATCCATCCCCCCCCTTAATCGGTCTTGCAACAGCGTGAATTTACCGAGGAAATGCTCACATTATAGGCAAGAAACCGGAAGTCACTGGCCTTCCCTATCGTGATTTCAAACCGTCCGTCCACCCCTACCACAGACGTCCAGCAGGCACCGTCTAGCAGGTTTTCCAGATGCAACGTGCGTCCAGCCAGATGCGGCAGGCAGTAAGCATACGTTTTTTCCTCCGAGCCCGGCTCCCGGAACAGCGTGAAGAAGCCTCGCTTCTCATCCACCAGCTCGCACTCGAAACCGGTCCAGCTTGCGCCATCAGGCGTTTCGCCAATCGGATGCACGACGCCCCGATAGATATCGGCACGGACCTTACGATAAGCGGCCAGCAACGGACGGATCTCATCCCTCGCTTGTTCGCTGTAAAGGTGCGTCTCGCAGAAGAACAGCGGTGTACTCATCAGCGCGATGGCCGTGCAATACGCGTGGTGGTATGCCCCCGCATCGGACAGGCGCTTGTTGACGCTGTCGATATTCTGGATCGAGCCTTGGAACTTGAGCAAGTTGCAGTAACGCGCGATCTGCCACAAGTCCCGCAATACGGTTCCGGGGCGATAGACAACCGTCACCGGGATTTCCGGCTTGCGATTCTCAAGATAGATGCAGCCGAACTCCCGCGCAAAGAAGTAACCGTAGCGGACATCGATTTCGGTCACGTCCCAATTGATCCGCAGTTGGTGACTGCGCCCCAGGACGAGCGCTCGGACTTTATCCATCAGATCATCGATTTTTTGACGGTTATTGAGCACTGCAAAATCAAGTTTTAGCGACACAAATCCACCGTCCTGAATATTACGCTCCATGTCGTCCAGCGTCGGTGGAACGGCCGCCATCCACAGCCCCAGCGATACCCCGGCTGCTTTGGCCGCATCGCGAACCGCCGACCAACCGTTGGGGTATCGCGGTGGTATCGGATTCCATTCCAGGCACTGATCGCCCTGCCAGCCATCGTCGATCTGCAACACATCAATCCCCAGGTCAGCGCAACTCGCGATCTCGCGCAGGACATTCTCCTCTCCCGCTGCGTCACGGTGCTGCTTCGATCCCTGCGAACTGCCCCACGTGTTGGCCTGGATATAGATATCCCGATCCGTCAACGGGAACCGGAGACGATCAAAGGTTTTGAAGGCGCGGAGGCGCGAACGCTCATCGGACGCGTAAACTAGACACCACGTTGCCCATGCAGGCCGCCATTTCTGATCGATCTCGGACGGACGAATCCCCCAGCCATAGGATTCCAACCCGTACTCCGGGTCACAGGCGAAGAATCCCGTATCCACCCCCCGCTGGTTGACGCACTTGTGCGACTCCTTGACCATGGCCACGCCCCATGCGTTATCCTCAACACACAACGCATTCGACCATTCACAGACATAAGGATAGTCGAGCGGCTTCGCATCCTCGGCTTC
This sequence comes from Verrucomicrobia bacterium UBA6015, assembly GCA_002428045.1. Classification (GTDB taxonomy): domain Bacteria; phylum Verrucomicrobiota; class Kiritimatiellia; order UBA8416; family UBA8416; genus UBA8416. Next base: position 15,631 of record DIZZ01000247.1, read on the forward strand.
CAGCAGGATATCCAGCCAAGGGTCGTTTCGGTTCTGCGTATCGGAAAAATAACCGATCATACGACGGCGCTTTCCCTTGAATGACATCGGAAGGATATCCAGCCGCTGATATCCACGACCAAGGCGGGCTTCCCGCAGACTTTTTTCTGTGGTCTCCAACCGATCCAGGGTTCCGTCCCACGTGAACCCCTCAAGCGCCCTCACCGAAAGATGAACACGGATCCCCGGGGCCTGAGGATAAGCCCAGACGTCAAAGCGGACCGCCAGACGCACCTCGGCGTAATGCAGCTCGGCCCTGAACCGGACATGCCTCGACGTAAACCCCTCATCATCCGATATGACCGCCTCTGCGCTGACAAGCTCGGCTTCTGGATTGGTCCCCTCGACCACCGGCAGAAGCCAGTCGGCATCCCGAGAATCCCCGTGACAGAGAGACCCACGGGCCGTTTCCCCGGCCTTGATCTCCGTAGTCAGGAATCCTCGCCCCGTCCATCGCCATGATCGGGTCATTATCCCTGTATTCGCCACGAGCCGTTCACCATCAAACGTAATCAACGCATCGTCCAACTTAATGTTCACAGATTTCATTTTCTCGCTTCCCTTTTTTAATATTTGTATCAGGTAATCATCGAGATTGGAATACTTTTTGTGTATGTTTGCCTATCGATTTCCACCCAGGTTCACGGGCGTTCAGGCACTGGGTAACGAGCGGCGCAAGAAAGGAAAATGGACGCAGGCATCCCGCGCGGGGTTTATATCCGCCGATCTTAACGAGGGTGAAAGATGGACGGGCAAACGGTTCGTCCGGGCTGCTCAATGAAAAGACCTGTCCCGTTCTCTAGTGACTTTCGCCCCGCGCAAATTCACCCGCAAAAATATAACTCAAAAAAAAGGTTGCAATCTAAAACGGAATCGGTAAATTACGTGACATCCTTTTTGAGGATATCAAGCGAGCGTAGCTCAGTGGTAGAGCTCCACCTTGCCAAGGTGGACGTCGAGGGTTCGAATCCCTTCGCTCGCTCCAATTTTTTTGTCGCTTGTGGAAGTGTAGCTCAGTTGGTAGAGCAGCTGACTCTTAATCAGCGGGTCCACGGTTCGAGCCCGTGCACTTCTACCACTCGAAAACCAATAAAACCCCCTGTTTTATTAGGGTTTCTAGTGGTTCATGACAAAATTGCCGCTTCAGTTTTCCGCTTCGTTCCATTCATTTCGAGTTTTATAAAGTAAGCAAAAAGTAAGCAAGTTTTTGTTTCGTTTTTCGTCTTTTAAGGCACGGCCCCCCGTGTCAGGATCTCTCGTACCAGCAGGGCCAGCCCGCCGGTGAGGCCGACGAGGAGGGTGCTGCCGATGATGCCCACGACCCACAGGATCAGACGCAGGGTCTGGTCATGGCGGTCGATGCGGGTCTGCATGGAGACGCTGCCGTTATCCCTGAAAAGCCGTTTCTCGATGATTTCGAGTTTGGCCAGCATGGCACCCTGGTTCTCCAGCATGTTGGCGCTGCGCTGCTCGCAGCTTGCCGTGGTCACATAGCGTTCGTTCGCCGTGGTCATGGTCTCCCCTCCGTTCATGCTGCATCAGGGTAGGGGACCAAGCGTGACTTGCCGGGGTGCCCCGTCCTTGTTCATATAGAATCCTGAAAGTGGGATAAAGCGC
>DIZZ01000184.1:0-4871 GCA_002428045.1 Verrucomicrobia bacterium UBA6015
GACTGGCAGGGCAACGACTGGACGCCTGAAATTGCCAAGGAGAAAGGCACCAAGGCAGCGCATCCAAACTCACGCTTCACCGCCCCCGCAGCGCAGTGCCCGTGCATCGACAAGGACTGGTCGAATGCTGACGGCGTGCCGATCTCGGCCTTCCTGTTCGGCGGTCGTCGCGCGTCGACTGTGCCGCTGGTCTGCCAGACTGCTGACTGGGAACACGGCGTTTACGCTGCTGCCACCCTCGGTTCGGAAACCACCGCAGCCGCTTTCGGCCAGCAAGGCGTTGTCCGTCGCGACCCGTTCGCCATGCTGCCGTTCTGCGGCTACAACATGGCGGATTACTTCGCGCATTGGTTCGCGATGGGCGACAAGCTTGGCGCGAAGGCACCGAAGATATTCTACACCAACTGGTTCCGCAAGTCACCGGAAGGCAAGTGGCTGTGGCCGGGCTTCGGCGACAATGCCCGCGTCCTGAAGTGGATGTGCGAGCGCGTCGAAGGCAAGGCGGCCGCCGTGGAAACCCCGATCGGCTATGTCCCGACCCCGGAAGCACTGGATGTCTCCGGCCTGAAGATTTCCACCGAGGAAATCAAGGAGCTGCTTCGCATCGATCAGTCGGCCTGGCAGGGGGAAATGACGGATGTCGAGGAGTTCCTCGCCAAGTTCGGCAAGGATCGCGTACCGGCCCGGATGTGGAAACAGCTTGATACGCTCAAGAAGCGCCTCGGCTGCTAGTCGCCAGCCACAGCATCAACAGAAGCCAGTCAGCCGCAAGGCTGGCTGGCTTTTTTCTTGTCCATAAGATCAGCGTTCCCTTAGGAAAACCGTAGCTTTCGGGGAGAGGACTAAGGGACGATCAACGAAGAGGGAACGACAAGGGTATCCGAGTAAGGGTGGGGACGAAGGGGGGGCGATTAAGTGTGGCAACCAAAGGGCGGGTTCCACCCCACCCCGGGAGGGACGGGTTCCACCCCGTCCGCGTCGTGCAAGCCACTGCCCATGCCACGCTGCCGGTACAGAGCCCGGCGGTCCCGGAGAACCGATTCTGTGCCACCGCAGAACCGGTATTTGGAAACGGCATTGCCAGAAACATACCCGGAGCATCCTGCTCCGGATGGCGAGGCCAATGAAAAAGTCCAAGAGAAAGAAAAAGGCAGGGCAACGGCCCACATCAGTTCGTCGGGCAAATCCTCGGCCTCGCTGATTTCCGCATTAACGGCATGGGCTGCCTTTTGCGCTTCGTACAGCAGTTCGCGATGGGTGGCAAGAATCACATCAAGGAAATAGCCGACATTCCGGGGGTCATTCGCTTCGGCCATCGATTCCTCACGCATGACCAGTGCCAGTTTTCTCAGGAGTGCTCGCCGTAGCTCGCGAGGATCAAAGGTTTTGTTTTTCAGCAGCACATTCTGCGCCTCGCGTGCAGCGCGCTCAGGTGAAAGCTCGGCGGAGAAATTCATCTCCTGCTGGATTTGATGGGTAAAGACATCCCGTGTGCGTTTCTCAACGGGCACTCTGCTTTTCAGGGCATCGAACAGGTTGCGGGTGCTGACTACGAAATGCTGCGCACAGGCCTCCTCGGTCACGTCGTTGTTCATCATTGGCGAGGGCGAGTAAATCGGCATCGGGTTCATTGGCGGTATGGACGGCAATCAGATCGTCTTCACCGCACTGAACTATTCGTTGCTCCAGCAGCAGATCCTCAGGCAGGGGCGCAAGGTTCTGAACAAGGCGAGCAAGCGTCGCATGATCGAGGAACTGCCAACTATTATGCGGTGTTCGACAAGCTCGACTACCGATATGGTTCTGGCCGTTCCTGAATCCGCCAGGGAAAAGCTGCGCGAGTTGACCAAGCGAAAACGCTCACGCTCACGTGTATCGGCTGCCACGGATGGCTCTCCGTAAAGGGGCCGTGCGCGCAACATCCTGCCTGAGAACGTCAACAACAATGACCAGCATACTATACCCGCTTTTTCGGCCTATTACGGATTCTCGTCGGGAACGCGGCGACGCGAAGCGACTTTCAGCGCGAGAATGCCAGACTGTTGCTCGCATCCATACAGCATGCCCCGCCTTTCCCCTCCCCACTGTCTGAATCGTAGGGTTTGCTAAAAAATGCTTGCACCCGCGTAACAAGGGACGTACAGTATCGCTAAAGAAAGGTAATTATGGCAAGATCAGCAACAACCTACCTCCCTAAATGGAAATGCGGCAAGACCAGCGTAATAAGGGTTCCCTCCGTGCTTTCGGACGAGATCATGGCCGTTGCTTGGGAGCTTGATTCGAAGCGGGCAGGTGGCATTCGGGAGGAGAACGGCGTTTATGTTCTGGAATTGGAAGAAACATCCAAATCACTGAACACTACTAGACCAGTTAACGTCGCGAGCGTTCCGCAACGGAGTCCCTTCCGGTATCCGGGCGGCAAGACATGGCTCGTTCCCATCCTTCGTGCATGGTTGCGCAGTCTCCCGCAGAATCCCGGGTTATTCGTTGAACCTTTTTCTGGAGGAGGAATCGCAAGCCTCACTGTCGCATTCGAGAGGCACGCCAGCCATGTGATTATGGCAGAAACTGATGAAGGGGTGTCGGCGGTTTGGAAGACGATATTAAACGGACAAGGCGATTGGCTTGCACAAGAAATTTTGGGGTTCGAGCTAACGGCAGCGAATGTTCATCAGGCACTTGCAGAAGACTCCGGCGGGGCACCCCTTTCTCTAAGACGAAGGGCATTTCTTACATTGCTTCGGAACCGGGTTCAGCGAGGCGGGATCATGGCACCGGGGGCGGGACTGGTAAAGAACGGCGAAAACAACCGGGGGCTTGGCTCCCGGTGGTATCCAGAAACATTGGCCCGTCGAATCCGCGAAATCAGCATGAATCTTGACAGAATAAGTTTCTTCACTGGGGATGGGTTTGACTTGATTGAAGAATACCGAGCAGACGACAGCGCGGCATTCTACGTTGACCCGCCTTATATGAAGGCGGCACGAAGGCTCTATCGAAATTGGAAGATAGATCACCGCCGCCTATTCGAGAAGATGGCCGCCGTGTCCGGGGCATTTCTAATGAGTTATGATAATGACAGCGCCGTTCAGGATATGGCTCGGGAGTTTGGTTTCCAGTGCAGCCCCATTTGCATGAAAAATACCCATCATGCAGAAATGACTGAGCTTCTAATCAGCCGAAACCTAGACTGGCTTGACCTCAATGGGGCAATAAATTCACCAGCTTCTTACGGAGAGTCTTCTCGAAGACAGAAAGGCTTGTTGGCTTCCCACCGGTAAGTCCTTCGACGGCACGGTCGAGTGTTGTAATATGCAACCCTGCTGGCTCCATACGGAAACGAGTTCCGTTGTGAGCGTATTTCATAACAAACCAAGCAATGTCACAGTTGGATACGTGGTCTACCTCGGTAATGCTGCCAAGCGATTCCCAGAAGGGAAGATCAACAACAACAGCCATTTTCTTTCCCCATCGAGAGATGGTCGGCACCTTGATTTGAAGCTGCGGCATTAAACGTTTCGGGCCTGAAGAACGAAAATCAGGACGCCTGATTCCCTGCGGAAACGGCAACCCCGACTCAACCCATTTTTTCATGACGTTGAAATCCTTGGACATCGACGCGCCCGAGAAGTAGACCGCCTGGACTTCGAGTGCACACCAACGGAGAGTGGTCGTGTCGGGGTGCACAAGAACCACGTCGATCTTACCTACTGAGGAAGGCTCATCCGACTCGCCCGGCGTAGTAGACATTAGAAAAGGGAGTTCCGTCAGAACAAGCGGGGCTTCCGTTTCCAGGAGTGTTCGTCCGACCCACGCCAAGGCAACTCCTGTGTCATAGAAACGCGACGGGCAGGTTGCCACAAGTGAAGAATCCTCAACTACGGCAACGTCCGTACCAAGCTTTGAGAACTGACGGAGGGTACAAACACCGCCAGCCTTGTTGCAGACACCACCGCGAAACGGACATGGTTGTGATTTGAAGGCGGCGTTAGACAGCACCCGAATTCGGTCTGCTGGCAAGGCGGTAACATCAAAGCCATACAACTCGCCAGCACCGTACCGGAGAACCGTTTTTTTTACTTTGGTCTTTATAACTGCTTTCGACATGACGTTCTTGTTACACCATCATTCCGTGAGATTCAATCTAAATAAGACAAAAACAGGCAGTGAATTATAAATAGCCGGTGGGCCTTCGATCCTCTAGGGGAAAACTGCCGGTCCCGCGCCTGCAACAGCCGCACAAGCTCTTCTTGTGAGAGGTGATCATATTGAGGCATACCGCCTGCTTTCCCCGTTAATCCCGTACTGATCTGTATAAATAGCCGGGGGCGGGGGCACCCGCTCCGACTAACCGTAGGGACAATCCGTGCCCGGAACCCTTGCGGTGATCCACCAGCAAGCTAGCAATCAAGTGAGCAAAGATCAAGAACATCGAGCTTCTGTTTATCGTGTGTCGGCTCGAATTAGGCCAATGAGATCATGCTGACGGTCAGTCAATTCGATTGCCCCACCCATTTGACCACCCATTGCACCACTGATTGAACCACCTATTTGACCACCTGGTGCTTGCCCAATCGCAAAGGGGAATTCGAGCCAGAGGCCACCCGGTTCCGTCACGATCCGGGGCTTCGGGTTTTCCGCAGCGGTGCAGGCTTCGAAGATCTGCTCCATGCCCCGGCCCCAGGCTTCGATAAGGCCAGCGCGAAAAAATGCGTTGGCGATGTCAGGATTGCCAGGATGCGAGGCGTGCGGCCCCACTAGGTTCTCAATGGTCCAATCATCGCACCCTATCACCAACGTTCCGCCCTGTGCATTGGCGAAGGCGCAGAGCGTCTTTAACCATTCGTCTTTCCAGACGCGCTTGTATTCCT
>DIZZ01000184.1:4892-5761 GCA_002428045.1 Verrucomicrobia bacterium UBA6015
AAATGGGATGCTGGGCAAGTGGAAAGCGTCACAATGCGTCCACGGCATGAATGCAGGCGATGCGGTCGAGACGGAAAATACGTTCCTGATCAATCGCATTATCGATCACCTTCAGGTAAATTGACGGGAATCCGTCAACACGAAAAAGCGTCAACGTCGCAAGATATATGCAGCTTATTGCGTCGCGCCCCCATTGGCTTTCCCATCCCGGAGCAGGATGCTCCGGGTACTTTCTCGTCAGCCGACCCACAGCGGCGAGGGATAATATCCATCGCCGATCTGTTCTGCGATGAACGACTGCAGCGAGGCCCGATCCTCGCTATAGGTCACCCCCGCCCAACGTGAATCGGTCGGCAGCACACGGCAGGTCACCTGCCCGGCGGTGATCAACCGATCAATCGCCGACGGCAGATAGAACTCCGCCTTCAGGTCGCCCGACTTGATGGCCAGGAAATCCTCGAAAAGCCGCTGCAGCGGGCCGAACACATCGGGCGTAAAGCCCCACATATTCATCGATGCGTATTCATCACCCGTGAGGTGAACGGCCTCGCCCCCCGCCGGATCGCGGTGTATTGCCCCCTGCCCCGCCCGTTCGATATGCGTCAGTTCATTGACTGCCGTCAACATNNCCCGCCGCATCACACCGGCAAATGCCCCGCGAAACATGCCCATGATCAGACAACGTATTGCGCAGCCGGAAACCCACCAGCGCATAACAGGGAATGCGCCCAACGATCGGCTGCGATAGCATGTCGCCCAGCAACGCATAACTGGACTGCCCATAGAAATCGTCGGCATTGATCACCGCGAACGGATCCGACACCGCCTCAGCAGCCGCCAGCAAGGCATGTCCCGTGCCCCATGGCTTC
>DIZZ01000176.1:0-903 GCA_002428045.1 Verrucomicrobia bacterium UBA6015
CCAGCGAAGAAAGCAGCCCCGGCAGTGAAAGCAGTTCCCGCAAAGAAGGCTGCTCCCGCGAAGAAGAAGGTGTAGTCACGACGTATGTTAACTGGCGGCCGGCCTTGTGCCGGTCGCCTTTTTTTTAATCCCGTAATGTGTGTTGGCCGTTGATAACGGCGAGGATGGCGGCATGATGGTGATTCCCGATATGTTCCTGATGATGCCTGTTGCAGCAAGCACGCTTTCACTTATGCTGAAGAGCGATGCAACCGGTTATGTGATCATGGGAATTTTGTTCCTTGGCTCGATTTATGTGTGGGCACTGATGTTTTCAAAATGGTTCTACCTGAAAGCGTGCAAACGCGAGTGTCTTGCCTTCCTGAGGCGGTACCGGATCCTTGAACATCCGGCGGCGTTATTTCTCGATAAACGGCATACCCAGGCGTCCCCGTTGCAGGCTATCTATGATCANNTCCTGCACGGCGTTGGAGGCGGTGCTGAATGTGCAGGGGACCTCCGCCTCTCGCTTGCAGGCGGAGGATGGCGGGTTAGCCAAGATCACCCTCAGCGATCGGCAGATCCACTCTGTCCAGAGTGCTGCCGAGCGGACAGTCGCCGAGCAGGCGCTGCTGCTGGAGGCCAACATGTCCTATCTGGCCAGTGCGTCGAGTGCGGCACCGTTCCTCGGGCTGCTGGGCACGGTGCTCGGGGTCATGACGGCGTTCGGCAGCATGACCGGTTCCGGCTCGGCATTGCTTTCCGAGGTTGCCCCCGGGATTGCCGGTGCGCTGGGAACCACCGTCGTCGGACTGTTTGTGGCATTGCCCTCCTCGCTCGGTTATAACGCCCTCAGCGACAAGGTGCGGCAGTTGACGGTGATGATGGATAATTTCTCGCAGGAACTGGTCGGCGATCTTGAAC
>DIZZ01000176.1:920-2200 GCA_002428045.1 Verrucomicrobia bacterium UBA6015
ATTAATGTCAACGCGGGTCAGTAGCGAAATCAATCTGACACCGATGATGGACTTGACGTTCATCCTGCTGATCACCTTTATCATTACCTTCCCGATGATTGAGCAGGGGGTACCGATCAACCTGCCGCAGGGCAGCGCGAGTCCGGTTTCTTCCGACGCGAACCGCTCCGTGATCAGCTTGGACGGGGCGGGAAATCTTTATTTCAATGACCGTGCAACCAGTTTTGACGGCCTTCTGGAGCAGATCACCCAGTTGGCCCAGGTGGATTTGACGACGACCGTGTATGTGCGGGCCGACAAGGATGTCCGTTACGGCGAAGTAGTGCGGGTGATGCGGGCATTGCATGATCAGAAGCTGACCCGTATCTCCCTGGTGACGAAGGGTGATTAACCGTGTTGGGGATATGCCGTTAATGGAGTGCTGAACGAATGACAACGACGACGGTCAGACCAGCATGGCATGTGCGGGGGCGATGGCTGCTGTTACTGGCCGTGGTGCTGTTGGCTTTCGGTTGGCAGTATGGCTATATCGGGGCGACCCTTCGTTGTTATGTACTGCCCCGTGCGCTACCCCTGGTCATGGAACGGGACGGTATTGTCATTCACGCTGCCGAGTCAGCACCTGTTGCCGCCCGGCCGTTGCCAGACCCCGGTTTGCAGGTGACGGTGAGCCAGGCCTACCTGTATGACCTGGTTGAGCGCAGCCCCCTGCCGGCATGGCTGGTGCCGCCCGGCCTGCTGGTCGACGGCTGCGAAGTCCATGCGGAATGGATTCCGCCCGACCTTAAGGGAGCGGTGCGGATTCCGATCGTGTTGCGGCTTGATGCGTCAGCCGGACTTCTGCCTCGTGTGTATTTCCGTTTTTCGGCAGCCGAGCTGAATACGCTGCTCAGTGAGCAATTCGCCGAGGATTGGAGTGATACGGAATCCTATTTCCTTGGGGAGTATGACCTCAATCAGCGGATCTGGTTCCGCTCTTTCCGGTTGACGTCGCCTGCCCAACCGCGTTGTCAGGCCAGTGCCCCGATCCGGTTTACTGCCGAGGCGACGGGACGACTTCGCTATGGATTCAAGGATGGCTTTGTTTCCGCCCGGATTACGGCGAATGTCCGGCGGCTGGTTGTCTCGTTCGAGTTCACGCCAGCCGAGCATCGTAACGGGATCGGGTTTGGTTACCGGGCTCGGGTTGAGGTGCTGGATCTATCGGCAGATCGTATGGCTCCCTGGCTGGAGCGGCGCCTGGCCAATAGCCTTCGTGGGTCGATGGAGCGTTCGCTCAA
>DIZZ01000176.1:2290-2504 GCA_002428045.1 Verrucomicrobia bacterium UBA6015
GGATAAGTAAAAATTAGCGGATATGTAAAAAAGGAGAAAAAGAATGGCGACTAAAAAGACACCGAGTTGGATTACGACACTTCCCAGGATTGGTATTCGCCCGACGATTGACGGCCGTTACGGCGGCGTGCGCGAATCGCTGGAAGGGCAGGTCATGGCGATGGCCGAGAATGCAGCGCGCTTGATTACCGAGACGCTGAGCTATCCCGATGGC
>DIZZ01000176.1:2602-2739 GCA_002428045.1 Verrucomicrobia bacterium UBA6015
TGCTACGGCTCCGAGACGATGGATATGGATCCCTTGCGTCCGAAGGCGGTCTGGGGCTTCAATGGCACCGAACGCCCGGGTGCGGTTTATCTGGCTGCCGTGCTGGCAGGGCATACGCAGAAGGGCCTGCCCGCCTT
>DIZZ01000131.1:0-1138 GCA_002428045.1 Verrucomicrobia bacterium UBA6015
GGAATACCGACCGCATCGTAGCACCCGTAGTCCACCAAGCCATCACCATCAAAATCGCCAGTCACCGGCACGGTACCGGCATAACCAAACGAGTTTGAGACCACCGAACTGCCGCCAGTCAGCTTCATGCGCCAGATACCGCTGGAAGGTGCAAAATAGCCGATATCACTGCGGCCATCGTCGTTGAAGTCATTCTTGACCACCGGCGCATTCGTGAACACGGCGGTCACATCGACAGTAGAAGTTACAAGAACGGAAATGCTACGACTGCTGCTGCTTACGTGACCTGTCCAGTTTTTGAATTTCTTGCGGGAAACACCGCGTCCATGATACAGGGGGGCCGTGAGGGTCACGGTCGTCTTCCACGGTACATATCGCGTATAGGTGGTGCTGCCCGACTGCGAACCGCCAATGGCAACGCCTGATACCGGATTGGCGGAACGTACCGTGATCGAAAAGTCTCGCGAATCAAGCGAGGCCGACGCCGTGACCGAATGGGATGCCGCTCCTACCTGCAGCACTGACCCGCAAACCAAGCCAAGGATAAACATCATCGTTTTCATTCAACACACCTTCTGTCTGTCACTATTACAAAATCTACGAACCGGCAAAGCATCTTGCGGATCAGGGCGACGTATGCCCATGCAGACGAGGCCGACGCCTGGTTTGCACGCGCAATAGCCTGAAATGAGGCTGATAATAGGATGGGGCAGGCGGGCCGTGCCATAACGAAGCCGTGCCGGGTTGGCCACAATCGCCCACCGTGCGGAAGCACAAACAGGGGTGACGGGCAGGGAATGGAACCTATCGAGAGAGAGAGAGAGCAGGCCCCGTGCCATTGCGGGCGGGAATTTGCCTATCGTCGAATGAATATTGCTTGCTCAACATCTGTCCCTCACTGCATTTTGTTCGTGGGGTTATAGCTGCCAGTTCTATCGAAAGCAAGCCTTTATTTCCGCCGAATGCTTGATTGGGCGCAATGGTGCAAGTTCCCTCAGCGGGGTAGCCATTAGCATTACGATGACAATTATGACAGATCCCCGCAGAAGTGATATGCGCCCTGTGGCGAGTAAGTGTGGGATGCAAAGAGAGGGTTCAACACGTCCGCGTTGTGCAAGCCATTGCCAAGAACAACCCG
>DIZZ01000131.1:1151-12412 GCA_002428045.1 Verrucomicrobia bacterium UBA6015
CCGCCCCATGATGTTTAGCGTTATCCAGGGTTATGGAATTTGGCGGCGCATCCTGAATGCCGCCCTGCGCATCGCCGTTGTGGCGGTGATCGCGGGCGTGGCGGCGGGTCGCGCCGTTGCCGGTAACGTCAGCATCGAGGCGACCGTCGAGCCTGCCGAGATCTATCTCGGCGAGTCCGTAACCCTGAGCCTGCGAGTGGCCAATATCGAGGAGGGCATGNNCTCGCCAATGCCAGCTTCCTGGGGCAGCGCGACGAGAGCCACCAGAGCCTCACCATCATCAATGGACGCCGGGAGGTCATCGGTTTTACCGGTCGCCTTTTCCAATACCGGGTCGTCCCGGATCGCACCGGATCGGTACGTCTCGGGCCGCTGAATATCCGGTCTGGCACCTCCGTTGTGGCCACGACGCCCGGCCCCAGCGTCAATGTCTCGCCCATTCCGCAGCAGGACACCGCACGCCTCTCGCTGGCGCTGTCCAAGCCACAGGTGATTGTCGACGAGCCGTTCTCCATCACCCTGCGTATACTCGTCCGTCAATTGCAGCCCCCCTACGCCCATAACAGCCCATTGCCGGAACAGGCACCGCCGCTGCTCAGCATCCCCTACCTCGACCCCCAGGAGAACAGCGGGCTTGAGCGTGAGAACATCGAAACCTTGCTGAACAGCAAGCTGGTTGGAAACGGCGAGGCATTTCATATCAACAGCTTCAGCCTTGGCGGATTGCCGATGGGGGGCTTCTTCGGGCAGCAGAACCTGGCGCGCTTCCGTCTTGACCGCCAAGCCGTCATGTATCAGGACATCCCCTATTACGAATATACCTTTGCCCTGCAGTACACCCCACGCCGGGAAGGCGTTTTTGCGTTCGGTCCGGTCGTTTTCAAGGGCCGGATCTTCACCCACGTCACCCCTGCTGGCGAGGGGCGGGTCGAAACGGTCTATGCGGTGGCACCCGCCGTCAGCCTGACCGTCACGTCTCCGCCGCTCGACGGGCGCCCCGACACCTACATTGGAGCCATCGGCAGCAACCTGACGGCCAGTGCGGTGCTGGATACGCAAACCTGCCTGGTCGGCGACCCGCTGGAGCTGACGCTTACCCTGGGTGGCGATGTACGGCTCGCCAACATCACGGCTCCGCAACTGGCGGTGCAACCCGCGCTGCACCAGGATTTCCGGATTTACGAGGATACGGTGCGGCGCGAATCCCAGACCGACAGCCTGCGCTACCGTTTCATGGTGCGCCCGTCCAAGGCCGGAACCCTCGAATTCCCGCCGATCGCCTTGTCCTACTACGACACCGCCTCGTCCACCTACCGCACGGTCTATACCGAGCCCATTCCCGTACGGGCCAATGCGGTGACCGAGGTGCAGGGCGATATCGTGATTACCGACGAGGCACGCCGTGTGAGGATTAACGCGGCCAGTGATGCCGACGAGGCAGGGAACCTACCGCCCGCCCCGTTCGTCATGGATGTCGATGTCGCGGCCAGCGAGCGTTTTTTCGATCCGCGTCTGCATCTACCGCTACTGGGGGCCGGGCCGCTTGGCTATCTCGCGATGCTGCTGCTCCGCCTACTGCAACGCAGGTCACCGGCCTGGCGCACTCGGCGTTTGCGGCAGCGGGCGGCAGCGAAAGCCATCCGTCACCTTCAGGACGGCAGAATCACCAGTACAGCGCTTGCCGAATCCCTTCGCACCTACCTGCAGGTCCAGTGCGACGGACACATCCAGGCCGCCACCCCGGCGGAGTGCCGCCAGATCCTGCTTGACCATGGGATACCCGACGAGCTGGCCACCGGCTGCGCCCGGCTACTGGAGTTCTGCACCAAGGGCGCGTTCACCGGTGGCGAGGATACCGTCGTCAGCGAAGCCAGCAGACAGAAGGCCGAGGACCTGATTCATGCCCTCGATGCCGCCTTCCGTCGCCAGCGCAAGACGCGGCGTGTCTCCTCGCTACGAACCACCCTCCCCACGGCAATGATCGTACTGGTGACCGCCACCTTCACCCTGCGTGCGGAAACACCGGTCGATTTCGAAGCACAGCGGACACGAACCTTGCTGCTGGCCGCCGATCAGCCGTCCGAGTTTGCCGAGGCGGCCGAGTCCATGGCTGTGCTGATCGATCAGGGCAGCGCAAGCGCCGGACTCTTCTACAACTATGGGACCGCTCTTCTGATGGCTGGCGAGGCGGAGGGGGCGATGGACGCCTTGCTGCGCGCCGAACGCTACGGCGGAGCAGACTGGAACCTCCGGCGCAACCTGCTCCTGGCCTGGCGCGGCAAGCAGGCCGATCCGGCGGCGTTGATGCCATGGTACCGCATACCGCTGGCATGGCATTACCGCCTTCCCGCCCGGCAGCGCATGACCCTTGCCGCCGCCGCGTTCCTGGCTGGCTGGCTGCTGGCCTTCCTGGTGCGCCGCCGTCTTCGCGATCTCGTGATCGCAGCCTCGGCGGTGGCGTTCTGTCTCGCCCTGGTCCTAGGTGCCAGTGTCCTGTCATCCGTCTATAGCGAGAACCGGGCGGCCGACGCACATGCCCGACGAATCCCCCCCGATGCGATGGCCACGGAGGTATTGCCATGAAGTCATGGGTCTTTTCCACGCTCACGATGGTTGCCTTGCTGGGCTGCACAAGGCCAGTCTGTGCCCAAATTCCGGACGCCCCGCTGGATGCCACGGTGGAGGTAAGCAATCCCCAGCCGTTCGAGAAGGAGACGTTCTTCATCACCCTGACGATCATCACCCGTGGAGTGGAGATCCGCCAGCAGCTTGACCTGACCGGCCTGCCCGATCCCTCGCAAATTGCCATTTTCACCCCGTTCGAGGCACAGCCGATTGAGCGCCGCATCGAGGGACCGCTAACCCTCGAGACCCGCCGCTACCGGGCCAGGGCCCGCGGACTGGTGCCTGGCAGCGTCACCCTCGCGCCAGCCCTGCGGCTAACGACCCAGCAGCGCATGCGCTCGCTGTTTGGCAGCATGATCGAGGAGCGTCCGGTCAACCTCACAATGCCTCCGGCGCTGCTGAATATCAAGCCGTTGCCACCCCCGCCAGACGACTTTTGCGGCGCGGTCGGAGCGCTGCAGGTGGAGATCAGCGTGACCCCGACCGAGCTGGTCGCCGGCGACTTGCTCACGGTCAATACGCGCATCCGCGGCGAGGGCTTCATGGACGGGCTACGCATCCCGGCGATTCCGGAAGCGCCCCTGCTCAAGACCTACCCCGTCAAGCAAGTCCAGACCGAGGCCCAGCAGCAGGTCTTTGCCCAGACGGTTATCCCAAAGGACGAGGCGGTCAAGGAGATCCCGTCCTTGGTGATGTCCACGTTTGACACAACCCTCGGAACCTATGTTACGCACCGCGTGGGCCCGTTTCCCCTGACCTACCACCATGCCAGCACCCGCGTGGTCGAACAGTTCCGCCCCGAGACCACGACACCGCCCGATGCGCAGAACCAGGGATCCCCTGCAGAAGGGCCGAGCATGGCGCAACGCCTGAAGCAACGCCTGGCGCACGAACCGCACGTCATCGCCCGCGCAACCCGCAGCACCGCGGCCCGTATGGCCCCCGCGGACGGGAGTCTTGCAACGTTTGACATCCCCGCCGACAGCGATGTGCAGGTCATCGACCGCCATGAAGACTGGCTGCTCATCGAGCACCGCCAACAACGCGGCTGGATTCCCGCGGCCGCCCTCAGCCAACCTGGCGCTGCAGGACCAGAGCCGTCCGAGAAGGTAGGTAAAGCCGGATCATGAGCATTTGCCTCGCATTATCCATCACCGACGCCGGCACGAACTGTTGATCGGCAGCCATCCGGCAATGGCCCCCGAAGCGGGCTTCGTCGCTGTCAAGCAAGAGTTTGTACATTCCTGATGGAACCTCGATGCCGTACTCCGTGAAGGATACGGAGGGGTGGAAGTTAAAGACAAAGAACAAGGCCCCGCGCGAGAAGGCGATGACCTTGTCGCCGTCGTGCAGGTGGTGCAGGACGGGGCCGGTGGCGTTCGCCGGACAGTCCTGCAGCAGCGCCAGCAGCGCGGCATCAAAATCGCCCAGCAGATGGTAACGCAGAGACGGGTTATCGCGCAGGCTCCATTGCCGCCGGGCATAGTGATAGGACCAGCCGTTCCCCTCGCGCGGGAAATCGATCCATTCGGGATGCCCGAACTCGTTACCCATGAAGTTGAGGTATCCACCGCTGGCCGTGGCCGCGGTGATCATGCGCATGAGCTTGTGCAAGGCCATGCAGCGGTCGATGACGAGGCTTTCGCATTGCTTCGCCATGCTGTCGTAGACGGCCGCATCGGCCAGTTCGAAAATCATGGTCTTGTCGCCGACAATCGCCTGATCGTGGCTTTCCACGTAACTGACCGTCTGCTCCTCGGGCCGGTGATCCGTGAGCTGGTGCCAGAGGGTCGACATGCTCCAGTCCTCGTCCTTCTGCGTTCGTACCATCTTGAACCAGCAGTCCGGCAACCCCATCGCCAGGCGCAGGTCAAAACCGATGCCACCCTCCTCCACCGATGCGCATAAACCGGGCATGCCGCTGACATCCTCGGCAACGGTCACGGCGTCCGGGCGGACGGCATGGATCAGCGTGTTGGCCAGGGTCAGATAGGCTAGGGCATCATCATCGACCGATCCGTTGAAGTAGGCGTCGTAGTGGGTGAAGGGCGGGCCAAACCCATGATGGTGGTAAAGCATGCTGGTGATGCCATCGAAGCGGTATCCATCGATGCGGTACTCATCCAGCCAGAACCGGCAGTTGGAAAGCAGGAAATGGAGCACTTCCGATTTGCTGTAGTTGAAGCAGCGGCTACCCCAGGCGGGATGCTGGCCACGCGGGCCGTCGTGGAAGTAGAGATAAGGGGTGCCGTCAAACAACCCCAGACCTTCGGCCGCATTGCTGACGGCATGGGAATGCACGAGATCGATGATCACGCGGATGCCCATGCCGTGGGCTGCATCGATCAGGGCCTTTAGTGCGTCCGGGGTACCGAAGCGCGAGGATGCCGCGAAGAAGCTGGACACATGGTAGCCGAACGATCCGTAATAGGGATGCTCCTGGATCGCCATGATCTGGATGGTGTTGTAGCCTGCGGCCTTGATCCGTGGCAGGGTATGTTCACGGAAGGCATCGTAACTGCTGACTTGCGCGGCTTCCTGCGCCATGCCGACATGGCATTCGTAGATCATCGAGACCTGCGGTCGCGGGGGGGTTGCATGTTGCCAGACATAGTGCTGCGAGGGTGCCCAGACCTGGGCACTGAACAGCTTGGTGTCGGGATCCTGCACCACGCGCCGCGCATACGCCGGGATGCGCTCGCCCTTGCCACCGTGCCAGCTCAGCAGCAACTTGTACAGGGCACCGTGGGCCAACACATGCAACGGCAGGCGCAGCTCCCAGTCCCCTTTGGCATTGATCCGCTTGGCGGCGAAGGCGGGCTCCGGTCGCCAGCCGTTAACATCACCGATCAGGTGCAGAGCCGTCGCATTCGGTGCCCATTCGCGCAGGATCCACTCACCGTTGGATTGATGCAGCCCGTAATATTCATGTGCCGACGCAAAATCGAGCAACGAGGCCTGGCCGCCGGTCAAATGGTTTTCCATCCATTGGGCATGATCCATGCGCTGGCGCAACACAGCGGCGTAGGGCGCGAGCCAGGGATCACGAGCGATGAACGCCGGGGTGCGGTTGGCAGTGTGGCTTGATTTCATGATGATTGACCTTCCGTTTATTCCTGTTCTACAGGCCTTGTTGTGGGTCACTGCTGGGGGGTTGGCGTAGCTTCTGCCAGTCATAGAACTCACCGTGGGGCAATCCCTCGCTGGAGAGGAACCATCGCCCATTGGAGAGGCGGCGAAGACCGATAGACATGCTTTCACCCAGTACAGCGGTGGCAGGAATCTTGACATCCGCCTGATAGCGTTGATCCAGCGCAGGGGATCCCACACCAAACGAACGCCCGAAGGCCTCGGTAAAACGGGCGGATGCCGAGGCCACGGTTTCATTGGCCCGGTCTCGGAAGTGGACGACCATCTGGAGGTCGGAAGGGACGGTCGAACGGAACCTCCAGAAGGTTTGCAGGGTGTCCTGCATGATCGAGAAGCCGCAGAACTCGATGCGTCCGCCCAGCAGTTGCATACCGATGACAAAGGCGGGGCTGTTGGTGGCGTCCTGGCGATCGGCCAGTATATCCTTCTGCGTCTCGGGACGGTAGGGCATCAGCAGGTTCTCAATGACGGCCTCGCGTTCGCCGTGTTGCCGCATCAGCGTGGCCAGTTCCTGCGCATGGGCCGGGTCGAGTCCGCGGGTCTCGTAAAGGGTTTGCAGGTTCAGGTAGCGGAAACGCAAGGCTGCCTGTTCATGGGGGAGCGAGCGCTTGAGGGTCTCGTTAATCTCATGATTCAGGAGCGACTCGTACTGGCTGGCATGCTTGCGGTAAGCGGCGAACTGATGGTTTCGCAGGCTCCACAGTGCCCGTTCCCGGACCAGCAGCATCCGGTGCCGTTCAATCACCGATGCATCCTGGGCAGCCTTCCGGAACCCGGCCTGGGAGAGTGATTCGCTGGCGATCGCGGCCTCCAGCGCATCCAGCGCCCGCATGGCCCCCGTCACATGCTGGCGGCTATTGTAGAACTGGTAAAGCTGCCCGGCGGCCTCCATGTGCAAGGGGACGGTGGTGGCATCCAGCGCCTCAATCGGTTCAATAGCCATCCGGTCCCAGGCCGACAGGATCGCTGCCAGCGGCTCTCCGCCAAGCCGCAGGAGATGCAGCCCGATGGCGATTCCGCGTTGGCGGGCGGCGTCCGTCAAGGCAGGGGTTTGAGCGTCGGCGAGCGCCTTGCCGAGCAGGGCCATGGTCTCAAGCAACAGGCGATGCACGGTAGCATCATGCGGTGCCAGCGCCCGCGCCGTATCCGTGACCTCAAGGGTCTTTTGAATTGCATTGATACGGCGATCGGCATCATGCTCAAGGCTGGCCAACCGGGCATGGATGTGGGCGGCTTGCGCGTAGGCATCGGCATGGTTCGGTGCCCTGCGAATGGCTTGGTCGACGTGCCCGAGGGCGGATTCGAGAAACCGCTTTTCGTCCACACGCAACAGCGGGCGGAAGTACGCCTCCAGTTCCTCCGGTAGCAGATCTGTGGTTTTTTCTCGTGCCTCCTGCATGAATCGCTCGATGATCCGATCCCCCGTGATCACGTCCGCCCGTGACAATTTCAAATGCACAGACGCGAGATCGGGGGCGAGCCGCCGGGCGGCCAGCAGATGATCGAGCGCTTCAGCGTCAGGATAGGAGGGTGTCGATAGCCAGAAATACAGCGAGGATTTGCCATTGATGGATCCGACGTTTCGTTCCACCTTCAGATCGGCAACCGCAAGCCGGATCTGGTTGGCCGTCAACAGGATCGCCAGCAAGGCAAAGCACCAGCTCGTCAATCTGTTTTTTGACCCAGGTGCGGGTTGCCAGCGTCGGGATATAGCCATTCCCAGCAGGGTGAAGAACAGGAGCGAGACCCCGGGGCGCGAATAAAGGTTGAAATCGACACCGGCATGGATCAGCCCGGCCGTGACGGACAGCAGTGCCGCTCGACGAACCCAGGTGGATTGCCCCTCTTGCGGTGCGCATAGCCGCTTGACGGTGGACCCCAGCAAAAGCACGGTCGCCGTCATCAGAAGCAGGAATCCCGGAATCCCGGTCTCGGCCATCAGTTCAAGGTAATCGTTGTGGGCATGGTTGATGCGTTTGCCACCATAGCCGATGGGTTGGAAACGGAGGATCTCCGCCGGGTATCCACCCGGACCGATACCCAGCGGCGAGGAACGGATCAATTGCCAGGTTGCACTCCAGATCTCGGTACGGGGCAGGGCGGTTTCCTGAACCGTGCTGAGCTCCTGTATCCGTCGGAGGGTTAAGGCATAGGTACCCCCTGCACCGAGCGCCAGAATCAGCAGCAGGGTCAGCATGCTCGCCGCCATGGGCAGCCGGTTCTCGTTACGATCGGGATCCCGGTTGAAGACCAGCCAGAGACAGAGGGCGCAGAGGGCAAACAGGGAGGCACAGAGGGCACCACGCGAGCCGGACAGCAGTAGGGCAAGCGCCTGGACGAGCGTCGCCATCAGCCAGAGGAGGGCGGTCAGCAGGCAGTAGTCTTCACGTTTGGCATCGTGCAGGATCAGCGCCTTGCGGAGCATGACGTGCTTGAAGGCGTGGATAAATGCCTGCTGCGCCAGCAGCAGGGTCGGGGGCAGGCTCAAGGCCAGGAAGCCGCCGAACGAGTTTCCGCTGGAGAAGGTGCCTGCCGCCCGTGATCCGCCGATAAACTCCGAATAGACACCCATCGGGGTGTACAGTCCCACAATACCGATCATCGCCTGCAACGTACCGATGATCGCGACCGTGCGCGCGAGAATGATCAGCATGGTTGTGCTACCGCTGACCGCCCGGATGGCGGCGGCGAGCAAGCCATAACACAGCCATAGGAAAAGGGTTGACGAGAGGGTAGACAGGCCGCCTCCCGATTTATGCAGCACCGATTGCACGCCGAGGAAAATCGTCAGGCCCGCCAGCCAGACAAGGAACGCCCTGAAAAGCCAACTCTTCGGCAACGCGAAACGCATGGGTGCATCGTGAAGACGGTGGCTGAGGTAGATCTGCCCCGCCAGCGTCAGGCAAAGCAGACCGACCAAGGTCCTGGCCCAGAAGGCCACGCCACCGTACGGAAGCATGCCGGCGGCCAGAGTCAGCAGGAACAGAAAAATTGTAATGGGCAAGGCGATGGGGCATCCTCCTGTGGGCGGTAACTATCGTGGACTCAATGCGGCAGTCTACCCATAAAGAAACCGAATGGCAAGAGTGCATTACCGAATCGACCGTTGACTTTACAAGCGGGCAGGCGGATAATGGAAAACGTGGGAGGCGGCGATATGACATCGAAACGAAGCAAATTTGGGTACGCATTGATGGCCTTGCTTTTTCTAGCCATCGTGGGGGCTATTGGCTGGCTGGCCGTTATCCTCTTTCACTTACGCATTGATCCGGACGCAGAGCCATTGCCTGGTGCATCGCCCGCCGCGCCTTTGCATCGCCCCACTCCGGGCCCCGTCAGCGAGACCGTTGTTTATGCCGAGGACGCCAAACCAGCGGAACCCGATGTGTTTTCAGGGGATTCTCCGGTTTCAGACCCTCTCCCTGGTAACGGCCACATTCCCTGCATCTGCGAGGGCGGCGAGCCTCAGATCCATGATCGTGATGCATTTCCTAATCCCCTGACGCACCAAAGCGTCGTCACGCCCGCGCGTGTACAGATTAAATTGACCATCCCGGAACCCCCGAAAGAGGCATCGGCACCCACACCGTGAGCAGTATTTTCCATCATCGGTTCATGGCAACCTGCAAGGCCAGCCGCCTTGCGGGGCTACTGTTGCTTGGCATCGTCCTGCCAGATGCGGGGCAGGCGGATGTTGAGCGCTCCCTTGCGATTGATCTGGTGGGGGCGGGCGGTGCGGCGGTGCAACCAGCACCCGCCCAGGTTCCATCAAGCCATTTCCTGACAGGCGCACGACGAGGATTTGAAGGATCGCGCACAGTGGCTGGCTTTACCCAGGCTGGCCAGTTTCCAGGCATCTACCCAGGGATTGACCTGGTGGTTTATACCGATGAACACCATATCGAATACGCCTTCATGCTCCGCGCGGGAGCCGATCCGGCATTGATTCGCCTGAATCTAAGCCATGTACGCGTCGATTCAATGACGCCCCAGGGTGGGGTGGTTTATGCCGGGGATGGGTTTGAGGTCTATCAGCAACCCCCTGCCGCCTTCCTGCTGGATGCTTCCGGTCGCCAGCCGGTAGCCGCCACCACCGTACTAAACGGCGGAGGCGGAACCTCGGTCTCGGTGCGCGACCCCCTGTCCGATCAGATGAACGACAGCCGCTTCAACATTGTGCCGAGCACCCGCGGCGGGGCAGCGGGGCCCGGCTATGATTTTTTCATGGCGCGTTATGAAATCACCACCATCCAGTGGATCCGTTTTTTGAATGATGCCCAGTTGAATTCGCGCAATCCACGCGGCGAGCATCTGTTTTTCGATCATCACGGGAATGTCTGGATCAACCCGGCCATGCAGCCGGGACGCGATGAATGCTTCCGGATGGATCCCCGCCGACTTCGCTACACCCCTGAACGGGCCCCTGGCAATCGTTATGCCCTGCTGACGGATCCGGCAGGGAACGCGCTGTATGCCGATCTTCCGGCGATGGGCATATCATGGTACGGTGCCGTTAAATATTGCAACTGGCTGACCTTGGCATCAGGACGGGGACCGGGTGAACGCTGCTACCGCGAAGGCACCAATACCCTCGACTGGTCTCCGGTGACCGCCACCAACTGGGCCAACGGATATTTTTCCGCCGCCGAACGCCGGGCCTGGCTCCAAGTCAAGGGCTTCCGGTTGCCGATGTCGCGCCTTTATGATGACGATGCAAGCGACTCCATTAACGCCTTCAACGAGTTTCTCAAGGCCGGTTCATGGAATGGCACCACCAATGTCGCCTACGGATTCGGCCGCGAAACCTATAGCCCTCACGATGCCAATGCGCTGTCCACCGATCGCCCTCAGGATACCGGCCCCTTGCCGGTTGGCTATTTCAACGGACAGAACCGGATGGGGAATGGCCGGATCGGTCTTAATGAAAATGGGTTTGGTATCCATGATTTGTCTGGCAATGCGGGCGAATGGCTGAATGATCCCGCGCGTCCCGGTGCCCCGGGTACCCGTTCGGTGGCAGGGGGTTCTTACCGAGACCGCCCGAGACCGCTGACGGATGACCTGATCCGTTCGCCGGATAGCCTTGATGAGGCGGGCGGATTCCGTCCGGCGACCACGTACATGCCCGAGTATTGGATTCAGATCAATATCCTCTTCTGTTTCCATTCTCAGACGCCGTTACCAGCAGGACCGCAGGACCGGTTCAGCATCGCCCCGACACCTGCGCCATCACAGGAGATGGCGTCGACGGGCGATGGCCTTGCCGGTGCCACTCCCGGCACGGGTAGATCTGGCGACATGATGATTCCAAGAGCCGTGGGGCCGAGTCCGGATGGCCTGCCCCCGACGGAAATCGCCGGCTTGGCTTATCAGGATCGCGCGCCGACGGTTACCCCGCCGCCGCAGAAACCCAGCACAGGTGAGGAAGCGTCCGACGGAGGGGGGGGAGGTATTCCGCCACCACCACCGCCACCACCGCCGCCACC
>DIZZ01000078.1 GCA_002428045.1 Verrucomicrobia bacterium UBA6015
TCTCGGGCTTCTGCTTGTCCCCGGTTGACTGGAGTTGCTGTAAGGTCTGTTCGGCAGCCTGGAGCGGTGCCTTCAGGCCTGGCCAGTCCGCATCGGGTACGGATTGGGGTGCTTTACGGAAGCGCGGTGCAAGGACGCTGGTCCCGTTAAGATCCAGTTCCATGACCTGCATTGCCCAGGCGAGATCCTCTTGAACCAGCGATTCCGCTTTTTCGAACAGGGGCTTTGTATCGGATAGGGCCTTCTCCAACGTCTTTTCCCAGGGAATCTCGTCGGGGATCTTGCTCCATTCCGTCACGGCGGGACAGGGAATGTCGAGCTCCGATGCTCCGATCGCCACATTTCTGGATGCTTCAATCCTGGCAGGGAGATATCCCTTGCGCTCGAAACGAACGTCGATTTTTGCTGGCGGAACGATGTTGGTGATGGTTTGTGCGATGGCCGTCGTGATCCATCCTCCCTCGTTGATTTGGTATTCCGCTTTCACGGGCGGGGTCAGCACATCGTTGCGGAGGGTTATCTTCACGGGTTTGGGCTCGAAATTTTTAATCGCTAGCGTCGTCCCGCTTCCCGGAAGCAAAGTGATGGCAAGGGAAACGGGCTGGTAGGCGGTCTTGCCGGGGGTGACAACCACCTCCACCGGGATGGTATTGCTAATACCGCTAAACACGAAGGTACTGGCTCCGGTGGGGAGCGGTTGGTCAGGCTCAGGCTGTAGGTAGGGGGCATTCATGCGCGCACTCATGCCGCTGTTGTTATCAAGGGCTAAGACGAACCGTTGCTGCTGGCGTGCCAGTTCGACGGGCAGGTCGCCGCGCTCATCGGGGAGAAAGGTGCCGTTGAAGTCGGTGCTGCTGATGAGGTTTTGCATCGCCTGCAGCCGCGCCTGGCGCTGGCCGGGGGCGTTGTTGCTTCCGAGCAAGGCGATCCCTTTTTCGATAAAGAGGGTCTTGAAATCCAGAATGGCAGCGGTGCCTTTGACGTCGTTATTATCGGATGCCGTAGGCCGGTGCTTGATCAGGACCTGCAAGGCACTGGCGAGATCGCTAGGCAACAGGTCGTCCACGGCCATCCTGCGGAGCTTGTCGGTTTCCGCGGTGATGCTGTTGATCGCGGCGTTGATGAGATCCGGCGAGATCCTTACGACGGGGCGAGGAATGGCGTTGGCGATCCTGGCGAGGTCTTTTTCGTATTGCCGCTGCTGCTCCACGGCGCGGTTCTGTAGACGGCGGATACCTGCCGATAGTTCCTCGATGGCTGCAATTTTGTCAGGATATGAAAGGCTTTCATTGGTGGCGACCTTGCCCGCCTGGTCTACGAGGTTCTGATAGTACGTCTTGATCGCGCTGTTCAGTGCTTCATTCGCCGCTACCCCCGCCTGGATACCGATTTCCGGATACCGGCTTTGCAACTGGCTAATTTCCTCGATTTTGCGGTTCAGGTCGTCGGCGGTCTCATGCTTGCCGGTTTGGAGATCCTTGACGTAAAGCGCGAAATCCATGGTGGCCATCAGGTGGTTCCACTTGGACACGTGGGTTTCGTTGAACGGCTTCTTTTCCCAGATGGGTTTGGTTTTGCGCCATTGTTCCGCTAGGGTTTCCAATTGCCCCGGGGCCTTGGATAAGGCGGTGCTGAAGACGGTCGGTATATCGCCCAGTTGTTTCTCGGTCTCATGCTTCCACGCCGTCCAGGGTGACGCCCAGGGTAGTTTGTCTTTAGCTTCCCACTGTTCGCAGGTCGCATAGCGATCGACCAGTTCCTGGACAAGCGCGGCCTCCGGCAGGGGGGTGAACCCGTTGATGTAGCGCTGCATGTGCAGGCGCTGGAGGTAGGATGGGCCGTACCAGCTTCCGGCCGCGATCATCCCCGTCAACAGCAGGACGATGGCGGCCTTGCCAAGGCCACGGAAGATCCGCCGCCATAAGAGTTTGCGTTCGTAGGTATGCGCCTGTTCCAGCGCAGAGGTGAGTTCCTCTTCGGCTGGGATGCGGATACGCTCTTCCAGGAAGGCGGCGTCGACCGCGACGGTTTCGGTTTTTCCATCCGGCATCCTGGTCATCGAGGTCAGCGTGTCGTTTGTCTGGGTTTGCGGATCGGCATCCGCCGAGCCGCCATGGGTACGGACAAACTTCATCAGTTGCGCCTTCATCGCGGCCGCACTCTGGAAGCGCTTGCGAGCGTCGGGATGGCAGGCTTGCTCAAGAATGGAGGTCATTTCCGGGTAGCGGTTGATCTCCGGGGCACCGTCGATATCAAGGGTGAAACTCTTCGGATTCATCATCCGGTCCCGGAATAACTCGAGCGCTTTTTCCTGATCGCCGGGAAGGGGATAGGCGGCGGTGCCGGTGAGGGCCTCGTACAGGCAAAGGGCCAGTGAATAGACATCGGTCATGGCGGAGCCGCGCTCGCGATGGAATTCCGGGGCCGCATATTGCAGTTTCGTGGCCAGCTTGCCGGAGGTCATGGTGGCCTTGGCATTGCGTGCCACGCCGAGATCGAAGATCCTGGCGCTGTGCGGATCATCCGGGGCATACAGATTATCGGGGGAAATGTCGCGATGGATAATGCCATTGGTGTGCAGGTGGTGCAAGGCGTCCAGATAGCTGATGAATAGGCTGGCTGTGTAAACCGCAGGCAGCTTGCCTTGCTTCCTGATGCGGTCGCTGAGACTCGTTCCGGGCATTCCCGGCAGATATTCCATGACCAGGAAGGGATCGGAATCGGTATCCATATCGATCGCTTCAAGGTAGCGGACGATGTGCGGATGATTCGTGCGGTAGAGGAGATCCGCCTCCCGTTTGAATTTGATCCGGTGATCGTTGGCCGCCAACTTGTTGAGCCGCGGGGGCATCAGCTTCTTGACCGCGACAGGGGTTCCGGTGCTTGCGCATTCCGCCTGGTAAACGGCACCAAATCCGCCATGTTTGATGAAGTTCATCAGCCGGTAGGTGGTTTGTTGCCCCCGGATCGACCGGCGGGTGATTTTTTTGATATCCTCGCGGAATTCCTCCAGCGTCTGGTAGCGTTTCTGTCGTGAGGGTTCGACCGCCTTGCTGAGCAACGCCTGGATCCCGGGCAGGACATAATCATCCAGGGCAGGCTGGTTGAGTGCCAGGCCATACATGCCGGCGTCATTCTGCGCGCAGTAGGTGTCGCCGCATAAGGCTTCGTAGAGGGTCACGCCAAGGCTAAGGATATCGGATTGTTCGTCGCCCATGAAGGAGGCATCCAGGAACTCAGGGGCCATGTAGGCGATCGGGGTCATGTTCCGGCTCTTGGAGCGATGCGTGCGATGGTCGTCGGCCATGCGGGCGATGTCGAAATCGAGCACCTTGACGCTTCCGTCCTTGGCGATGACGATGTTGTCGGGCTTGATGTCCCGGTGCGTAAACCCGCAATTCCTAGCGTAAATGAGCCCTTCGATCACATGCTGGATGCAGGCCGAGGCATCTTCCCACGCGAAGCCCTTCAAGGGTTTGCCGTGTTCCGGTTCCTCGGGGTTCCAGCGCGTGAGCCACTCGCGCATGGTCTCGCCGTCTATATATTCCATGACGAGGCATTTTTCGGGGCGTTGCTCCCCATGCATGAAGAAATCGTAATAATGGATCAGGTTCGGATGATCGAAGTCCAGCAGCAGCCTGGCCCGTTCCATGAACAGTTCGTTGCTACGTTCCGATTGGGCCTGGTAATAGAACTTCTTGAGGGCGACGCGCATCCCTTTCGGGATCGTCGGATGCGTTTCGGAGACGCATTCCGCCAAGGCGACCTCGGCTTGTCCGCCGACGCCGATCAATTCGATCACCACATAATCCCCGATGCGATCACCCTGGTTCATTCGACGCGTTCCCCGGGGTTGACGTCAGTTGTCGCCAGGGGTGTCGGAAGGATAGGGGGCTTCTGGGCTGGCTCGGGCGGATGGGGAGGGGCTTCGGGAAGCGCGGCGTTCTGGACGGCCTGGAAAGCGGGGATCAGTCGGTTCCATGGTATTGCCGTCTGACGCGGCCCGAGACCGGGCTCATTCAGGATCGGAAGCAGGTCGGCAACGTCACCTCCCAGGGCGGTTCGCTTTTTTTCTGCATCCTGCAACCCATCCTGCTTTCCCGGGAATTCAGAATGATTCATGGCGTCAATCCGGGTCTGCAGAGCACTGATCGTCTCGTCTCGTGCATCGATAATCCGGCGGATGACCTCCTGCCTGATGCGATGGACCTCGGCGCAAAAAACGGCAGCCGCCGCATCGGGATGGGTCGGCCAGTCTGTCACCAAGGTCGCAAGCCCCGGTTGGCTGCCGATTTTCGACAAGTTTGCGTTTTGTTCATCGACCGTCTCACCTAATGCCTGTATCAGTGCCTGCACATTTCCGGTGGCATCCCGCCAGAGGGCATACCACTGGGCACTGCGCTGCATCAGCAGGTGGGACCGGTCGGACGGAAGGAGGGTACCATCCTGGAAGGCGGTATCAATTTTCGCCTGTATGATATTCCACTGTCCGGAGATCAGCGTTGCGTTGAATTCGGTCTCGAGTTCGTCCAGCAGACGCAGGCGTTGTTCCGGATCAAAGTGCTTTTGAACAACAAGGGGCCGGGGATTCTCTTTCACAATGGGCGGAGGCGGGGTGCCTTCGCTGGTTGGCGGCCGATTCAGGAGGATGATCCCCAGCGCAATAAGCATCACGAGGCCAATACCCCCCGCCAGCAGGATGGTACGGGTACCGGGGGTTGGGTTGCTGAATAATTGGTGGTACTTATCCCATGGAGAGTGCGGTTCCTGGCCGCTCGTGGCGGTGGTTTCGGTCAGTTCGTCGGTTTCGGACGAAAAGGCGGTTGTGGCTGTTTCCGCATCCGGGAGATCGCCCGTGATATGCACAACGATGGCTGTCACGTTGTCATGTCCACCCGCTTCGTTGGCGGCATCAATCAACATCCGGCTTGTCTGCTCCGTGGAGACGCCACCGGTGTCGGTGCATTGCGTGAGCACATCGCGTATACGATCAGCGTTGAGCATGTTGGACAGCCCGTCGGAGCAAAGCATCAAGACATCGTCCTTGCGGATGTCGATGCGCTTCTCTTCCTGGTTTAATTTCTTGCCGAGACCGATGCCGCGGGTGACGACGCTTTTTAATTCGGATGCCAGGAGGCTGTCCTGTTCGTGATCCGAGAATTCCTTGAGAAAGGCGGCGGCGGAGTGATCGGTGGTCAGTTGGTTCAGTCGCCCGTTGCGCAGCCTGTAGAGGCGGCTATCGCCAGCATGGATGGCCGTGGCGGTTGCAGGATTGCCTGTATCCAATAACAAGGCCACCACCGTGGAGCCCGAGCGTCGCCGATCCGTGCCGGAGCCGGGGGGCAGTTGCATGCGGCGGTTGGCCTCTTCCAGGGCGGCAACGAGCGTGTCGCGGCGCTGCTTGAAGCCGGGGGCTTCCGTTTCCGTGTAAAGGGCTTTGAACGCCTGCGCGATACAATTGACCGTGGTCTGGCTGGCGAGGGCACCGTCGCGCATCCCACCCATGCCATCGGCGACGCAGAAGATGCCGTGCTGCGCAAGACATAGGAAAGAGTCCTCGTTATGTGCCCGGATTTGCCCCGTATCGCTCAGCCCGAAACTCTCGAAGTAGTTCAAGGTCGCTTCTGGCGGTTCAACCGCTGTGCGCTCTGTTGGCGATTCAGGCATAGACATTCCAGAATCGTAGCAATTCTGGGTTTTGAAACAAGCGTAAAATGCGTTGTGGATCAAAAGATCCAAAACAAAAAGGGGTTGGAGAGTTTGGTCTCCAACCCCTTTTCTAGATGCGTAATCGGTTTAGATGTCCAAGGATATCCCCGCGCGGGCGTAGAAGGCTTTCAGCTCGTTTTCGACGTCCGAATCAATGCCAACGACGGATATATCGCCCTTGAGGACGTCAAACTGGTAGCCGGCACCGGCGAATAGGTTGAAGCTCTCGCTCAACGCCACTTCGAAATCGCCTCCCACTAAGCCAACCACACCGTTATCTAAATCAATGTCGTAGGACATGGCTTCAACGAGGGCGTTTCCGGTGGCATCATCAACCTCGAAGGCTTCGACAAATTTCACATTCGAGTTGACGATGACGTACCGGAGTCCACCTTCCAGTATAAGGGATGTGGTCTCCCCCAACGCGATCCTATACAGTCCTGATGCGCCCAGCGGAAGCATGACCGCATCTCCCTCAAAACCTTCACGGTACTTAGCTACAAAACCGCCGCCGACATCCTCAACATACCCTGTGACGTCGTCGTTCACATCCCAGATCTGAGCCCCTGCGGAAAGCGCAAGCCCAAGGCCGCTATCCGTCCAGAAGATAACCTGAGCAGAGGCACCGTAGCCGATATCCCAGGAGTCGTCGCCGGGAATCACGCCTTCGCCACCGAACTTGAGCTGCGTGTAGGCGGCTGCATCCAAGAGGCCAGCGGCCAGCATTCCGACGGTCACCATTCCCATCATCCACTTCTTTGTCACTGCGTTCTCTCCTTATGGGCGTTGTTTTCTTTATCGGCGAGGATGTGCCCATCTGCATCGCTGCCGACAACACCTCTTTCAGTGTGCCCATGATGATAGCACGGTGCCCTTGCTGCGCAAGCGAAAAACAATTGAATCTTCCATCCGCCCACGCGGTAGCCAGCGTCCCATAAGCCGCCACCCCAATAGGCTCAGTATTCCAGCCCGAGCATCCAGAGTGGCAGAACATGTCCGGAGGGCAGGTCGATATCATCCCGGACAATAAAGTCGGCCTCCTTGCGCTCTTTTTTCCGACCACCGACCTCGACTTTACGGTTGTCGATCAGGAAGTCATAGTCTGCCTCCTTTCCCGCCGCCCAGACGTTGTGTCCTGACTCCGTGCACGCCGTTGCAACATAAGCCTCTCGTGCCGTCCCCTTGTTGCCCCCCAGATATTCATAAACCGACGGTTCATTCAAAAGCATCTTGGCACCGATCGAATGCACCTTGGTATCGTTCCGCTTGCGGATAATCCGGATCAGATGTGCACGTTCCATGGCATCTAGCAACTGGTAGAGTTTCTCCTTGCTCAACCCCCACTCGTTGCAAAGTGAGTTCACTTGCACGATGGGGACCGTGGCGGTGCCCAAATACCCGATGACTGCATGCATGAGGCGCAGGTGATTCTCCGTGATCTGGGGCACCAGGAACGGAATATCCGCTTCCATGGTCTTGGCCATCGTGGCCATGACCTTCTCCATGTAGGTGGCCGGGGATTCGAGGAAGAACGGACGGAAGCCGCCCTTCATGTAGTCATGGAAATGGCGCAGCACATTGACCTCTCGACAGAGCGTCCTGACGTGCTGGATGTTGTAGTCAAAAGGATCGAGCAGGGGGATATCACGGCCGAGTATAAGCATAAGATACTCCCGGAACGAGAGCAGCGGCATGGGATATACGGGAAAACGGCGAGACAGATCCGCCACGCCTGTTCGCAGCACGATGGCATTTGAATCGCTAGCGCGGAGGACTTTGTCCGGGAACGCGTCATAGGTGGCCTTCAAGTGGCGCGACCAGTCCGCCGCATAATGAACCTCATCGACCAGAGCGCCCTCGTAGCCGCGCAAGAATATAGCCTCAAGCAAGTCGTAGAGAGGAACCGAAGCCAGTAGCGGATGGTCGACCGAGAGATAAAGCAGGTGCCCGGCTTCAGCCTGCGACAGAAGCCATGTGGTTTTGCCAGTGCCACGCGGACCGATCAGTAGCGCCGCACGGTCGGCTATCTGCAAGCGGTTGAGCCAGTCACGTCGTTTGCCTGGCAAATAGGCGAGCAAACGCTCCTGTGTCTGTGCAAGTTTTCCAATGATGTCTTCAAGAATAGCCATTTTGACCTCCTGCATGATAACGCAAGATCGGTTCTACAGGAATACCACAAATAAGTCAAACGGTATTATCAAAAAACCGCTAGGAATGGTCAATACCCAATTTGACAGGGCGGTTGGGAGTGAACATCGGAGCGATTGTATCTACCCCCCTCATCCGCCCACGCGCTCGCCAGTTCTCCATAAACCGCACTGGCATCCTGCCCGAGCACCCCGCACACCCAGAGAAATTCCAACAGATCCAGCCGCCTTTCCTCGTTCCCTTGGTTTGCTTGAGCGAAGCGGGCGTGGAAATGTCGAGGAATCGCTGTTGTTCCGCATGTCGTGAGTATCGGAATTGCATGATATTTCGAGACTAGTCTCTCGTATTCTTGCCATCGGAATGGTTGTTCGGTACATTTCGCTTATGAAGACAGCGTTTGCTTACGAAAAGGTCAGAGCATCGGAGTCGTTATGGATGTGATTGTGATCGGGAGTGGGGGCGGGACGAAGATTGCCATACCGGCGGCGAACCGGGGGTTGCGGGTTGCGCTGATCGAGGAGGATGCCTTTGGCGGTACGTGCCTGAACCGCGGATGTATCCCCTCGAAAATGTTGATTTATCCGGCGGAACTGGCCGAGCTGGTGAGAGGTGGCGATCGGTTGGGAATTTCCGCCACGGTATCGCTACGGTTTCCGGAGATCATGGAGCGGATTATCCGGGAAACGGAGCAAACCTCGGCGGAGGTCCGCCAGAAACACGAGCAGCATCCGGGGATTACGGTCTACCGGGGACATGCCCGGTTTGTGGATGATAAGACGATCTCTGTGAATGGCGAAACGCTCACGGCGGACAAGATTTTTATCGCCACGGGGAGTCGTCCGGAAATCCCGCTGATTGAGGGCTTGCAGGATACGCCATACCTGACGAGCCGTGAGGCGCTGCGGCTGTCCGTGTTGCCGCGCCGGATGCTGGTGATCGGCGGCGGGTATATCGCCACCGAGCTCGGGGGGGCTTTCCGTGCCTATGGATCGGATGTGCTTTTCCTGGTGCGCAGTCGGTTCTTGCGGGGGTTGGATGAGGATGTGGTGGCTGAATTCGAGCGCGACTTCTTAAAGGAGAACCGTGCATACAAGCCGTTTACGCCGGAACGGATCCGTCATGACGGGGAGCTGTTCCATGTCGTTGGCCGGTTCAGGGACGGACGGGAGGAAACGGTTGCCGGCGATGCGTTGCTGGTGGCGGCGGGGGTTGT
>DIZZ01000268.1 GCA_002428045.1 Verrucomicrobia bacterium UBA6015
TGGTCACTTCGCGGAAAATATTGCTATTCAACGACCCGCACAGTCCGCGGTCGGTACCGACCAGAATAATCAGCTTCCGGTCACCATTCCGTTTTTCCATCAGCCCGTGCTGATAGGTGCCGACATACCGCGTCACCTGCGTTAATATGTCATTAAGCATATCGGCGTATGGAATCCCCAGGCTCGCCGACTCCTGCGCACGCTTCATTTTTGAAATAGACACCATCTGCATGGCCTTTGTGATCTTGGCCATGGAGTGGATCGATTTGATGCGGCGGCGAATGTCACGTAAGTTTGCCATAGATATCCGTCAGTCCATGCTTTGGAATTCGGCCGTTACCTCTTCGAGCGACGCTTTGATTTCCGTGGTTAGTTTGCGCTCCTGCACAATCATTTGCAGCAGCGCTTTGCGCCGAATCCGAACAAAATCGAGAAACTTCGTGCGAACCTCGCGTGTTTTCTCAACCGGCACATTTTGGAAAAATCCCTGTTGCGCCGCCCATAGCTGCACAACTTCCTCTTCAACGGGGAAAGGGTTGTATTGAACCTGCTTGAACAGCTCGGTAATCCGTTTGCCGTGTTCGATCAGCGCGACAGTTTTGGCGTCCAGATCCGAGCCGAATTGGGCAAACTCTTTCATTTCGTAATACTGGGCCAGCTCTAGCTTCACTTTCCCGGCAACCTCTTTCATCGCCTTGGTCTGCGCCGCAGAACCAACACGGGATACAGAGATCCCTACAGACATGGCCGGACGGATCCCTTGGTGAAACAGATCGCTTTCTAGATAAATCTGTCCGTCCGTAATCGAAATCACGTTGGTCGGAATATAAGCGGATACGTCGCCGTTCTGCGTTTCAATAATCGGAAGGGAAGTGAGCGTACCGCCGCCACAGGCTTTCGACATACAGGTCGACCTCTCGAGCAGGCGACTGTGCAGATAAAAAATATCGCCGGGATACGCCTCGCGCCCGGACGGACGGCGCAAAACCAGAGACATCTGCCGGTAGGCCACGGCATGCTTTGAAAGATCGTCGTACACCACCAGCGCATCCATGCCATGATCCATAAACCATTCGCCTACGGCGGTTCCGCTGAACGGCGCCAGATACTGCATAGCCGCCGAATCGGATGCAGTCGCCGCCACAACCACGGTGTATTTCAAGGCCCCGCGCTCTTCCAGAGCGCGGACGACCTGAGCAACGCTCGACTGCCGCTGACCGATGGCCACATAGACAGAGTATACGGGATGGATTTTGGTGTCGAGGGCGATTTCCGCTTCGCGGTTTATGCGCGACTGGTTAATAATAGTGTCGATGGCTATCGTGGTCTTGCCGGTCGAACGGTCGCCGATGATCAACTCGCGCTGTCCTCGCCCGATAGGAATAACAGCATCAATCGCAAGAATGCCGGTCTGAAGCGGCACTAAAACGGATTGTCGTCCGATAATGCCGGGCGCCGGACGTTCCACCGGATTTATTTCCGTGGTTTCGATCGGGCCTTTGCCATCGAGCGGACGACCGAGCGGATCAACGACGCGCCCAAGCATCGCATGTCCGCAGGGGATTTCGAGCAGGCGTCCGGTCGAGCGGACAATCTGTCCTTCCCTGATGGTTTCCGCACCGCTGAGCACCACAGCACCGACGCTGTTCTCTTCCAGGTTCAGCGCCAACCCTATAATGCCATTACCAAAGTTAATCATTTCATTCAGGCGGACATCACGGAGCCCTTCAATGCGGGCCACGCCATCGCCGACTTCCATAACCCGGCCCGTCTGCTCGCTATGCGCCTCGGGATGAAACTGCGCAATGGTCGCTTCAATATCCGTCATGATCGCCTGCATAATCTGTCTACCTGCCTTTCGTCCCAAAATTCAATGCCCTAGCAGCCTGCCTTTCAGCACTTCCAGTTGCCGCGCAATGGTCATATCCGTCACCTGATATCCGCGCTCCACCCGCAATCCGCCGATCACCGCCGGATCAACAGCATAAGTCACACCGGTGTTAACCGCCTCTATAGAGCCAAACAGCCGCGAGAGCCGCTCCTGCTGCGGCGCGGAAAGCGGACCGGCACTGACCACGCCAATCCGGTTGGCTCGGATATACACCTCCAGCCGTTGTGAAAAACACCGCAGTACCGCCTCGGCATCGCGCCCTTCTCGCTGCCGGATGGTCCGGACAGCCTCGATAACACGGTCGCCATCAGGCGCCCCGTTCACGGCAACATCCTGCCAGAGAAGGCGGGCGTTCCGGCGATGCTGATGGGTAATTTTCATGGCGGGTTATTGCTTTACGGGCGCGGTGATTTCGTTAATGGCAACCTGCAGCAGCCGCTCGTGGTCGGATGCACTGAGATTCATCTGCGCCAGCTTGGCGGTGAGCGTTACAACCATGTTTGCAATTTCCGTCTTGAGCTCCGTTTTCAGGCGCGCATGATCAAGCCTCGCTTCTTTTCTCGCCTTGGCCAGCAACTCAATGCCAAGCAGTTCAGAGCGTATGGTTTCCCGGTTGAGCAACACAGCCACATGGGCCTTGGTTTCGGAAACGACCCGATCGGCCTGTTCCTGCGCTTGATCGCAGAACCTCCTTGCGGGCCTCCTCCGTAGCCAAGAGTTCGCGGCGAATCCGGTCGCTGTTGGCAACGGCTTCCTCCGCCTCCTTCTGCCGGGCCGCCACTGTTTTCATCACGGTTTTGAATACAAATTTATTCAGAATCCACGCGATGATCAGGAATGCGATGGCCTGCGAAATGAAGTCATACCAGTTGACTCCGAATTTCGGCAACGGATTCTCAATCATGGCCAGCATGCACTGTGTGCTCATAATGCTCCGTCAGCAGGATCT
Organism: Verrucomicrobia bacterium UBA6015; assembly: GCA_002428045.1. Lineage (GTDB taxonomy): Bacteria > Verrucomicrobiota > Kiritimatiellia > UBA8416 > UBA8416 > UBA8416. The sequence continues at coordinate 2,841 of DIZZ01000268.1, forward strand.
CTTATTTCAGGAAAATCGCATAAAACACGCAGGCCTCGGCAAAGGCAATCGCCAGAATCGCCTGTACCATGATCTTATTGCTGGCTCCCGGATTCCGGCCGACTGCTATGACAGCCCCCATGCCGATAAGACCGACACCTATCGCGGCTCCTGCTGCCGCAACACCGATATGCATTGATAGATCCGCGCCCATTTCTGCTCCTTTTTTTATTTATGTTGACCTGCATCCGGGAGCGCACCTTGCTCCGAATGCCCCTCATCACCTTCATGACTGCAAATTAACATGACAAAGACAGCGGAAAGCAACATAAAAACCAGTGCCTGGATGAGTCCAACCAAAACCTCCATCAGATAAAACGGGACCGGCAGAAGCCAGCCGAGCACAGGCACTTTATGCAGCATGGTTTCCAGCATCACCTCCCCGGCGAAAATATTGCCGTACAAACGAATCGCCAGGGAGAATGGGCGAACCACGATGGATAGTATCTCCAGCAGCCCGACCGCCAGAAACACGACAATCAGCACAACGCGCATGACACCCGTCGAACCGCCTTTTGGCGCAAAAATATGTTTCAAGATACCGAGCGGGCCGCTTTCTTTCCAAGCCCAGGCAAACCAGAAAACAAAAAAAAGCGTCCCAAGCGCCAGCGTCGTGTTCAGGTCGGCATTCACTCCGCGGAAGAGCGGCAACGTCACTTTAAGTATATGCCCGTTGGCGTGCCCCCAGCCGATACTTCCAATGCCCGGAAACAGTCCCAGCCAATTGGAAAAAAGGATATAAACAAAAAAAGATCCCAGCAGCCAGAAGGTCTTTTGCGCCAGCTTCGCGCCCATAATGTCCGACAGGAACCCATGCAGGAAAATCACCAGCGCCTCAATGGTCCCGGTCAGCAGCGTATGGCGTCCCGCCTGCACCAAGTAACGAAAGCGCGCCGCGGTCACAACCAGAATACACGCGGCCAGCCAGCCGGTGATCATGGAGTTGGTCACCGGCACGCCCGCAAGCGTGAAAACAACCGGCGCACGGATTGACAGATGTTCTCCGCCCTCTTCTCCGTCGGGAACTTCCGAGGCAACACCCTGTGGCGCAGGGGGAGCCTCTGCGAGTGACAAATCAGCAGCACCGAACAAAAACGCAAAAAGAAGTGCACACATCCAGCGGCCTGCCGGTTTCAAACCGTTACGGAGTGGCCGAATGAATGTTTTACATTTCATGGTATCAAATGCCCGTGTCTGTCAGCATTTTCAAAACGGTCTCGGCATCCTTGGCTGCCAGAAGTTTTTTACGGTTGCTTTCCGACTGTAGAAGGCGTCCGATCTCCGCCAGACAGCGCACATGCGGGCCGGTCTGGACCGATGAAGAAAGAATCAGAATAATAATCCTGGAGGGTTGCCCATCGGCACTTTTGAAATCAATCCCTTTCTGCTTCAGGCCGACCGCCACCAGCAAACGATCAAGCGAAGCGGCTTTCCCGTGCGGAACGGCTAGCCCGTTCTCGAGACTGGTGCTCATCTTCGCTTCGCGCTCCATCACCACGCGCACAATCTCTTCCATATTGCGCAGGCGGTGCTTTTTGTGCAGCAGGCCGATCAACTCCATAATGGCAGCATCGCGGGTTGTTGCGGTCAGCTCCAGCCTGATGCAGGCGAGATCCAATCCATTCTTTAAAATCTCATTGGGCAAAGACACCTCCCGGAAAGAAACCGTCCCCGCAGCTAAACACCTAGCTACCGACCAGAACGACCACCTCCATATAACATTAACAATCTTGCGTCAATACAAACCCTTGCAGCAGGCCACATGTTTTCTTTGATCGGCCCTGGCCCCCCACCCTCCCTGAGTGGAGGGCACAGGACATTTCCTTAAAAAATACGGCCGAATCCACCGAAATACCGCAAATAAATATAGATATGCGAGATCAACAGTGAGGCCAGCATAAACGGCAGTCCATAGCGGGTAAAGGACCAGAACGTGATGCGGCAATTATTGCGATTCGCAATTTGCGCGATCACCACATTGGCCGACGCCCCCACCAAGGTCCCATTGCCACCAAGGCAGGCACCCAAGGCTAGCGACCAATACAATGGGTTGGCAATCTGCGCTTGAATCAGTGACGGATCATCAATTCCAGCCTGTTGCGCGAATACCGGGATGAGGCCTTTTACTAACGGGATCATTGCCATCACGAGAGGGATATTATTCACAATCGTCGACGCAATCGCACTGAACCACAGGATAGTCAGGGTTGTTGCCATCAGGTTTCCACCGCAGACATTTAGAATCATCTTACCCAGGTAATCGAAGACCAGATGATGCTCAAGCATGGCAACCAGCATGAATAACCCCGTGAAAAACAGGATCGTGTCCCACTCGACACGGGCAAGCAAATGGGGAACATCCTTGCGGCACACCAGCACCATCACCATGGCACCCACGAGGGCAATCATCCCCGGCTCGATATTCAGAAAGCGACCGCCGATGAATCCGCCAATCATCAGCGCAAAGACCACCAATGCCTTCCGGAGCACATCCGGCTGAAGAATGGCTTTTTCCGGACGCGATTGCGCGATACGCAGCCGGACATTGGCCTGCGTACGACACGATTTCCTCAGGATCAGGGCCAACACGCCAGCCAACAGCAACGTCATGACTAATATAGGCGGCCCCAGGTTCAGGATAAAATCGTTGAACGACAACTGGGCCTGCGACCCGATCAGAATATTCGGTGGATCTCCGATGAGGGTTCCCGTACCGCCGATATTTGAGAACACCGCCTCCATGATCAGGAGAGGCGCGATAGGCAACTCCAGCAGTTGCGCCAGCAGGATGGTGATAGGTGCCATGAGGATGACGGTCGTGACATTGTCTAGAAAGGCGGACAGGACCGCCGTCATCAGCATAAATAAGACGGCAATCACCAGGCCATTTCCCCGGGCAAGCCGGGCAAGCCGGATCGCGAGCCATTCGAAAACGCCGGTATCGGCCAGCGTATTGACCACCACCATCATACCGATCAGCAGGAATAGCACATTAAGATCAACCGATCGTAATGCGTCCTCGTAGCTAATCAAATGCATTGCGATGGCCACTCCCGCACCAAGGATCGCAACAATCGTCTTGTCGATCTTTTCGGAGGCAATAAAGGCGTAGACGAGCAGAAACAGCAAAATAGGTACTAACATGAAAAGCCTCAGGTTTAATAGTTCCNNACATTGTCCAGAACAATAGCTTTGTCAATGACACCGACCCAACGGCCTTGGTCATTCACCACATACAGCGAGGTCCAGTTCAATATGGAGAGGTCGAAGACGATTTCCATAATGGTGTAATCCAGCGGAACCTGCTTTGTGTCCTTTGAAAGGATCTCCCCGACGGGAACATTCCGCTCATTCGCGAAATACTTCTCAAACGGGTCGAACTCGGCAATGAAAGACACACTCTTCAGATTACTGAAGAATTCCGGTAATCCGTAACGGAACAGGCCGTCCACTGTGATCTCGCCCAGGATTTCCTGGTTTTCATTGACGACCGGGACGGCGGGCAGGCCATTGACGCCCATCATGTGGCTGCACTTGGATACCCGGTCTTCCGGGCGCACCCACCACCGTGGCGGGCGCATGATGTCACTGGCCAGCAACGGCCTGTCCAGCCGTGGGTTATGCGCCTTGAAAAGGGCATACAGATCCTCCGGGCTAGCGGCCGCGAGCACCTGCTCACGGGTTGCGTCAGCCCTGAAGATCTTTGAGAGCTGAGACATAAGCTTGAGCGATGTCGAGGAATCGGATTGCGGGACCAGAATGAGGCAGACAATCTGGATCGGTTCGGTATCGAACATCACCGGCTTCGCTAAGGTCGCGATGGCCAGCAGCGGATGTTGCAGCAGTTCAAGACGGGCATGCGGAAACGCAATCCCCGAACCGATGCCTGTCGCCCGCTGCTCCTCCCGGTCAATCAAGGCCTTCAGGATCGTGGCCTTGTCCAATTTTGGATTGATCTGGAAAAACGCTTGATTACAAAGCGCACTCAGCATGTGTTCAAAAACCGCATCGCGCGAGTCGAGCGAAAGCCCTGGCTGCCATGACTCCCGGCGTTGCGTATAATTCAGCATATTCATGTATTTCCTTTCGGATAGACTATTCATGGGGCGTGTTCTTAGGAACGGAAAATGTGGACGGTTGAAGATTCAACAGCGTCTACACATAATTACAAAACCACCTGACGCACACATCCCCACCCGTGGCATGTGTGCAACAAGCGACGCGTAGGGACGTCTCAAATCCGCAAGGGGATAATCCAATCCAATCGAATCCGTTCACCAGAGTACCTGGTTTTCAGCCAATGAAGCTGAACGCTACCCGCGTTTTGAGTTATGCTGCCAATGGCAAATGCGAGGGGCAGAAAAACAAGGTGCGCAACAAATTCGCGACTCCCCTCCAAAAATGGCTCGCCGTTCGGCTTCGTTATCGCGGCCATGGTGGTTGGTGCCCCGCCGACGAACATACTGATGGAGGCATTGGCTGCCAAACCCCAGAAGACCCCAAGCACCAGAAGGCAATGCACGATGCAGGGCAACAAGCGCAACGTCCCGGAATCGCGATGGCGACGGGATAAAAACCCAAGCGCAAGTTTTCGATTCAGAAGCAACATACATTCCCTCACTGCGGAGAATTTGAATCCGGCCAGTATCACACCATACAGAATTCATTTGCAACTATTTTCTGAAGGAATTTTCGAAGGTAAAAGAATCTGGTGACATTGAATCTTGCAGGCGCACCGAAATCCATTGTCGCACGGAGTTCACCAGCCAGATGCGCCGGGCGCTGTAAAGCATTGCCGGGGTGATGGCCTGCTCACGGATCTCGCCCCGCTTGAGTAGATCACCACGAAACGTGCCCGCCAGCAACCCGCAGTGCAAGGGTGGCGTCAGCAAGCCGTCTCCGCCGTCGATCACAACATTCGCATAACAGGATTCCGTGACATATCCCTGATCGTTGACCAGGATCACATCGCGGCATCCGGGGTACCGCTTCAAGGCGGCCTCATACACCGTCCGATAGGTCGTCTTATGAAACAGGAACACTTCATCATGTCGACACGCATCCAACGCGACCGCGACATCCCAGGGGGCTTCATCACCACTCAAAACTGCGATTTCCGTGTGCATCCGGCCATCGGCATCAAGCAACCAGCGAACCTTGAGCGGGGTGCTGCCGGAATGCCCCGCGGCGGCATCGGCCAGCGACTGGCGCATTGCCACGGGATCGAACGGATAGCCGAAATAGGCGGCGGTGTGCGCCGCTCGATCGATATGTTCATCCAATAAAAACCAGCCCACCGCCGGATCATAACGCAAAGATTCCAGCACCAGTAGGTCAGGAATCACGGGTTGTGTCAGGAATCGGGCTTTTGTGAAACATTCCGCATACTCGGATCTGCTCGCCGAATCCCAGACGATACCGCCGCCGACACCGCATTCTGCAGTACCCGCTTTCCGATCTACCACCACGGTACGGATCGCCACGTTGAATCGAGCCTGCCCGGTGGGCAGCCAATACCCGCAGGCACCGGTGTACACGCCGCGCGCCGACCGTTCAAGCTCGCGGATGATCTGCATGGTCCGCACCTTGGGTGCACCGGTGATCGAGGCGCAGGGAAACAGGGCATCCAGGGTCTGCGCCAGATCGGCATCGGTCTGCGCCGTCACCGTCGACACCATCTGGTGAACCGTAGGATACGTTTCGATCTCGAAAAGCGCCGAGGGGTTCACCGTGCCCGGATCGGCGATACGGCCGACATCATTACGGATCATATCCACGATCATGACGTTCTCGGCCCGGTTCTTGGCACAATGCCGGAGGGTTTCAGCCGCCGATTGATCATCGACCCAGGTCAGTCCGCGGGCCGCTGTGCCTTTCATGGGACGCAGGACGATCCGGCGTCCATCACGCTGGAAGAATAGCTCCGGGGATGCCGAACAGACGGCCAGATCGCCTGTATCGATGTAGACCGAACAGCGCGAACGCTGCGAGGCCACAAGCCGGCAGAAAAGCGCATAGGGATCACCGCGAAAGGATGTATGCAGCCGCAGGGTATAATTAACCTGATAGGTATCGCCCGCGTAGATATAATCCTTGATGCGCTGGATCGCCGCCTCGTAATCGGCTGGCGACGTGTCGGACCGCCACTCACCGAGCGATTCCGCCATGGCCTCATTTCCTTTTTCCAAGGGAGGCAAGCCCGTCAGACGTTCCGGTGCCGTATAGACGCCAAACCAGACCCGCGGCACGGCGTCATGCGCCGTATGCGTTGTCATCACCGGATCCACACCGGATGCCGCTTCATAGCTTAAAAAGCCCGCAACGCAAAACCCATTACGCACCGCCTCGGCCGCCTGCGCAATAGCCGGTCGAACCTCCGCAGCGGTTATCGCCAAAATAAAACGCACAGGACGGGCAAACAACAACCAGTTGCCTGCATCATCCTGTGCGATTACGCGTGCCGTCATCAGTAAGACCCGGCAGACCGTTTAAGTCAGGCCGTCTTCAATAAAGCCGGCTTACGCAGCAGTTCCCGCATCTCTTTGGGATTCATGTGCACAAGCGCCTCATCGGAGATACCCAGCGCCGACAGGCGCTTCTTGTGCGTATTCACACGGCGGGTGCGCTCGCTGGTGCTCTTTTTTGGACGCGTGATTGGAGCCTTATTGTCTGTTCTTCCAGTTCCCATAGCAATATCCTGTTCAAATTCGTTAATAAAACGTTGGGATAATGAACAATATTCGTTTAGAAATCAAGCTCTTCTGATAAATAACTTGCAGGCACCTCCCAAAGTGACCTATTTTCAAGCCAACATATCACCGAGCTCAGGGGGGTATCTGCAACAGTGTGGATGCCAGCCGTGTTGGGTAACAAGCGGCACTTGGCCGATTAGGAGTTTTTCATGGACAACGAGAATCAGGAAAAGCAACAGCCCCTGGGGTTGGAAGAGCAGTTGCGCGAAATGCTCAAGAACGCCAACCTATCCTTTATTCTTCCCGGTGCTAGGCCTGTCCCGGAACCCGAAGAACAAGCGCCCCCCGCCGCGCCCGATGCACTTGCCCCGGTGCGCGACTTCATGCTTCGTCCGCGCGAAATCCGCGACTATCTGGATCGGTTTGTCATCCGACAGGACGAGGCCAAGAAGGTCTTGTCCGTGGCGGTGTGCGACCACTACAACCATGTCCGGCTATGCCTGGAAACCCCAGCCACGGCGGATCTCGAATATCTCAAGCACAACGTTGTGCTGCTGGGGCCGACGGGCGTTGGTAAAACCTACCTGATGCGCTGTGTCGCCAAGCTGATCGGCGTGCCGTTCGTCAAGGCCGACGCCACCAAGTTCTCCGAAACCGGCTATGTAGGTCGGGATGTGGACGATCTGGTGCGCGACTTGGTCAAGGCGGCCGACGGCAACACGGAGCTGGCACAATACGGGATCATCTATCTCGACGAGGTCGACAAGATCGCGTCCCATGGTGGGATTGGCAAGGATGTCTCGGGGCGGGGGGTCCAGACCACCCTGCTCAAGCTCATGGAGGAAACCGATGTCAGCCTCTTTAGCCAGACTGACATCATCGGGCAGATGCAGGCCATCATGGATATGCAGCGCGGCGGGGAAAGCAATGCCCCCCGCACCATTAACACGCGCCATATCCTCTTCATCATGAGCGGGGCATTCGATACGCTGCCGACCCTGATCAAGAAGCGCGTCCAGTCCAGCCTGATCGGCTTCGGGCAGCAGGATGGGGACACGAAGGATTCCGATGCAGCCTTTCTGCACGCCGTGCAGACCCGTGACTTCATCGAGTACGGCCTTGAGCCCGAGTTCATCGGACGCCTGCCCGTGCGGGTCATCTGCGACCCTCTCGATGCCGATGACCTTGAACAGATCATGCTTAAATCCGAGGGCAGCATCCTGCGCCAATACGAACGCGATTTTACCGGCTACGGGCTAAAGCTGCATGTCGCTCCCGAGGCGATCCGCGAAGTGGCCGAACGAGCACATCGAGAAAAGACCGGCGCACGCGGCCTGATGACCGTGCTGGAACGGGTCTTGCGCCACTTCAAGTTCGAGCTGCCATCCACCGGTATCGACATGCTCAAGGTCGATCTCGACACCATTACCGATCCCGACAAGGCTCTCCAAACCCTTCTGGAGCAAAGCATCGAGCCCCGGCGCAAGGCACTTGAAGCCGATCTGGCCACCGCCCTAGCCGCCTTTGAGCGCAATAACGGTATCAAGTTGACGTTCAACCGCGATGCCATCCAGGCCTTTACGCAGCAATGTCTGGATGAAGACAAGACCGTCTCGAAGTTATGGGCGGACCGTTTCCACGATCTTGAATACGGCTATGGGCTGATCTCCCGCAACACAGGAAAAACCGAGTTCCGGATCACCCGGAAGTTTGTCACCGCCCCCGCCGATGAGCTTTCCGCTCTGGTGGCAAAGAGTTTCCGTGAAGGTGGCAGTTAAGGACGATCATGGATGGATACCGATTTTCAACGGGCCTGAAAGGGCTTGACGCCGTACTCAACGGGATTCTACCGGGCGACAATGTGGTCTGGCAGATTGACCGCATTGAGGATTACCAAGCCCTGGTGACACCCTGTGTCGAGATGGCCAGGACGACCGGGCGCCCCATTGTCTATGTCCATTTTTCAAGCCGCGAGCCGTTGCTCGCGCCCGCTTCCGATGTAAAGGTCCGGAGCATCTCCCCGCATGACGGGTTCGAGCCGTTCGTCACCCATATCCACGATACCATCCGTGATGCCGGACGCGGTGCATACTACATCTTCGACTGCATTTCGGAACTTGCCAACGCCTGGCACTCGGATGTCATGCTCGGCAATTTCTTCAAGCTCACCTGCCCCTACTTGTTCGATCTGGAAACCTTGGCCTACTTCGCGGTGTTCCGCAACCATCACTCGGCCTACGCGCTCGAGCCGATCATGGAGACCACGCAGTTGTTCCTGGATGTCTACAGCCATCAACAGATCTATATCCGCCCGATCAAGGTCCAGCACCGCTATTCCGCCACGATGAACATGCTGCACCGCTGGCAGGATGCCTCGTTCACGCCGGTGTCCGATAGTTCGGTCATCGCCCAGATCCTGACCTCGGCCAAGTGGTCGGGGCTGCATGCCGACCGTATCCCGGGGTTCTGGGAACGGGCCTTTATCGAGGCGCAGGATGTCAAGCGCCAGGTGCAGTCCGGAGCGCTGCCCCCGGAGGACGAGCAGCGGGCATTTGAAGGGTTGATCCCGATGGTCATCACACGCGACCGCTCGATGGAACCGCTGGTACGCCAATACCTGACCCTTGACGATGTGCTGGATGTGCGACGCCGCATGATCGGCTCCGGCCTGATCGGCGGCAAGTCCGTCGGGATGCTGCTGGCTCGTGCCATCCTCAGGACGAAGGCTCCGGATATCCACGACCAGCTTGAGGCGCACGATTCCTTCTTCATCGGCTCCGACGTCTTTTATTCCTTCCTCGTCCGCAACGGCATCTGGTGGACCCGCCAGAAGCAGCGCGACACCGACGATTTCTACGAGAATGCCACACGGGCGCGCCGCCTGATCATCACGGGAGCCTTTTCGCAGCGCTCCCTGCAGCAGTTCCAGGAAATGGTGGACTATTTCGGACAATCCCCGTTCATCGTCCGCTCCAGTTCCCTGCTTGAGGACAACTTCGGCAATGCGTTCGCGGGCAAGTACGAAAGCGTATTCTGTGCGAATCAAGGTCCCCGCTCGCAGCGCATGGAGGATTTCCTGGCCGCCGTCAAGGCCATCTACGCCAGCTCGATGAGCGAAAAGGCCCTGCGCTACCGTGCCCGGCGCGGCATGCTGGAGCAGGATGAGCAGATGGCCCTGCTGGTCATGCGCGTCTCCGGTCGTTCCTACGGCCGACGGTTCTTCCCCTCCGTGGCGGGTGTCGGCTTCTCGTTCAACCCGTATGTGTGGAACAAGACCATCGATCCCGCCGCCGGGGTGATCCGTTTGGTCTTCGGGCTGGGAACCCGGGCCGTTGACCGCTCGGATGATGATTATACGCGACTGGTCGCGCTCAATGCTCCCGAGCGGCGCCCCGAGCATAGCGCGGACGAGGTCCGCCGCCATGCCCAGCGCCGGGTTGATTATATCGACCTCGAAGCCAATCATCTGACCTCCGGCGATTTCGAGGATCTGCTGTCCAGTCTCGATCCCGTCAGCCTGAAACTGCTTGCCCCCGTGGACCCGGAGAGTGCCCGCCGCGTGCGCGAACTGCGCGGTCATGGCCTATCCGCCGCCATGCCGCATGTGCTGACCTTTGATCCGCTCCTGCAAAAGACGGCCTTTGTACCGCTGCTGCGTCGTCTGTTGTCGACCCTGCAGGAGGCCTACAACAATCCGGTGGATATCGAATTCACGGCAAATTTCGATGACACCGGCAAGGTGACCATCAACCTGGTACAATGCCGCCCGCTACAGATCCGCGGAGCCGAATCCGTCACCATGCCGCCGCTCGAAAGCATTCCGCCCGAGGATTACATCATCACCGCGCACAGTGCCGTCGTCGGACAGAGCCGGATCATCACGGTGGATACATTCATCTACGTAGTGCCGTCGGTCTACGGGATGCTGCCCATTCGCGACCGGCACGAGATAGCCACCTTGCTGGGCAGGATCAATCTCGCGCTGAAGGCACGCCAGCCCGAGGGCACCACCGTCCTGCTGGGTCCCGGGCGATGGGGCACGAGCAGTCCCTCGCTGGGGGTCCCGGTTAATTTTGCAGACATCAACGGGGTCTCCGTGCTCGGCGAAATCGTCGCCATGCACGATACGCTGGTTCCAGATGTCTCGCTCGGCACCCATTTTCTCAGCGAACTGGTCGAGATGGATATGCTTTACTTAGCGATTTTTCCGGATCAGGACAAGAACATGCTCAAGGAACGTGTATTCATGGACGCACCGAACCTTCTGGCAACATTGGTTCCCGCAAGCGATGCATGGCTCAACGCCGTCAAGGTCGTCAGCGCCGCTGACCTCGCCCCGGCGGGAAGGTCCGTCATGCTGACCGCCAACGCCCCGGAACAACACGTCAACTGCTTCCTAGCGCCCCCAACGTCGTGATCGGTAACCGTTCACGGGGTAT
>DIZZ01000134.1:0-8352 GCA_002428045.1 Verrucomicrobia bacterium UBA6015
GCGACTGACCGAGATCGAACGGCGGGTGAACAACCGGGAATGGGACGCAGCCGAAACGGCTTGCCGCGCACTGCTGGATGGCGAGATCACCTGCGCACGCGGCTGGTTCTGGCTGGGATCAATAGCGATCGAGCGGCGGCGTGCAGACGAAGCCATCGACCATCTTAGCCGGGCACTCTATCTGGAACCGTATTTCAAGGATGCCCTGCGGCGGATGAGTGTGGCGCAGCGTCTGGCCGGGCGGGAACGCCGTGCACAGCATTATGGACGGCTGTCCGAAAGCGGGGTGTCCACATGATGAGCGAATCCACAATCCGTACGGCCAGCGATGCCTGCTGGGCCAGCGAGGGGATCGGCGGCACACAAACCTGCCCCCGTCTGGCGGAGGTCGGTCATTGCCGTCTCTGCCCTGTTTATATGGATGCAGGCCGACGCCTGCTGGATCAGGAAGTGCCAGCGGATTATCGCGCGGCATGGACGGCGCAAACGGGCCGCGTGGTGCCCCCCGACACACCGGCTACGATGTCTTTTGTGCAGTTCGCCGTGGGGGACCATTGGCTGGGTCTGAAGTCGCCTTGCTGCCTACAAATGGTTGATGGACGCCCCGTGCATCGCGTACCGTTCCGCAGCAATGCGGTGTTCCTGGGGCTGGTCAATGTGGGGGGCGAGATGCTGCTGTGCGCGTCGCTGCAGCATGCGCTGGGCTTGGCGGACAAGGCGGACGTTCCGCCCGCCGACAAGGTGTCGCGCTGGATGCTGGTTGCCGTCTGGCAGGGGGCGCGCTGGTGTTTCCCAGTTGACCAGACCGACGGTATTACGGTCTGCCCCGCCACGGCGGTGCAGCCAGCCGAAGAAGGGAGCATGGCGGCGGGCAGGGTGGACAGCGGCACGCGGTCGGTGGCGTTACTGGATGAATCAAGGCTTTTTGGTATTCTGGAGCAACGTATAACGCCATGAGTGACGAAAACGACAACACGCTGGATCCTGAGATGTATGCCATGTTCTGCGAGGAAGTCGCCGGGCACATGGCCTCGCTGGAGCGTGACCTGGTGCGTCTGGAGTCATCGCCAACGCCGGAGGTGCTCGAATCGCTCATGCGGGCGGCCCATTCGATCAAGGGGGCGGCACGGATCATTGGCCTGACCCAGGCCGTCGGCCTCGCCCACCGCATGGAGGATTTCTTTGTGGCCATGCAGGAAGGCCGCGCCAGCGCCGATGCCGACAGAGTGGATGTGCTGCTGCAGGCATCGGACGTGTACAAGCAACTCCGGCTGCAGACTGCGTCCGATGCGGTAGAATGGCTGTGCATGCAGGCCGTCACCATGGCGCAACTAGAGGACGCCTTGTCCGGATTTGCGTCGGACAACGCCGTCAACACGGTGGAGACACCTGCCGACGAACCGTTTGCCGCCGACAATCCGAACCTCGACATGATGGATCTGTTCAAGATCGAGCTGGAAACGCACCTGGAGGTGCTGCGCCGCCTTCCCTCGTTGAGGTCGGCACCGGGGACCTCCGAAACGGGCGAGGAACTCTCGCGTGCGGCACATTCAATCAAGGGGGCCGCCCGTATTGTCGGTCTCGAGGGCATGGCTCGCCTGGCAGGGGCGATAGAGACGTTTTTCGAAGCAGCGCGGGAGAATCCCCTCTTGCTCACGGGCCTACCGGATGAGCCAGCGGGGCAGACACTGGCGTTCCTGGATTCGATCGCCTGCCTGCCCCTGGAGGAAATACCGGTGCATCTGATGGTGCTTGCTTCCGAATGCGAAGGCTACGCCGTGGCTTGGAAAGGGCTTGTCGCCAGCCCTCCCGAAGCGGGGCCGCCGCCGTCAGCCGCTGCGGCGGCTGATGAACCGGCACTGGCACCATCACCGAAGACGGTGCCGACGCCACCGGCTGCGGCAGAGGGACAGGAGGTCAGCTCGCTGCTGGTGACGACGGAAACACTGGACAAGCTGACCGGGCTGGCGGGCGAGGCCTGGGTCGAAAGCCGCCAACTCGAATCGCATGTGCGCCGTTTATATGTCCTGCGGGAGCGGCAGCACGCTATCGAGAACATCGTTCGGACGGCGGCGTTCGCCCGCGGACAGGCCACGCCGGACATGCTTGCCGAGGTTCGTGGCCTGCTGCGCGAAACATCCGACGGGTTGGCGGAGGCCTGGCGCGGACTCCAGCAGTACGGGTTCGAGGCGGAAGATTTATCATCGCGGCTTTACAACGCGGCGATTGCCGCCCGGATGCGACCGCTCGCCGACGGCCTGAAGGCATTTCCGCGCCTGGTGCGTGACATGGCTCGGCAACTGGACAAGAAAATTCGTTTTGAAACGGTGGGATCAACCACGCGCGTGGACCGGGATGTGCTTTCCCAACTGGATGCCCCCCTGACGCATATCCTGCGCAACGCCTGCGATCATGGCATCGAGACCGTGCCCGAGCGGCTGGCGGCTGGCAAGCCGGAGCAGGGCGTCATCCGGGTGGAAGGCTCGCATCGCGGCGGCATGCTGGTTGTCGCCGTCCACGATGATGGACGCGGGATGAACCTGGAGCGGATCAAGGCCAAGGTGCTGGAACGGAAAATGGCGGGGCCGGATCTGGTGGAGCGTATGAGCACCGACGAACTGCTCGAGTTCCTTTTCCTGCCGGGGTTTTCAACCACCTCGGTGGTCAGCGAATTCTCTGGACGGGGCGTGGGCATGGATGTTGTGCGGACCATGCTGACGGCGATCGGCGGCGTGGTCCATCTTCGCACCGTATGGGGACGGGGATCGGTCGTCGAAATGCAACTCCCGCTCAGCTTGGCCCTGCTGCGAACGCTGGTGGTGACGGTCAATGACGAGATTTATGCCATTCCCCTCGCCCGTGTATCCTGCGTTAGACGGGCTCGCCCGGAGGATGTGTCGGTCGTCGAGGGGCGATTGCTGTTCACACACGGGGACGGCCAAGTCCCGCTGCTGAAACTCGACGAGGTTTTACAGTTACCGTCCTCGTTACGGATGGACCATGACTGGCCCCTCGTTCTCTGTGGTGAAACCGGTCGCGAGGTAGCCTTCGCGGTGGAGCGTATCGTCGAGGAAAAGGATATGGTTCTACATCCGCTCGACCTGCGACTGGGCAAGCCCCCCGCAATCAATGCCGGGGCCATCATGGAGGATGGTGCCATCGCGCTGATTCTCGATACGGAAGACCTGTTGCAACTGGCGACCAAGGCGTTGTCGGTCGCTCCCGTTACCGCCGCCGAGGTGGTGGTTGCCCACGATCGCCGACGCGTGCTGGTGGTTGACGATTCAGTCACCGTCCGCGAGGTCGAGCGCCGTCTGCTTGAGCGCCACGGTTGCCATGTCGATCTGGCAGTCGACGGACTGGATGGTTGGAACCAGGCGCGGTCCAACCGGTATGACCTGATCCTCTCCGATGTGGATATGCCCCGGATGAACGGGATTGACTTCGTTACGCGACTCAAGCAGGATCCCCTGCTCAAGGACATCCCTGTCATTATCGTGTCCTACAAGGACAAAGAGGAGGATCGAATCCGGGGGTTGAAGGCGGGGGCGAATTACTATTTGACCAAGGGCAGTTTCCAGGATGATTCCCTTATCCGTGCCGTTCAGTATCTTATCGGGGAGCTCTAAGCATGCGCGTCGCCATCGTTAACGATATGAAACTGGCGGTCGAGGCGCTCAAGCGTGCGCTGCAGGCTGCGCCCGGCGTTGATGTGGCCTGGATTGCCGAGAACGGACTGCTGGCGCTGGAAGCCTGTCGGCGCGACACGCCCGATGTGGTGCTGATGGACCTGCTCATGCCCGTCATGGATGGTGTCGAGTCCACCCGGCGCATCCTTGCGGAATGCGCGACGACCGTGATTGTCGTCACCTCCACCGTGGATGGAAACGCGTCCAGGGTCTTCCAGGCCATGGGCTGCGGCGCACTGGATGCCGTGCCGACTCCGACGCTGGGGCCTAGCGGGCGGGTGCTTGGCGCGGAGCCGCTACTGGAAAGCCTGCTGCGTGTCGCCAAGCTGGCGAGCCCTCGCACGGCGTTGCCAGCACCGCTGCCTCCCGAGCCCGTCATGCAAACCGGCGAAAACCCGCCGCTGATTCTACTGGGGGCTTCCACCGGCGGTCCGCCTGCCATTAGCGAAGTGCTCGAGAATCTCGGTACCGGCACGCGGGCGGCGGTGGTGATCGTCCAGCATCTCGATGCCCGGTTTTCAAACGGGCTGGCGGTATGGCTTAGCGAACAGCCCAATGTGATGCCGGTTGCGCTCGCCGCCGAAGGCATGCGCCCCACCGCCGGACGAGCCTTGCTGACCGCCTCTAATGACCATTTGACAATGCGTCAGGATCTCACCCTCGCCTACGACCCGGAACCTCGCGATTACCCCTACCGCCCGTCCGTGGACGTGCTGTTCCACGCCGCCTCCAGATACTGGCCGACCCTGGGGGCAGCCGCGCTGCTCACCGGCATGGGTCGCGACGGTGCGCAGGGACTGCTGGCACTGCGCCAGGCTGGCTGGCTGACCCTTGCACAGGACGAGGCCAGCAGCGCACTTTACGGGATGCCCAAGGCAGCCGCCGACATCGGCGCCGCCTCAGAAATTCTTGCTCCCCGCGAGATCGGCCTTCGGCTGGTCCGGTGGAGTCTGTCAAACGCAGCAATGCAACGATCCAAAGGAAGCAACCATGAGCGAACAAAACGAACGTGAAGACCGCACCGGTGCCATCCGGCATCATGACATCACCGTCCTGTTGATCGACGACCAGGCCATGATCGGCGAGGCCGTCCGGCGGATGCTTGCCCCGGAAAGTGACATACGGTTCCATTTCTGCCAGGATCCCCTGCAGGCCATCAAGGTCGCCGAGGATATCAATCCCACCGTCATTCTTCAGGATCTTGTGATGCCCGGCATGGACGGACTCACGCTAGTCCGTTTCTTCCGCGCCAATGCCAAGACCCGCGACATTCCGCTGATTGTACTCTCCTCCAAGGAGGAACCGAAAATCAAAGCCGAGGCGTTTAGCCTCGGTGCCAACGACTACCTCGTCAAATTGCCAGACCGGGTGGAGCTGATCGCCCGCATCCGCTACCATTCCCGCGGGTATATCGGACTCCTGCAGCGCAATGAAGCCATGAAGCATCTGTATGCCGAACTGTCCGAAGCCGCGCAATACGTGCGCAGCCTGCTGCCACCACCGAGCACGGTCCCCCCCATCATCGCCGACTGGCGGTTCGTGACCTCCACGTCCCTCGGTGGCGACTCCTTCGGCTACCACAAACTGGGTGACGATTGCTATGCCATATATCTGCTCGATGTCTGCGGTCACGGCGTCGGGGCGGCGTTGCTCTCGGTCTCGGTCATGAACGTCCTGCGCTCCCAGACCTTGCCGAACACCGATTTCACACAACCTGGACAGGTGCTCGGCGCACTCAACGACAACTTCCAGATGGAAAAGCAAAACGAGATGTTCTTTACCATCTGGTACGGCGTGTACCACCCCGCCGAGCGCCGCCTGGCCTTCGCCAGCGGCGGGCACCCGCCCGCGTTGTTTATCCCTGACGACCCGTCCGCGAAAACCCTGCACTTGGAAACGCCATCGCCCATCATCGGGGCGATGCCAGATCTTCAATATAGCCAGAAAACCATTCAGATCCCCGGTCCCGGACGGCTCTACGTCTTCAGCGACGGCGTGTACGAAGTAACCCGCCCGGAGGATGGCCAGATCTGGCCGTTGGAGGATTTTGCCGACTTCATGAGCAGCCTCCCCATCACCGAAAGCCGGATGGACCGGCTCCTGCAGCAAGCCAAGGCCTACGAGGGAACCGAGATCCTCCCCGACGATTTCTCGATCGTTGAAATCCAGATGCCGTAAGGATCGGATGGGGGCTCGCTGATCTCGCCGAATGTGCT
Source organism: Verrucomicrobia bacterium UBA6015 (assembly GCA_002428045.1). Taxonomy (GTDB): domain Bacteria; phylum Verrucomicrobiota; class Kiritimatiellia; order UBA8416; family UBA8416; genus UBA8416. The sequence continues at coordinate 5,906 of DIZZ01000134.1, forward strand.
TGGACCTGAGCTTTCCATCGACGTAGCCCTGTTAGCATCAAACCATGCTTACCCACAACAATTCAGGAAATTTGCAACGTTGCAGTCCTGCACCCCCTGACATACTCGTGTATATTTCTTGCAATGCCCCCCCCTTTATTATAACTTTTACCGGTTTAACAGGAAGGAAGGTCCAGCCATATGTCACCTGAAGCAACCGGCGCCACCTATGACGCCAATAATATTACTGTTCTTGAAGGGATGGATGCCGTTCGCAAGCGCCCCTCGATGTATATCGGGGATACCGGCCAGCGCGGCTTGCATCACTGCGTTTACGAAGTCACCGACAACAGCATCGACGAGGCACTGGCCGGTTATTGCAACCTGATCAAGGTCATGCTCAACGCTGATGGATCGGTTTCGGTATGGGATAACGGCCGTGGCATTCCCGTCGATATACACGCCACCGAAGGGATTCCGGCCGTCACCGTCGTGCTGACCGTGCTGCACGCCGGCGGCAAGTTCGACAACGATAGCTACAAGGTCTCTGGTGGGCTGCACGGCGTCGGTGTTTCCTGCGTGAACGCCCTGAGCGACTGGCTCGAGGTAGAGGTTCGCCGCAACGGGAAGATCTATCACCAGAAATTCGCCCGCGGACGGGTTGCATCAGAGCTCGAGACCATCGGCCAAACGTCCGAGACTGGAACGACGGTCACCTTTTACCCCGATGCGACGATTTTCACCACACTCACGTTCGAATGGGACATCCTAGCGAACCGGCTGCGCGAGCTGGCCTTCCTCAACAAGGGGATCACGATCACACTCAACCGCGAAGCGGACGGGCGCGGCGAGACCTTCCACTATGACGGCGGGATTACCGAATTCGTGCAGCACCTGAACCGGAGCAAGGTTCCTGTACACCCGGATGTTGTCTACTTCGAGAAGGAGCGCGATAATGTCCAGGTGGAAATCGCGATGCAGTACACGGATACCTACAACGAGAGTATCGCCAGTTTCTGCAACAACATCAACACCATCGAGGGCGGCACCCATCTGAGCGGCTTCCGTGCCGCACTGACCCGCACGATCAACAACTACGGCAAATCCTACAAAATCCTCAAGGATGCCGAGACGATGAGCGGGGACGATATCCGTGAGGGACTCACCGCGATCGTCAGTGTCAAGGTTCCACAGCCTCAGTTCGAGGGGCAGACCAAGACCAAGCTCGGCAATAGTGAGATCCAGGGGATTGTTGAGTCGATCATCAACGAGGAGCTGGGCAATTACATGGAGGAGCACCCGGCCTTTTCCCGGAAGCTCATCGAGAAGGCGATGCTGGCTGCCCGCGCTCGTGCCGCCGCCCGCAAGGCGCGCGACCTGACCCGTCGCAAAGGGGCACTGGACAGTGCCTCGCTCCCCGGCAAGCTAGCCGACTGCTCGGAACGGGATCCCGCCAAATGCGAGCTTTACATCGTCGAGGGCGACAGCGCAGGCGGCTCTGCCAAGCAGGGCCGGAACCGCGAATTCCAGGCCATCCTGCCCCTGCGCGGCAAGGTCCTCAACGTCGAGAAGGCCCGTTTGGACAAGATCCTGAACAACCGGGAAATCCGCACCCTGATCACGGCGGTCGGTGCAGGTATCGGCAAGGATGATTTCGACATTGCCAAGGTGCGTTATCACAAGATCATCATCATGACCGATGCCGATGTCGATGGGGCACACATCCGCACACTGCTCTTGACGTTCTTCTATCGCCAGATGCCCGAGCTGATCGAGCGCGGCTATATCTACCTGGCCCAGCCGCCACTTTATAAGATCACGCGAAAGAAACACGAGCAGTACATCGACTCTGACGAACAACTCTCGCACAAGCTGCTTGAACTCGGGATCAACGAAGTCCGCGTGCAGATGCCCGACGGACGCATACTTGAAGTCGAGGCGCTGGCCGCCGTCCTCAAGACGTTGATCGACATCGAACAGAAGACCCTGGCACTGGCACGCAAGGGCGTGGCACTGGACGAATTCCTGGCCATGCGAAAAGCGGAAACGGGCGAGTTGCCTCGCTACCGGGTAACGCTAACCGAAGACGGCACGCCGTCCACGCAATACGTATACAACGACACCGAACTCAAGGCGTTGCGCGAGGCGGCCGAGGCACGGACGGGACACACCATGGAGGCGGGCGCCCAGTCGCCTGGACAGGCTACCGATGCCGCCTCCGCCTCGTTCAAGTGGGTGGAATTCTTCTCGGCCAACCAGCTTGAACGATCGCTTAAGTCACTGGAGGAGCAGGGCTTCAACCCGGCGTTCTACCAACCTTCGGAAACCCCGTTCGCCACCGTGATCGGCGCGGATGATGCTGCCGATTTGCCGCTGCACTCGCTGCCACAGTTGCTCGGGCATGTACGCGACATTGGCCGCAAGGGGCTCAACATACAACGCTATAAAGGCCTGGGTGAAATGAACCC
>DIZZ01000134.1:8391-29759 GCA_002428045.1 Verrucomicrobia bacterium UBA6015
CAGGAAGACATCGTCAAGGCCGACGAAATGTTCACCGTCCTGATGGGCGATGAAGTCGAACCCCGGCGCCTCTTTATTGAAGAGAACGCCCTGAACGTCAGAAACCTCGATATTTAACGGAACTTGCTATGGAAGACGCCACACTGAACGACGGGAACATCCGCCCTATCCATATCGAAGAGGAGATGAGTACCTCTTATATTGACTATTCCATGAGCGTGATCGCAGGGCGCGCCCTGCCGGACGCCCGGGATGGTCTCAAGCCGGTGCACCGGCGCGTGCTCTTCGCCATGCGCGAGCTGGGCAATTTCCACAACCGCCCCTATAAGAAATCTGCCCGCGTGGTTGGTGACGTGATCGGTAAGTATCATCCGCACGGCGACACCGCCGTCTATGACACCATTGTCCGTATGGCGCAGGACTGGGCCATGCGCGCCCCGCTCGTCGAAGGCCAGGGTAACTTCGGCTCCCGCGACGGGGATGCCGCCGCCGCCATGCGTTACACGGAAGTTCGCATGGATCGTCACGCCGAGGAACTGCTGGAGGATATCGACAAGGAAACCGTCGATTTCGGACCGAACTACAACGGCGAATTTGACGAACCGCTGGTGCTTCCCTCCCGCCTTCCGAACCTACTGCTGAATGGTTCCACCGGTATTGCCGTCGGTATGGCGACCAACATCCCGCCGCACAACCTAGGCGAGCTGGTCGACGGGATCCTGATGTATATCGACAATCCAGAATGCACCGTCGACGATCTCATGGAGCATATCAAGGGCCCGGACTTCCCCACGTACGGCATGGTCTGCGGCTTGGCTCCCATCCGGCAGATGTACCAGACCGGACGCGGACTGATCCGCATCCGCGGTCGGGCCGTGGTCGAACAGAAAAAGAACGACCGCGAAGTCATCATTGTGACTGAACTGCCCTATACGGTCAATAAAGCCAAGCTGATCGAGCACATTGCCGAGCTCGTCCAGAACAAGGTCATCGAGGGGATTTCCGACCTGCGCGACGAATCCAACAGCCGCGAACCGGTCCGGATCATTATTGAACTCAAGAAGGGCGTCATTGCCGATGTCATCCTGAACAACCTGTTCAAGCACACCCAGTTGCAGACGACGTTCGGAGCGATCATGCTCGCGCTCGATGGGGGACGCCCGAAGGTGATGAACCTGCACGACATCCTGCGCTGTTTCGTGGATCATCGTTTCGAAGTGGTCACCCGGCGCACGAAGTTTGAACTGGCCAAGGCCGAGGCCCGTGCCCATATCCTCGAGGGGCTGCGTATCGCCCTCGACCATCTGGACGAGGTGGTCAGTACCATCCGCAAGGCCAGCAACCGCGAGGAAGCCCGCGTGAACCTGATCGCGCGCTTCGGGCTGAGCGACCTGCAGGCCAAGGCGATTCTCGAGATGCGGCTCTACCAGCTTACCGGGCTCGAACGTGACAAGATCGAGCAGGAGTACTTGGGCTTGATGGAGCAGATCACCTATCTGCGCTCGCTGCTGGCCGATCGCAACCTGATCTTCGCGGTCATCAAATCTGAACTGCTCGATATGAAGCAGAAATATGCCGATGCGCGCCGCACGGAATTGACCGCTGCGCAGGATGACATGGATATCGAGGATCTGATCGCCGACGAGCCCTGCATCATCACAATCAGCCGTGAAGGCTACATCAAGCGCGTACCGACCGACACCTATAAGGCGCAGCGGCGCGGCGGCAAGGGGATTACCGGGGCGACGAACAAGGACGAGGATTTTGTCGAACATCTGTTCACCGCCACCACGCACGACAGCATCCTGTTCTTCACGCCCGATGGCCGCGTCTATATCGAGAAGGTATACCGCGTCCCCGAGGCCAGCCGCACGTCACGCGGCAAAGCGATCGTCAACATGCTCAACCTCCGTGAGGATGAGCGTATCGCCGCCATGATCCGTGTGCGCGAGTTGTCCGAGTCGATCTTCCTGGTGATGGCCACCGAGAAGGGTGTTTGCAAGAAGACCTGTCTTGGCGATTTCCGCAATGTCCGCAAGGACGGGATCATTGCCATTCGCGTGGATGAGGCGGACCGCCTGATCGAGGTCAAGCAGACTTCCGGGAATGACGAAGTGCTGCTACTGACCCGCAAGGGCATGAGCATCCGATTCCACGAGGACGAGTTACGCGACCAGGGACGCGCCACTCGCGGCGTCCGCGGCATCCGCCTGCGGGGCGATGATGTCGTACGCAGCATGGAAATCGTCAATAACAATGCCTCGTTCATGGTCTGCACGACCAACGGGTACGGCAAGAAGACCTCGTTTGAGGAATACCGCTCACAAGGACGCGGCGGCAGCGGCATCATCGCCATCAAGACCTCTGAACGCAATGGCGAGGTCGTGGAAGGACATGCAGTCAAGGAAACCGACTCGCTGATGCTCGTCACCGCCATGGGCAAGATGATGCGAATGAAAATCAGCGATTTCCGGGTCATCGGACGCAACACCCAGGGCGTTACCCTCATCAACATGGATGAAGACGACAAACTCGTATCGGCCGCCCCATTCGAGGCGGAAGACGAGGAACTCCCCGAGGACCAGGGCATCCCGACGGTGCAACCCATCGTCAGTGCGCAGCCTGAAACAGAGGACGACATCGATATGGAGCCTACCGATCAGGAAGAGGATCTGGACGACGGGGAGAAAGACGAGCCGGACGACGAAGAGGACGACGCGGACGACGGGGAACTTGATTCCTGAGAGGCGTTTGTCGGCATGCTTCAGCATCATGGAAACAGGGATTGATTTTGTTGTGGACGTGGTCATGCATCGGATGCCGCAAGCGGGCATTCAATGCATTATGATCGGTGGGCACGCGGTCAATCACTATGGGGTCATCCGGGCCACACAAGACATCGATTTCATGATCGCCGCATCGGCTGCAGATGACGTCAAGCGAATCATGAGGGATGCCGGGTTCACCAACATAGCGGTACATGAAACGGTCATGTTCTTCAACCAGCCAAATTCACCCTTGCGTGTGGATTTTCTGAAAGTTGATCAAGACACGATACAGAAACTCTTGTCGAATGCGGTCAAGGCCAATTACGCAGGATCCGACGATGTACTGGTTCCTCGATTGCAGGATTTGCTGGCCATGAAACTCTTTGCACTGACAACCGGCGGACCAAAGCGCAGGGATAAGGATTTTGGTGATATTGTGAATCTGGTTATTGAGAATGGCGTAGATGTGGAAACCGACCTGCGAGCGCTGATTCATGAATTTGGCACCGATGCCATCTATGCCGAATTGCAAACACGGATCAAGGAGTTATGCCATGCTTAAATTCCCAGTCATTCCGCAGGATATTGACCCACCGCTGCCGAAAATGAGCTTACGGGAATATGCCCATTTTTCAGAGCGCTGCCTGCTCAGTAACCCCGCTATCACGCCCGGGAATTGCCTCACCAAACGAAACGATGAGGCAACCATGTTGCCCTTCCGTCTGCCTACAGGATTAGCATGCAGTCGCCATAGCTGAAGAAGCGATAGCGTTCGCGGATTGCTTCCTGGTAGGCGTCACGGATGAGGTCGATTCCGGCCAGGGCGCTGACCATCATCAACAGGGTGGATTTGGGCAAATGAAAATTGGTCAGCATCGCATCGACGGCCCGGAATTGGAACGGGGGATAAATGAAAATATCGCTGCGACCGCGGCAGGCCGTGATTTCACCACGATCCCGCATCATGGTCTCCAGCGTACGGACCGAGGTGCTGCCAACCGCGACGACACGGCCGCCAACCGCTCGCGCCGCCGCGATCCGGACGGCCGATTCGGGCTGGATCTCGTAACGTTCCTCGTCCATCTTGTGCTGCGTGACATCCTCCACACTGACCGGACGGAACGTACCGATCCCGACGTGCAGGGTGAGCTCGGCCTTGGACACTCCGGCATCGGCCAGTTGAGCCAGCAGTGCCGACGTAAAATGCAACCCCGCCGTGGGTGCCGCCACCGCTCCAGGCTGCGTGGCGTAGACCGTCTGGTAGCGCTCGGCATCCTGTGAGGATGCACCGTCTTGACGTTTGATGTAAGGAGGCAGCGGGATTTCACCCACCTGATCCAGAGCCGCATAAAGCGAGCCTTCGAGCATCAGCTTCAACCGCAGACGCCCCTCCTTCTCCTGACTGACGACATCGGCCTGAATCCGGCCCTGCGCCAATTGCAGGCGCATGCCTGGCTTGGGCTGATTGGATGCCCGGCACAAGGCCAGCCATTCATCCTCCCCGAGCGGTTCCAGCAGCAGTAGTTCCACGGCACCGCCCGTGGCCGCCTTCTGTCCGTACAGGCGCGCGGGAATCACCTTGGTATTGTTCACCACCAGCACATCCCCACGCTGCAGATAATCCCCGATATCAGAGACCTGGCGATGCGCCAGCGTCCCTTCGCGCCGGTGCACGACCATCATGCGCGCTGCCGTGCGCTGGGCGGGCGGCTGCTGGGCAATCAATTCGTCGGGCAATGCGTAATCAAAATCATCGGTTTTCATGGGGTAATCCTAAAGGGTGCTTATTCCGCCAGACGTTTGATCTGTTCAAGATAACGGGCGATCTCCGGTCGGGATTTGATGCGCTCGGCCTCCTCCAGCAGCACTACGGCATCCGCATAGCGCTGCGAGTCCACAGCCAACTGAGCACGCCGGACCAGGGAATCCGCTTCAAACCCAGCCAGACGTCCTGCCCGCTCGTAGGTCAGCGCGGCGTCCGTCCACTCGCCCGTTTCCCGCAGGAGATCGCCGANNGAGCCGTAGCAGCAGCCGCCCATCCAACGGGGCCAGCGCGACAGCCTCGCGAAAGCAGGTCACGGCGGTTTTGAGATCGCCCCGCAGGACGGCGATCTCGGCCTTCAAGCGCCGAAGCACAAAATCATCCGCNNGGCGTCAGCGCGGATGCCACGCCCGCCGCAGGGGGGGGCTGCAACCGGGCCATTAAGCCTTCAGCCTGTTCGGCATCCCCCAGCGCAACAAGACCTTCCACCGCCCGCAGGAATCGTGATGGGGGAATCTCATGGGCCTCCCGTACCTTATCATAACACGCGACAGCCTCGGATGCCCGCCCCGCATCCAGATACAAATCGCCAAGCAGCATCAACAACAAGGGTGGACACGCCTCCAGCCGCCGGGCGGTTTCCACCGCACGGATGGCCGCCGCAGGATCCTGAAGGGCGATTTCAACATTGGCAAGCAGCGACCAATAGGCAGCATCCTCGGGTGACCGATCAAGCGCGGTGCGTAAGAGGCTGCGGACCTCCTGAAGCCGCTGCTGCTCAAGCAGCGACTGGATAAGGCCGCGCACTGCGTCAGGATGCTCGGCATCCAGAAGCAGTACCTGACGATAGGCGCTTTCCGCAGGCACCGCGTGCCGCCTCAACATCAAGGCGTGACCGAGCAGCAGGAAGCTGTCGGCATCGGCATGACCATCGGCAACCAGTCCCTGGAAGACGCGGATGGCTTCCGCCGCATCGCCCAGCTGTAGACGGGCCCGCCCGATGTTCTTGCGAGCGGCACGAAAGGATGGGAACTTCTCTACCGCACGGGTCCATGCGATGATGGCCTCATCCAGTTGATCTCCCTGGAAATTGAAATTACCTATACAAAAATCGATGGCCGCACTGGACTGCTCACCAGCGTCTGCCGCAAGCAGGACGACCGCCTGCACAAGATTGGTTTCGGCAACGGCCGTCGCCTGCGCCAGTAACTGCGACTCCCTCTCCGTCACCGTCGGTTCCAACGACACCACCGCAGCCCGCAGGCTGACGCCAAACAGAAGAATACACAAAATATGGAATCTCATATGCATGGTTAATCCTCCATCCGGAAGCGGATGACCTGGCGCACGCGCACCGCCACGGCGACACCATGGCGTTCGGCGGGGGTGAATCGCCAACGTTCCACCGCCTTGACCGCCGCCTCCGCAAAAACCGTTTCAGGGTGACTCTCCAGCACACGGATATCCGCCGTCCGCCCCTGCGCATTGACCGTGAAGAGGACCGTCACCTCGCCATCAAGGCGTCGCCGCCGGGCATACGCCGGATAAAAAGGACGCATCTGCGCAATCGCCTGGGGGCCCCGATCCACCTCTTCCAGTGCAAATGCCCCGCCCGCATCCATCGTTACGGCCAGCGGTTCAACGCGAAAGGACACCGCACCATCAAGCCCCACATTACCGATCGCCACATCGAAATCGAGCACCGACGCCAACGCCATCGACTGCACCATCGGCTCGGATAACACCGGGAAAACCACCGGATCCGCCGTTTCCTGCAAGGGCTCAACGCTCGGCGGCGGCGGAACGACAGGCGGCGGCAGGGCTACGCGTGGGATATCCAGCAGCGCAACGCGCTCTGCAGGGGGCGGAACAATCAGATGCACATAGGGGAGGACCAGGAAGAGTGCCGCCGTAAAAAACGCGGCCAGGCCCCCCTCGCGTGTCACAAGCGACCGCCCCGCCTTGGTTATGTTGTATGTCGCCATCGTCTCTATTTCCGGCTGGCCGCCACGCTGACTTGCTGCGCCCCGCCCAATTTACATTCATCCATCAACGCCACCAACTGCCCCGTCGTCGAGGCCTGGTCCGCCAGGATAACGACCGGCGCCTGGCGCACCTGGAGCTGCTGTGCCACAAGCCCCCGCACACTGTTAAGACCAATCGTCCGTCCGCCGTAGACGATTTCACCCGCTGCCGTCAGCGCAATCAGGATGCTCTGGCGATCCTGCAGCACGGCCGACACCGCCTGCGGCTTCTCGACGTCAACCCCGGTTTCCTCGACAAACACGGTCGTGACAATAAAGAAAATAAGAAGCAGGAACACGCAGTCAATCAGGGGAGACATATTGACGTCGACACCGCTCTCGCTGCCCTCATCTAACGAAATGCGTTTCACGCCAGCCTCTCCACCGTGATTTCAAACACATGTAGCCGGAGCGATTCCAACTGAACCTGGAACCGACGTTGCAGACGGCGCAGATGCATCTGCCCGAACACCCCGGGGATGGCAATCACCAGCCCCACCTGGGTTGTGATCAATGCCCGGCTGACCCCATCGGCAACCCGCCTTGCCGTATCACCATCGCTGCCAGCCACGGCATCAAAGGTCGCCATCATCCCGACAACCGTTCCGAGCAGCCCGAGCAGAGGCGCAACGATCGTCAACGCTTTCAACACCCCGGCATCACGCCGCATACCCGCCACCAGCCGAGCACTTTCCTCATCGAATACCTGCACCGCCGACGGCGTATCCTCCGCCAATGCCCTGGCGACATAAGGGCACAGGGGCTGGAGATTCTGCGGCAACGACCTAGCCGCAGGGGCGGCATCATCCGCCAAAGCGGATGCCGCCGCCGTAGCCAACGCCGTCTCTTTCATCAGATGAATTCGCGACCGCAGGAAATAAAACCAGATGCCAAAGCACACCATCGACAGCGGAGCCAGCAGGATCCCCCCCGAACGCCAGTAGTTTAGCGGTGCCTCCAGCCAGGTCATGATCGCCCCTGTTCGCCGAGGACCGTGATAAAGCGGGCCACCTTCCCTTCCAGGGTGCTGATGATGACGCGCAGGCGGCGCGATAGAAACGCATGGGAAACCAGCACGGGGATCGCAATGCCGAGTCCGAATTTGGTGGTTATCAACGCCTCGGAAATCCCCCCCGAAAGCAGTTTTGCATCGCCGGTGCCGAACAGGTTGACAAGCTCGAAGGTATGCATCATCCCGGTCACAGTGCCCAGCAATCCAAGCAGCGGAGCGACCGCTCCGAACACGGCCAACGTGCCGAGATGACTCTCCCAGATGGGGACCATCGAGAGCAGCCGTTCATGCAGAATCTCCTCCAGATGCTCCTTGGCCGCCTGGCGATGTGCAAGCGCGTCGCCAATCAAGGAGGCTAGCGGCTGCCTCAGCCCCCGAGCCGCCGCTTCCGCACGTACCCAATCCCGTGACTGGAGCGGGTCCATGACAGGATCCAGCGAAGTGGCAACCGCCCGCCGCAACGACCTCAGGCGAAGTGATTTCCAGAGCATGATCAGCAGCGACAAGACGCCCGTCGCCAGCAATGGGATCATGACAAAACCGCCCTTACGGATCTCCACCATCACGCTATCGCGCAACTGCGCCCGCCGCAGCGCGGCCCCACGGGATCCGTCAACCGGCACGGGGACTGCCAACGAACCGTTGACCAGCGCAGCCACCGCCTTGCGGTCACGCGAGCCGAGCCCAGGGTACACCGCTGGCAGCAGACGCCCCGGTGCCCCGGAAACCAAGGCACCCTCCCCCGCATCGCTCCGGAAATAGACCTGAGGACCGAACACCAGATAACGGCCGTCCAGCTCGACACCATCGGCGCCGAGTGCCGTGCCGTCGAACCCATACCCCCCGATCCGCCGGATATTCCAATCCAGGGCCGCTGACAGGACAAGTGCCGCCGCAGTCCCGGCGGATTCCGCAGCGCCTACTGACGACAACGCCCGATCCATCGTCGCCAAGCCATCCTGGTACGCCTGCCGCTCGGCAAGCTGCAACCGCATTTCCGTGCCACGGCGGTACTCCGACAGCGCCATCAGCACGAACCGGGCATCGCCATCAAGTTGCTTGACCTCCTGCTCAAGCTGGCTTCGCTGTTCCGCCGCCATCCGCCGCGCCTCCAGCAGACGCGACTCACGCTCCCGTTTTTCCAGTACACGCGCCTCCAACGCCCGATGCTCCGCCTGCAGAGCCAGCCGCTCTTGCGCGATGCGGTCCCGGACTGCATTGAGATCCTTGCGTGCAATCTCCACATCAGCCTGCACCTGGACAATCTGGGGGGTCAGGGAATCCTCTGCAGCGACGAGGATGGACGCACTGCATACCATGGCGCAGCCCCATGCAATCACAAGACGACCGATCATGGAGCCCCCTTCGCTGAGGCCTCGGATTCAGACCCCGAAGAAGCCTGACCGGACGGCTGGGATACGCCAACGGGAACATGTCCTGCGACAGGCATTGAAACCAGACTCGGAGGAACATCCTGAAGCGCGACCCGGACCAACTGGCGTATCGCCAGCGCAGCCCCCGGCAACGGCATCCATTGCCATCCACTTGATCCGGGATAACCAACCGCCGCCACACGGTCATCCATCGTGACGGCATAACCCCGCGCCAGCCCAAGGAATACAACATCCATCTCGCGGCGCGGCGCACCCTCAAGCGCTATCATCATCCGCGTTGCATGCACCCCATCCTGCAAGGTCTCCAGTCCCCGAATCACATCCATAACGATCGGTAACCGCTCAACCACCGTCGCGGCACGATCTCCCGGAATGCTTGCGAAGGACAGCACACCATCCTTCAATACCGGAGGGACAAAGGATACCAAGGCATCCAGCCGGGGCTGAATCTGCACAAGCATCCGATCAACCTGCTCCAGGACCGACTTTAGGCGGTCGCGATGCTCCATAAGCCCGGCACTGCGCTGCTGCCACAAGGCTTCGTCCGCTTCGAGCGACGTTAGGGAAGTATCCAGCGACATATCCGCTTCACGCAACAAGTCCATTTCGCGCCGCCATTGTACCGACTGCAGCGTCCACTCGCGCTGCTCCTGATCCGCAGCCCCCCTGAGGTCCACCCACTGCCCGACGAGCGACTCCAACGTCTGGACTGGCGTAGCAGAAGCCAGCGCCGTCAAAACAAAAACGATGAATAACACATAATATCTCATTTGCTGTAACGCTGAACCATCATCTTCAGATCCTCAAGCAGACTCTGCAGGTCCTCCTCATGCTCGACTTCCTGTTCGATAATCTGCAAAGCAACGTTGTAGGTCACCGGATCCACATCCTTGGTCACCTTCATCAGGTTGTCATAGACACTGATCGCACACTGCTCGCCGCGGATATTCTGTTCCAGTACGGTCTGCACGAACGGATCCTCGGGGGCCTCGTAGGCACAGTTGGTCAGTTCAAACCAACGGGCAGGGGTCAGCACCGGCGTACCGCCAAGCTGGATAATACGTTTAGAGACCAGTTCAGCATGACCGAGCTCCTCGGTGGCATGCAGCGTGAGTTCGGCAATGACAGCATCCTTCATGGGGCCAGCCACCACTTTCGAACCCACCCAGTACTGGTAATACGCCAGCCATTCGTCAGACAGCGCCTTGTTCAACAACATCAGCAGCTCCGGGACATCCATCCCCACCATTGCAATTCCACGACTTCCCATACTGAACCTCCTGTTAATTAGATTAAAGGCATCTTACAGCGGAGCATAAGAAATGCAACCTGATTTCGGGATCCATCATAGGGGCACGAATCCTTAGCGAAGCATGGCGCCTGACGTCGCTCATGCTTTGCTAAGGATTCGTGCTAAATGCGTTTGCCCTGTAAAAACGCTTGCAGAGCGTGGCTCGGTCTGCTTCACTACCGCCTCGGCGTACAATCTGGTTAAGCACATACAGCAGAGATGTATAGCCAATCGGCCCATGCAGTAAAACTGAAATTTATTCAAGGACAACACTTATGATCACGATCAACGGTCAACGGCTTCCCGATGAAGCCATCGAGTTTGAATACCGCCGCCTGCTACAGTTCTATTCCCAGCACATGCCAGCCGATGAACTCAAACAGGAAACAGCAGCCCTGCGCACAAAGGCCGTGGAGCAGGCGATTGGAGCAAAACTGTTGATCGACGAAGCCCATCGGCTAGACATCAAGGTGCCAGTCAGCCGGGTTGATGAGCGGGTTGATGCCATGGCCGAACAGGTTGGAGGCAAGGACATGCTGGACCTACGGCTACGCGAAAACGGATTCACCGAAGAGGCTCTGCGCCAGAATATCGAGCAGGGCTGCAAGGTCGACATTCTTGTTGAAAAGCTTTGCGACGGACTGGCTGATCCTATCGAGGCGGACATGCGCGCCCATTTCGAGGCCAACAAGCAGAGTTATGTCCAGCCCGAACGCGCATCCGCCCAGCACATCCTCATCCGTCCGGAATCAGACAGCGATGCAGACCGGGTAACGGCAGAATCCAAGCTCGATGGGATCAAGGATCAGATCGAGAAAGGTTCCGATTTCGGAGACTTGGCGGCCGTCCATTCGGAATGCCCCAGCGGCAAGCAGAACGGCGGCAGCCTGGGGTGGTTCGGGCGCGGGATGATGGTCCCCGAATTCGACGAGGCCGTATTCTCGATGAACGTGGGCGAACTGAGTGACATCATCGAAACCCAGTTCGGATTCCACCTGATCTACAAGACCGGTGCCGATGAAGGCGGTGAGGCATCCTTCGATGAATCCGAGACAAAGATCCGCGAACTGATGCGCCACGATGCTCGAGGACGATGCATCGCCGCGCATGTGGCCGAGCTGCGGGAAAAGGCAGATATCCAGGGGGCGTGATCGACAGAGGGCCAGGGTGTGGTAACTCAACGCCTCCAGAACGAGGGAAGAAAAAGCAGCAGTACCGTGTAAAGTTCAAGGCGCCCGAGCAGCATGCAGACAATCAGGATGAGCTTGCCCGGATCAGGAATGAACGCATAGGTCTCCATTGGCCCGACAGAGGCAATACCGGGGCCGATGTTCCCCAGCGATGCCACCACGGCGGAGGTCGCCGTTTCCAGATCCGGCGTATAAAACGTCATCAGGAACGACATGCTGGCAAAAATCGCCGAGAAAAGCATGACGAAAGTCAGTATGTTGGCAACGACCGATTCGTCAAGCACCTCGCGGCCTAGCTTGATCCGGGCCACGGACTGTGGGCGCATGACCCTGCCGAGTTCGCGGGCAATATGCTTGAAAACCACCACGAAGCGCACCACCTTGATCCCGCCAGCCGTTGAACCACCACATCCACCGCTGAACATTAACAAGACCAGGAGCAGCCGCGACGCCTGCGGCCAGAGATTATAGTCACGCGTGGCAAATCCCGTAGTGGTCAGGATCGAGGTTCCCTGGAAAAATCCATGCCGCAGCGCCCCACCCACCGGTTCGATTCCGTGCATCCAGATATTCCCGCTCAAAAACAGACTGCTTAGCACCCACAATCCCGTATAAAACCGAAATTCAGGGTCACGCCAAAAGACGCCGGGCGCTCCGCGAAGTGCCCGGAAGTGCAACGAGAAACTGGCACCCGCCAAAAACATGAAGACGGTGATCACCACATCAGCAAAGGCACTGTCAAACGCAGCCACGCTGGCGGTTCGGGTGGAGAAGCCGCCGGTTGACATCGTGGCAAAGGTATGGCAGCAGGCGTCGAACCAGTCCATCCCGCCAACCATGAGCAGCACAGCCTGGACGAGACTCATCAGGGCATACAAGCCCCACAACAGTTTGGCTGTAGTGGCGATCCTCGGCGTCAGTCGATCCTTCGAGGGGCCTGGCATCTCAGCCCGGTACACCTGCATCCCCCCCACCCCGAGAAAGGGAAGAATCGCCACACACAACACCAGCACGCCCATGCCGCCAAACCACTGAGTCAACGCCCTCCAGAAAAGGATGCCGCGCGGCAACGCCTCCAGATCACCGAGGACGGAAGCCCCCGTGGTGGTGAACCCGGACACAGTTTCAAACATGGCAGAGACCGGATTCGTAATGACTCCAGACGCTATATATGGAACCGATCCGATCAGCGTTAGGGCCAGCCACCCGAACGTGACGACGCCGAAACCGTCCCGTCGCGAAAGCGAGATCTCCCCGCGCGTCAGCATCAGCGTCCCGCCCCCAAGGAGGACGCCTATCGCGCCCCCAAGAAACAGCGCATAAATAGAATCAGAGGGATCGTGATAATGCCAGGAAACCCCCGCACAAAACCAGATGGCCAATCCGATGGCGATCATCAAATAGGATACCAGATGCAGAACTGACCGGAACTTCATTTCTTGAACACCGCCTCCAGCTTTTGAGAACTCCCCGCCGGGGCAAACAGGATCAATCGATCCCCCGCCTGCAGAACCGTCTCGCCGGTGACGACAAAAACGTCCCCCCCCCGCTGCAACGCTGACACAATGGCCCGTTTCGGCAACCGCAACTGACTCACCGCGACACCGCACCAACGACCTCCGTCGGCAACTTCAACCTCCAGCAATTCGCCCGGCACATCGTGCAACAGGTTAGCGGCGCGGATATTGGTCCCCCGCACAAAGCGCAGAATCGCGTTGATCGTTGTCAGATAAGGGCTGACAGCACGATCAAGCAGGTTGTCATCGTTGATGATCGGTACATAGGCCGGATTCGACACAATCGCCACAGCAAAAACCGCACCGAGCTTCTTACCCAGCAGGCATGCGATAATGTTGTTCTCATCATCCCCGGTAGCCGCGACAATCGCGGTACGCTCACCGGTACCGATCTCATCCAGAACCCGCTTCTCAAGCGCACTCCCGCAAATCACGATGGCCTTGTCCAGGTGTGCCGAACAATGCTGGGCACGCGGTTCATCCTTCTCGATCAGAATCACACGTTTGTCGGACCGCTCCAGTAACTGGGCTAGGCGAAGTCCGGTATGCCCGCCCCCGGCAATGATGACTTTCTCGATATTTGGCTGTGCAGGATATACCGCATCGAGGAACGTCCGCAAATCAATCGGTGTTCCAACCACATAGATCACATCATTCTCAATCAATACCAAATCCCCGTGTGGCATGATCAAGTCGCCCTGCCGCATAACCGCAATCAGACGGACCTTCCGCAACAAATCCTGGCCCGAAAAGGATTGGAGCGAGCCTTCCAGCAACACACTAGCCAAAGGCAACTTGACGCCCACGCACAAAATGCGTCCACGGACCATCTCGACAACCTCACGACTGCCAGGCATATTCAGGATCCGCTGCATTTCGAGCGCACATTCCTCGTGTTCGGTAACGATCCGCTCAACCCCCAGCTTGCGCAGGCAATCGGAGGCTGCCGGGCTCAGGTAATCAACATTGGAAACCCGTACCACGGTATGCGCAACCCCTGAGGCCCGAGCAAACAGAGCCGCCAGGATATTAACCTCGTCGTTATCGGTTACGGCGGCAAAGAGTGCCGCCTTGGAGACGTGGGCCTCAGCCAGAACCGCCGGACTGGCCCCGTTGCCACACAGGGTAAGGATATCAAGTTCCGACGAAACGTCCTCCAGCCGACGCGGATTATGATCCACCAACACCACGTCATGCCGCTCGTCGCACAGCCGCGCAGCCAGCCGACGACCTGCATTCCCCGCCCCGATGATCAGTACCCGCATCGCTATTCCTATTATCCTCTCACGTACACTGCAATCCCCGGATCACAAGCGCCTCGTCGTTTCAATCAAATGGACTGCAAGATAGGCCAACAAGCAGAAGAAAGCAAGCTGTTCAAGATCCGATCCAGGGCAAAGGGTGCGCACGATCCACTCCACCTAAAACAGGGAGACCATACGTTTCCCTACGATTACAAAATCCTGATCGGCGGGATGTAATGCCAGCCAGACCATCGGCTACCCAGAGCCATGAACGCCGGACAGGCGGGCGGTGAGTTGCTGGCGGGTGCGGCAGGGTGCGCCACCCGCCGGCAGAACACCGGCAGATTGGAGCTGGCGGGTGATATCGAGCAGCCAAGGGGATTGAAGGCGGACGTGTTGCAACAGGGCGGTATCGGCAAAGATCTCGGAGACCGGTCCCTGCCGCAGGGTGCGCCCCCCACTAAGGATCGCTGCCTCATCCGCCCATTCATAAGCCATATCCATATCGTGCGTACTGATGATCAGCGTGGTTCCCTGCGCCTGGACGCTGTCCAGCGCCTGATGCACTTGGCGGGCACCCTCCGGATCAATACCCGCCGTGGGCTCGTCCAGCACGATGATCTCCGGGCGCATGGACAGCACACCGGCAATAGCCACTAGCTTGCGCATACCGAAGCTGAGCTCGTGCGTGGGGGTCTCTGCCATGCTTCCGATCGCCAGGATATCGAGCGACTCCCTTGCTCGTTGCCTTGCCGCCTCGGGTGACATTCCTAGATTAAGCGGGCCGAAGGCGACATCCTGCAAAACATTCCCTGCCACGACCTGGTCATCCGGATTCTGGAACACCAGCCCCACTTGACGACGCCACTCGCGCCGGTCGCTACGTGAGGAGCCCGGGATCCGACCATTGATCCGCACGCCCCCAGACTGCGGCGAAAGGAGTCCGTTAAGACACATGAAGAGCGTCGTTTTGCCCGCTCCGTTGGCTCCGAGCACAACAAGGCGACGCCCTCGCGCCACCTTTAAATCCAACGAATCCAACGCCATTTTGCCGCAAGGATAGCGATACGACAACGCGTCTGCCTCAAGGATCCAATCGTTCATAGGGACAATCTCCTGAAAAGCAACACGGCAACCCCCAGGCCCGCACAAAGCAATGTACTCATGACCAGAACCTTCCGCGAGGCGGGGTGTTCCGGCGGCAGCCCCCGGAACTGACCGTCATACCCACGGGCGACCAACCCCCGTTCCATGGCCTGTGCCCGTTTAAGGGAAAAGACCAACAGATTGGCACCGGTCAAGCCCGCCGAGCGGAACGTATTGCGCACGCCGTGAAATCCTAGGCGGGAATCCTGTGCCGTGTGGATGGCGGCAAAACGCTCGGTCAGGATAAAAATCATCCGGTAAAGCACAAACATCAGTTCCACGATCACGTCGGGCACACGCAAACGGTGCACGAGCGGCAACCAATCCATCACGGGGGTTGTCAACGCCAGGAAACACAGACAGGCCGCCGCACCCAGGGCACGCAGCAGAAGGTGGCGGGCGGACGGAAGCTGTTCCGGCACCCATGCCAACGAGACGCCATCCGGCCCGAACGCGATGCTGATCAGTAGCGGTACGGTACCAAGCAGGATGAATCCCAGCGGGATAAGCAGCGTGCGGATAAACACGCGCCAAGGGATCCCCGCCCATATACGAGCCGCCAGCAGGACGGTCAGCAGCACAAGCAACGGACCGGGGGGTGGCAGCAGCAGGCACGTCAGCAGCAACCCGGCAGAAAAGTACGCCTTTTCGGCCGGATGCCGGTGACGCATCGGGTCACTACAAGCATGACATTCAAGCAGATGGAGCATGCTTGTTCCTTATCCTATTTCTTATCGGCGTCTTTTTTCGCCGCGGCCTGCTGCTTTGCCTCGGCCTGCTTGGTGGCGGCGTCCTTCCATGTCTGCTCCAGGGGCGCGATATGTTCCGGCGTCATGCCGAATTCCTTGAGGATGGCTACCGCCATCATGATATTGCCATAGGGGTTCATGTGTACCCCGTCACCGGTGAGCTGTTTGCCCTTGGTGGCATCGGCGGGGAAGGTCTTTAGCGTATCCTGCATGGCTTGGTTCAGGTCGGCTAGCAGACAGCCTTTCGCAGCGGCCAGTTCCCGCAGGAAGGCATTGTAAGGAAGCAGCTTCTGATTCATTTCATTCGCCTGATCCTCCTTGATCATGGTCGAGGTAAGAAGCATGACTTTGATCCCGGCGGCCTGAGTCTGGTCCACAATGGCCGTTATATTTTGCTTGTAGTCTTCAAGGGCAACGCCTTTGGCCCCGTGCCAGACATCGTTGACGCCGCAACTCAGGGTCATCCAGTCGGGTTTCTTGCTGATCACGTCCTTTTCCAGACGGGCCAGCATCTGGTTGGATTTATGGCCTGAAATACCAGCAAATACGCCGGTGGCCTCCACACCCTGCGCAGTCAACCCCTCAAGCACAAGTCGGCAATAGCCACCGGGCTTGGCACCGCCAGCGGTGATCGAGTCACCCAGGAAGGCGATCGTTGCTCCATTTTCGATTTTCAGCGCGGCGGTGCTGGCCGCCTCGCCCCGCAACATCCCAGCAAAACAAATCCCTGCCACCACACCCAAACCAAGTGCATTCACCCTCATGATTCTCCTTTATTACTAATGTTCACCACAAAACCATGATAAAATATACCCTGTTTCGGATTTAAAGCGAGCGGATAAACGCGACCATGTCGTCTGGCAAGGGGGCGGAAAATTCGACCCGTTGATGGGTGCTCGGGTGGATAAAGGAGAGGGATTGGGAATGCAGCATCTGGCGCGGGCACCCTCCCCTATCCTTCCAGATCTTCGAATGAGAACCCCCATAAACCAGATCCCCGGCCACAGGGTGGCCGATATGCGCCATCTGCACGCGGATCTGGTGGGTCCGCCCCGTCTCGATCTGTAATTGCACGATGGAGAAACGATCAAGCACCTCGATGACCTGATAATTACTCACGGCGTGCCGACCACAGACGGTATCCGTACTCATTTTCTTGCGGTCATGGCGGCTCCGGCCAATCTCGGTCTCGATCCGTCCGGCAGCCGGATGCGGCACGCCCACCACCACGGCCACATAGACCTTGTGCGTCAATCGATCCTGAAACTGGCTGGCCAGCGCATCTAATGCCGATTGATGCTTAGCCACGACCATGACGCCGCTGGTGTCTTTGTCGAGCCGGTGAACGATGCCTGGACGCAGTTCCCCCCCGACCCCCTGCAAGTCTTCGCAATGATACAGCAAGGCATTAACGAGCGTCCCGTCGGCATGACCCGGCGCGGGATGAACGACCAATCCCGGTGGCTTATTGATGACAATCAAGTCGTGATCCTCATACAGCACCGCCAGGGGAATGTCTTGCCCTTCGATATCCGTGGGCTCCGGTTCCGGCAGTGTGATGGTGTAGGTCATACCCGCCACCACCGCATCGCGCGGCTTCGATGGGGGTTTGCCACCCGCCAACACCCTGCCCTCGCGAATGAGATCCTGAATCCGAGTCCGTGAGCAATCGTCAATTTTCGACGCAAGCCAAGTGTCCAGGCGCTGTCCATGATCCACCGCGCCAGCCTCGATTTCAAGGCATTGGCCATGCTCAAGCATGGGGTCCACCTGATTTTTGCCGCCGCCCCAGCAATACGGCGAAGACGGCACATCCTGCAAAAATGATCAGCAGACTCACAAACTGACCGATCGAGAGGCTCCCAACGGCCAGTCGTTCGCCACGATCTCCCCGGAAAAACTCCAGCGTGAAGCGTCCGATGCCATATAATACGAGATAGATGGCAGCCAGACAGCCCGCCGGTAGCCGCCTCCGAAAGAGCACGACCAGCAATCCGTACACGGCAAAATTAAAGGCGGCCTCGTAAAGTTGTACCGGATGCACGGGAAGACAGGCCAAGGCATTCGCATCAATCTGCTTATGTAGATATTGCGAATGCCAAGGCAAGGAATAACGGGGAAACACGACGCCAACAGAGGCCTGGGTCCAGCATCCGAAGCAGCAACCATTGAAGAAGCAACCAATACGCCCCAGCGCATGCGCCAAAGGGACGGACGTGACGACAAAATCCAGCAGCGGGGCCAAAGGTTGCCGATGCCGCCTAGCAAAAAACACCAAGGCGACAACCGACGCCACAAATCCACCATAGAAAATCAAACCGCCCTGGTCGATCCGGAAAATCGTAAGCGGATCGGCGGCATACGAGGCCCAGTTTTCCAGCACATAGGCCAATCGAGAACCAAGAATGCCGGAAAGCATCACCCAGAACATCAGGTCGGTACAGAATTGAGAGGATCGCCCATCCCGTTTTCCCAGCCAGACCCAGTTGGCGAGACCGCCAACAAAACCGAGCGCCATCATCAACCCATACACATGAATCGTCAACGGCCCTATCGATATGAAATCAGGATGCATCTATATCTCCGGTTGTCGTCATCGGTCAAACTGCATATCGTGCAGACGACGGTAAATGCCTTGGTGAGTTAACAGGTCATTGTGCGTCCCGATCTCGACAATACGACCCTTATCGAGGACGACAATACGGTCACAGTTCATGATCGTCGAGAGCCGATGCGCAATCGCAAAGACCGTACGCCCCGAGACAAGGGTGTCAATGGCCGCCTGCACCATGCGCTCGGATTCGGTGTCCAACGCACTGGTCGCCTCATCGAGGATCAGGATCTCGGGGTCGTTCAGGATGGCACGGGCGATAGACAAGCGCTGGCGCTGGCCGCCGGAAAGCAGCATTCCCAGTTCCCCCACCGAGGTTTCATACCCATTCGGCAACTGCATGATGAAATCATGCGCATGCGCCTTGCGTGCCGCCGCCTCGATCTTCTCCATGGAGGCATCCGGTGCACCATAGGCGATATTGGCCGCCACGGTATCGCGGAACAGGAACGTATCCTGAGTCACGAGCCCTGTCTTCAACCTTAGCGATCGCAAGGTCAAGTCCCTCACATCCTTGCCATTGATCAGGAGACGGCCCCCGGTGACATCAAAGAAACGCGGCAGCAGATTGACCAAGGTGGTTTTACCCGCACCGGAGCCACCCACCAGGGCGATCCGTTCACCAGCCTTGACCTCGAGTACAATATCCTGCAATACGGGCTCTTCTGCGTAGCGGAAGCCCACATGATCGAACGTGATCCGCTCGACAGGACCATCCAGGGACTGGGAATCCGGGCGATCGGAAACCCACAGCGGCGTGTCCAATATCTCGAAAATGCGATCGGCGGCAGCGGAACTCTGCTCGATACTGAGATGGATTTTCCCGAGCTTTTTGACGGGCTCATACAACATCACCAGCGCCAGGGCCATGGTGATAAACTCATTCCATTTCAACCCCATTCGGGAGGCACAGGCCAGTGCCAGCACAAGCCCCACGGCGGAAATCAGAATAATGATGGGTTCAATCATCGCTTTCGAGCGAACCACACGCATCACCCGGCGGAAGAAATTCTGACAGGCCGCATCAAAACGTTGCTGTTCCCTGGCCTCCATGCAGAACGCTTTGACGATACGAACCCCGCGAATGGATTCCTGCATGACCGACACAATTTCAGCCATCCGCTCCTGTCCCTCTTTGGCGGCCCGGCGCACCCGTTTGCCATAAATCAGGATGGGAGCCAGGCAGAGGGGAAAAACCAGCAGCGCGGCAACGGCAAGCCGCCAGTCACGGGTCATGGCATAGGCGATGGCGCCGACCAGCACAATCGGCTGGCGGGCCAGATCGGTCAGGACCGTAGCCACCGCCCGCTCCAGAAGTGCGGAGTCGTTGACCGTGCGCGAGATCATCTCGCCGGTCTGGGTGGAATTGAAATAGCCCACCGGCAGATTCTGCAAGTGCGCGAAGGTTTCCTTGCGCAAATCCATGACCACGCGGTTGCCAACCCACTCGATCAGGTAGTTATTGAAGTACTGCCCGACGCCACGGAACAGCACCAGCAGGATCAGTCCGGTCCCCAGCAGCAACGCCATGGACAAGGTCAGTACCTGCCCCTCGCCAAAGAACCGTCCGAGAACCTTTTCCAGAACCGGCAGTATCCCGACCGTCGAGCCTGCAAACAACAACCCGCAAAGACCCCCTCCGACCAGACGCCACAGATAGGGGCGTGTATAGCAAATCAGGCGGTGGTATGTTTGACGCGGGGTGCGTTTCCCCTTATCTGCGCTTGCGTCATGGTTAGCTACGTGTATTTGACCACCTCATCGACTGTGGTATAGCCGTCCAGGATACACTGGGTCCCATGCTGCCGCATGCTGATCATGCCCAGTTGCATCGCCTTGTCGCGAATGACGATGGTTGGCTGCCGTTCGTTGATCAGGCGGCGGATAGGCTCCGTCACGGAAAGATACTCATACAGCCCGCGGCGTCCTCGATAGCCCGTATCATTGCATTCCGCACACCCGGCACCGTAATAGAACGGACGGTCTCCGACATCCTCCTTGGTCAACCCCAACATGTCCAGCGCATCCTGCTCGGGCTGATACGGGGTTCTGCATTTCTGGCAGATGGTACGCACCAGTCGCTGCCCGAGCACAGCCTCCAGCGTGCAGGAAATCAGGAACGGCTCGATGCCCATATCCACCAGACGCGTGACCGCCCCCGCCGCATCGTTGGTGTGCAGCGTACTGAAGACCAAATGCCCCGTGAGTGACGCCTGGACAGCGATCTGGGCGGTCTCCACATCACGGATTTCACCGATCATCATGATATCCGGATCCTGACGCAGAAAGGCGCGCAGGATCTTCGCGAACGAGTTGCCCACGCTCTCCTTGACCGGCACCTGGATGATCCCCTCGATGTCATACTCGACCGGCTCTTCCGCAGTCAGCAATTTGTTGTCAATCGTATTGACCCGCTTGAGGCCGGAGTAAAGCGTCGTCGTCTTGCCGCTGCCAGTCGGGCCGGTGACCAGGATGATGCCNNTTCGTGAATTTGGTGAAAACATCATCCGGCATTCCCAGATTCTCGACATTGAGTGAAACGTTGCTCTGATCCAGTACGCGTAATACCACGCTTTCCCCGAACTGGGTTGGCAGGGAGGATACGCGAAGGTCAATCGCCCGCCCACCGATGGATAACTGGATGCGACCATCCTGGGGCA
>DIZZ01000134.1:29875-45791 GCA_002428045.1 Verrucomicrobia bacterium UBA6015
ATATCCGATGCCCGGTCCTTCACGGCCTGGTAAAGCACCAGATTCACAAAGCGGATAACCGGCGTCGACCCAGCCGCCTCCTCCAGCCCTTTTTCATCGGTGGTCTCGTCCACCAACGTCAGTTCACCCGCCTCATCGGCGGCCTCCAGTGCCGAGAGCATATCGTTGACGGCGGCACTGTCGTCACCATAAAACTGGTTCAGGAAGGCTCGGACATCCTCTTCCCTCGCCACCACAAAGGAGACATCACAGGTGAGCACGAACATGAGTTCGTCCATGACCTGCGGATTGACAACGTCGCACACTGCTAACACAATGGAACTATCAGTCATGGACACCGGAATGACATTATACATGCGGGCGACACTGGCAGGCACCCGGTTAAAAACATCCTGCGGAATATCCAGGGAGGGAAGGTTAACCACGGTCGTACCCATATAGCCCGCAATGGCCTCAAGCACGCTGTCGGCATCAATCAACCCCAAGTCCACCACAATATTACGGATCGGTTTGCCCGACTCGGCGTGTTCGCTGGCAATCTCCTGCATCTGCTCAGCAGTAAGGAAGCCTTGCTCGACGAGCAATTCCAACAGTGGATCGTTATATTCCGATTGTTCCCCCATGGTTCCCTCCCACCTGCTCAGGCAGACTCTTCCTGCAGTTTCTGCTTGACCGTTTCAACATCCTGCGACTTGGTGACGAGATCCTCGTAACTGATCTGCCCCGCCCGGTAAAGAGCCATGAGATAGGTGTCCAGCGTCACCATTCCGTATTTGGCCCCGGTCTGGATATCGGACGTGATGCGGTAGGTCTTGCTATCACGGATCAAGGAACGGATGGATGAGGTCGTGATCATGACCTCGAAGGCGGCCACGCGCCCCGGACGATCCTGGCGGACGAGCAGCAACTGGGAAACCACCGCGACCAAACCCACCGAAAGCTGTGTTCGCACTTGTTCCTGCTGATCGGTCGGGAAGGCATCCACAATACGGTCTACCGTGCTCGCGGCACCCGTCGTGTGCAGGGTGGCAAAGACGAGGTGACCGGTTTCCGCCGCCGAAATGGCCGCTTCCATCGTCTCCAAATCGCGCATTTCACCCACGAGAATCACATCCGGATCTTGACGTAGCGCCCGGCGCAAGGCCTCCTTGAAGCTTGGAACGTCGACGCCAACCTCACGCTGGGTGATAATGGACTTCTTGTGCTCATGATAGTATTCCACCGGATCCTCGATCGTGATCACATGGCAATCACGATTCTCATTGATGAAGTTGATCATGCTCGACAGGGTGGTCGTCTTGCCCGAGCCGGTCGGCCCGGTCACCAGGATCAGGCCGCGGGGACGATACAGTAACTCCTTGATCTGTTCCGGCAACCCCATTTTGTCGAGCGGTAGCAGTTTGTTCGGAATCTGGCGCAGCACCATGCCGACGGCCCCCTTCTGCTTGAGTACGCTGACGCGGAAACGGGCGGCCGTGCCGAAGCCGAAACCGAAGTCCGTGCCACCCCCCTCGCGTATCTTCTGCTGATGATCCGGGGAGGTGATACTCTTCATCAGCCGTTCGGTATCCTCGGGACGCAGCGGCTCCACGTCCAGCGGCTCCAGGGCGCCATGCAAGCGCAGCATGGGGGGTAATCCCACCGTGATATGGAGATCGGAGGCCCCTTCATCCACGGTGATCTGCAACAGGTCGGTCATGTCGACCTGAGCGGCTGGTGTCTTGTCTTCGGAATCTCGTATGTGCTGACTCGTCATGTTAATCCTCATCTCCCATGGTTACACGCAGAACTTCATCCAGCGTCGTCATCCCCGACCCCACTTTGCGCAGTCCGTCTTCACGCAACGTCCGCATCCCCAGTCCGCGGGCATGCTGACGCATGTCCGATACCGACACCTTGTCAAAAATCATGTGCTGGATCGCATCATTGACCAGGAATATCTCGAACAGTCCTTTTCGACCGGAGTACCCAGACAGCGAACATTGGGCGCAGCCGTGCCCACGGGTCAGCATGCGATCCCTGAGAAATTCGCCAGCCGATCCCAGCGAAGTGATGATATCAGCCGTAGGGGCATATTCCTCGGGACAATGCTCGCACACACAGCGCACCAGGCGCTGGGCGATAACCGCCCTTACGGCCGATGCTACAAGAAAGGGCTTCACGCCGATATCCAGCAAACGCGTAATGGCACTGGGCGCATCATTCGTGTGCAGCGTGCTGAAGACCAGATGACCGGTCAGTGCGGCCTCGGTGGCGATGTTCGCGGTTTCCCTATCGCGAATTTCACCGATCATCACGATATTCGGGGCTTGGCGCAGGATCGAGCGCAGAGCCATGGAAAACGTCATGCCGATCGATTCATTCACCTGAACCTGGTTGATGCCCGACATCTGGTATTCGACAGGATCCTCCACCGTGATGATCTTACGGTCTGGGCGGTTGATGTAGTTGAGGCACGCATAAAGCGTTGTGGTCTTGCCGGACCCCGTTGGCCCGGTCACCAGCATGATGCCGTCAGGCAGCGTAATCAGGCGCTCAAACAATTGCTGATCGTCGGAGAAAAAGCCAAGTTTCGGCAAGCCCAGCGCCAGATTTTGCTTATCCAGGATACGCATGACGATACTCTCGCCATTGTTGGCGGGCACGGTTGAAACACGCAGATCAAGCTCACGCCCCAGGATATTCACCTGGATGCGCCCATCCTGCGGGATCCGCTTTTCAGAAATCTTCATCCCCGCCATGATCTTGACGCGTGAAATCACAGCGGACTGCAGGCGCTTGGGTGGCCCGTCCACTTCATGCAGCACACCGTCAATCCGGTAGCGTACGCGGAAGCGCTTCTCCAGCGGTTCAAGATGAATATCGGAGGCTCGCTTGCGATAGGCTTCCAGAATGATCAGACTGACCAGCTTGATGATCGGCGCATCGGACTCCGTGCCCCCGCCCTCGGTGTCGATCAAGTGATCCTGGGCTGTATCCACCTCCACCGTACCGTCGGTGATCTGGTCAAGCATGTTCTCGACATCAGCCTCTTCCGGATAATACCGCTCGAGCATTGCGCGCAATTCCTTGCGCCGGGCAACCACGCCCTCGACATTGATTTTCAGTAGGTAGCGCAGCGAATCGAGCGTATCGAACATCATCGGGTCGCTCATGGCCACGGTCAGCCCGTCGTCCGTCTTGTACAGAGGAACCACGTTATAACGCCGGGCCATTTCGTGCTTGACGGTATCGCGAACATCGGAGGTGATGTCAACGTCCTGGAGCGAGACGAATTCCATGCCGAACAGCCCGGCGAGCATACCGAGAATGTCATCCTCCGAGACCGCCCCATCCTCCAGCAGAAGATCGACGACGGTACCGTCCCGCGTTCCGACTTGCTCGCGGGCCGCCTCTACCTGCTCGGATGTGACCAAGCCATTTTCGAGCAGGATCTCCAGCACATATTCATCGTTCGATGTCACGCTCACCCCTCCAGCTTACGCATCAAGATCTCCATCACCATGGGCGGATTCGCCTTGCCTCGGCTTTGCTTCATAACCTGCCCGACAAGGAACTGGAGTGCCGCCTTCTTCCCGTTGCGGTAATCCTCAACGGAACGGGGATTCGCCACAATAGCGTCATCGACCAAGGATTCAATGGCACCGCCATCACTGACCTGAGCCAACCCACGCTCGTTTACAATCCTAGCGGGGTCCCCCCCGTTGTCAATCAGAACCTCGAAAACCGTCTTGGCACCGGTCATGTTGATCGACCCCTTGTCAACCAGCCCCACGAGCGAGGCCAATGCTGCCGCGGTGAGCGGCAATGCCGCCAGGGTAGTCTCGCGCTCCGCCAGCACCCGCAGCACATCCGTCATGATCCAGTTGGAGACCGCCTTCGGATTGGAGGACAATCCGGCCGCCGCCTCGAAGAAATCCGCAATGTCGCGATCCGCCGACAGCACCCCGGCGTCATAGGCAGGAATCCCGTATTGCTCGGCAAAGCGGAAACGCCGTGTCCGCGGTAATTCCGGCAACGTGGCTTTCAGCGCCCCAATCTGCGCTGCTGCAAGCACCACCGGCATGAGGTCAGGCTCCGGGAAATAACGATAGTCATGCGCATCCTCCTTGGTGCGCATGCTGGTCGTTATGCCTTGGTCCGGATCCCATCGACGGGTTTCCTGGATCACCCGTTCGCCGCGCGTGAGCATGCCCGACTGACGCTCAACTTCATAATGCAGGGCATGCTGCACGCCCTTGAAGGTGTTTAAGTTTTTCAGTTCCGCCTTGGTGCCCAGCGATTTCTGCCCGGCGGGCCGCATGCTGACATTCACATCGCAGCGCATGTTGCCTTCTTCAAGATTGCAATCACTGACCCCGATATAGAGGAGAATCTGCTTGAGCGCCACCAGGAAGGCGTACGCCTCCGCAGGCGAAGTCATGTCCGGATCGGTCACTATCTCCATCAGCGGATGCCCGGCCCGGTTGAAGTCGACACCGCTCGATCGCGCCATGTGCGTGCTCTTGCCAACGTCCTCTTCCAGATGGATCCGGGTAATGCCGATGGTCTTCTCCACCCCGTCGACCTCGATGACCACCGATCCCCCCAGGCATAACGGACGGTCATACTGCGAGATCTGGTAGTTCTTTGGCATATCGGGATAAAAATAACTTTTCCGGTCGAACTTACTCAGTTCATTGATGTTTGACCCGATCATAAGTCCCGTCAGCACCGTCAGCCGGATGGCCTCCTCGTTCATGACCGGCATCGCCCCCGGATAACCCAGGCAGACCGGACACACCAGCGTGTTGGGCGCAGCCCCGTACCCCGTCGGGCAGGCACAGAACATCTTGGACTGCGTCTTTAGTTGAACATGGACCTCTAATCCGATCGTTGTCTCGTAATTCATGACCTTCCCAATCTTTTCTCGAATGCATGCCCGATATGCAGGATGCGCTCCTCACCGAACGCAGGCCCCAGGATCTGCAACCCGACGGGCAGTCCTTCCGGCGTGGGATACGAGGGCACCGACATGGCACAGATCCCGGCCAGGTTGGCCGTTGCCGTGAAAACATCACTTAAATACATCTTCAGCGGATCCGACGTGTTCTCGCCCACCCGGAACGCCGGGGTCGGTGTCGCGGGTGCCAGCAAGGCGTCACAGGACTGGAAGGCATGCTCGAAGTCGCGACGGATCAACGTGCGAACCTTCTGCGCCTTGAGGTAATAGGCATCATAGTAGCCGCTGCTGAGGACATAGGTCCCGAGAATGATGCGGCGCTTGACTTCCGGGCCGAAGCCCTCCTGACGCGTCTTGCCATACATGTCGATCGGGTCATCGGCCTGCGCCGTGCGGTGCCCATAACGAACACCATCGAAACGCGCCAGGTTGGCCGATGCCTCCGCCGTGGCGATGATGTAATAAACCGCGATCGAGTACTCGGTATGCGGGAGTGAAACATCGACGATCTGAGCCCCCAGCGAACGGCAAAGCTCAACGGCTGCATCCATCGAGGCGCGTACCGCCGGATCCATGCCATCAATGAAATACTCCCGGGGCAGCCCCAGGCGGATGCCCGTCAGATCCTCGCGCAAGGCTTTCGTGTAGTCCGGCACGGGAACATCCAGGGTGGTGGAATCCATCGGATCCAGACCGGACATGACACCCAGCAGGATCGCCGCATCCTCGACCGACTTGGTCATCGGCCCGATCTGGTCGAGCGAGGAGGCAAAAGCGGTCAGTCCGTAACGCGAGATCCGGCCATAGGTTGGCTTCAACCCCGTACAACCGCAGAAAGCCGCCGGCTGTCGGATGGATCCGCCGGTATCAGTACCCAGGGTGGCAATCGCCTCGCCAGCGGCCAACGCTGCCGCCGAGCCCCCGCTGGAACCACCCGGCACCCGCGTGGTATCAATGGGATTACGCGTCACCTGAAAGGCTGAGTTTTCAGTGGACGATCCCATGGCGAACTCATCCATGTTGGTCCGCCCCAGAAACACTGCACCGGCAGCCCGCAGACGGGCGATCGCCGTGGCATCATAGGGGGCGATATAGCCTTCAAGCAGCCTCGACGAACAGGTGCATGGCTGCCCCTCCACATTGAGTAAGTCCTTGATGCCGAGAGGAATACCCAGCAGCACTCCCCTCCCCCCTGCCGCCCGGGCGATATCGGCAGCGCGCGCCTGCGCCAAGGCCATTTCCGCATCCACCGTTACATACGCCTTGATCTCGGGATCGCGCTCGCGAATCCGCTGCACCAAGGCCGCCGTCAATTGCTCCGAGGTGCAGGCACCGCCGTCCAGGAGACGACGGGATTCCGCCACGGTCAACGCATTAAAATCAAATTCCATATCGATATCCCATTCTGCCGGATGCCACGATCCCCCAGCCCCAGGCGATTCCCCTATTCTACTATCTTCGGAACCATAAACAAACCATTAACTTCACTGGGCGCATTCGCCATGACCCGCTCATGATCCAGACCAGGTCGTGACACATCCTTGCGCAACACATTCGTGACCTCGACCGCATGCAGCGTCGGCTCCACCCCGCTGACGTCTAGCGCACCGATCTGCTGCACATACCCGACAATATGCTCCATCTGGGGCTGGAAGGTCGCGATTTCATCATCCGTCAAGTGAAGTCGGGCCAGATTGGCCACATACGCCACATTCAATGCCGTCGGTTGGTTCTTAGTCTGCATGGTTCCTCTCTTAAAATCACAAAGTGTCAGCATCCTAACCACTATTCGCCGCGCTGTAAAACGTAAAAAGAGAAGATATCAGGAAAAGGGTGTATGTCAGAAAAATGACATGACTTCCTAGAAAACCTATTTTTGTCTTGAAATCTAGGTTTTATGCCGATAAGCCGATGGCACGACGAGGCGCAACGGGCCTTACTACCTCTGGACCCGGTGTGATGATGGCGGGAAGATGGTTTCCGCGCGTTGCCCGCGAGGACCTGCAAGCAACCAAGGTCAAACGCAAAGGGATCGACTAGCGCCTGCGATACAAAAAAGCAATTTTGGGTTGACGCGGGGGAACTAATCTCGTAGGTTTCTGGGTCTTCTGCATGGCTTGAAAAACACAAGGACCACGATCATGGTTGATGCACATGGGGGTAATCTGCAACGGCTGGCGGCGATGGTCGGCACGTCGCCAGAGGCCTTGCTAGATTTCTCTGCCAATATTAATCCCCTGGGACAACCCGACTGGCTGCGGCAGGTGATCAGTCGCCATGTCAGCGATCTGCGTCATTATCCTGATCCCGAGTGCAGAGCCTTCACGGAAGCGGTATGTAATCGCTACGGGGTGGTCGCCGATGAGGTTCTGACCGGCAACGGCACATCGGAGCTGCTCTACCTGCTGGTCCGTTCCTGTGGGATGCAACGCGCCCTCATTCCTGTACCCTGCTATAGCGACTACCTGCGTGCCGCCGAACAGGCCGGGTTGCCGGTGACGGAGTTAACACTACTGCCCGCAGATGGGTTTCGGCTGGATTTCGATCGGCTGGATGCCTCGCTTTCCTCGGGGACGCTGGTCATGATCGGGACCCCGAACAACCCAACCGGACGTTCGGTGTCCGCTGATCAAATCCGTGCCATCGCCTTGGCGCACCCGGATTGCCGATTCCTGATCGATGAGGCATTCGGGGATTTTGTCGCGGATTTTGAAAGCCTTACGAACCGCCGTCCTCCGAATGTCGCGGTGCTGCTGTCGCTGACCAAAATGTTTGCCGTGCCGGGCCTTCGCCCGGGCTGCGCGGTGTCGGATGCCGCCTGGGTGCAGATCGCCCGTCAACGCCAGCCGCCCTGGAGTGTCAACACCCTGGCGCAAGCCGTCGGCACCGCCGCACTGCGCGATACGGACTACCCTGCACGCACGCGGATCGTGGTTGCCCGTGAACGCGACGCACTATACCGAGCATTGAACGCAGTGCCGGGGCTGACGGTTTTTCCCGGCGAGGCCAATTTCCTGCTCCTGCGGCTTGCTGATCACCAGCCCGATGCCCCCACCCTAGCGGATCGGTTGCTGAAGCACGATGGGATCGCCATCCGCGTGTGCGACAACTTCCGTTCCCTGGATTGCCGCTGGATCCGTGTTGCCGTACGCACCGCCGAGGAGAACGCCCGCCTGCTGGATGCACTGCGCCTCGCCGTAGCCGGAACATCCTGCTCCGGGGGGGGCGGCGCAAGTCGGCGCACACCCGCCCTAATGTTCCAGGGCACGGGCTCGAATGCGGGAAAAAGCGTGCTGACGGCGGCCATGTGCCGGATACTGCTACAGGATGGATTCCGGGTGGCGCCCTTCAAGGCGCAGAATATGTCGCTGAACTCATTTGTCACCCGCGACGGCAGAGAGATGGGGCGTGCCCAGGTGGTGCAGGCGCAGGCATCCCGACGGGAACCGGATGTACGGATGAATCCGGTGCTTCTGAAGCCGAACTCCGATACCGGCTCGCAGGGNNGGTGATTGTCAACGGTCGCCCGGTAGGCAATATGCGGGTGAACGAGTATATCCGCTACAAGCCGGAAGCCTTCAAGGCGGTCTGCCGGGCATACGATGCGCTGTCGGCGGAGGTCGATGTCGTCGTGATCGAGGGGGCGGGCAGTCCCGGCGAGGTCAACCTCAAGGCGCATGATATCGTCAACATGACCATGGCCGACTATGCCAAAGCCCCCGTGCTGCTGGTTGGCGACATCGACCGGGGCGGGGTGTTCGCGGCGTTTATCGGCACGATGGATGTGCTCACCGAGCGCGAGCGCAAGCGGGTCGCCGGTTTTGTTGTCAATCGTTTCCGGGGCCAGGAATCCCTGCTGCAGGATGCACTGGACTATACGCTCCGCTACACGGGAAAACCGGTGCTGGGTGTAATTCCCTATCTTGCATCACTCGGTCTTCCTGAGGAGGATTCCGTCTCGTTCAAGGATGCCTCCGCCCGTGAGGGCGTGCGACCAGAAGGGCAGGATGGCAAGGTAGACGTGGCGGTCATTGATTTGCCGCATATCTCGAATTTCACGGATCTGGATGCCCTGCGCAACGAGCCCGATGTGCATCTGCGGGTGGTTCGTTCGGCTGCCCATCTGGGAACGCCCGATGTCCTGATCCTGCCCGGCAGCAAGAACACCCTGGCGGATCTCGACTGGCTGAAGCAAAGCGGACTGGCCGGGGCTATCCTCGCACTGGAGGCCCGTCACACGACTGAGATCGTTGGAATCTGCGGTGGATTCCAGATGCTGGGGCACACGATCGCCGATCCCGGACAGATTGAATCGGGAAGCGGCCAGACGGAAGGACTGAAGCTGCTGGCGGTGGACACCGAGATGCAGGCGGAAAAGACGCTGGAACGGACGGTGGCCACGCACATTCCGTCGGGATTGGAGGTGCGCGGCTATGAGATCCATCACGGCAAAACAACCTCATCAGGCATCGCCCCGCTGTTCGCCTGCGCCAGTGGTCAGGACGTGGGGCTGGCCTCGCCCGACGGGAGTGTCTGGGGAACCTACCTGCATGGTGTCTTTGATGCCGATCCCTTCCGGCGCTGGTTCATTGACCGGCTGCGCCAGCGGTGCGGGCTGGCACCGGTCGGACGGGTGTTGTCAGTCTACGACATCGAACCGGCACTTGATCGTCTGGCCGATATTGTCCGCCAGCACCTTCAAATCGAAACGATCTACCGGTTGATGGGCGTGCGATGACGTTTACCCAACAACTCCTGGCCGCCCTGCTGCTAGATCTGCTGATCGGCGATCCGGAACGTCTGCCGCATCCGGTACGCATGATCGGCCGTCTCGCGGCGTGGCTGGAGTCCCCCTGTCGGCGGCTTATCCGATCGCCAAGAGCCGCTGGTATCCTCGCCGTCTTCCTCGTAGTCGGCAGTGCAGGCGCGATGGCTTGGCTGATGATGCGGATGGCGGGGCTGTTGCATCCCTTGGCGGCAGATGCGGTGGGCGTGTGGGTTATCTATACCAGTGTGGCGGCCCGCGATCTGGCCCGCCAGAGCATGGCCGTCTGGCGGGCGCTATCGAAGAGTGCAATCATCCAGGCCCGGCGCTGTGCATCGCGCATTGTCGGACGCGACACGGAAGCACTGGATGAGGCCGGGTTGGTGCGCGCGGCGGTCGAATGCGTCGCCGAAAGCACCGTCGATGGCGTCACCGCCCCGCTGTTCTTCGCCCTGCTGGGTGGTCCGGTGGGGGCGATCATGTATCGCGCCATCAACACGCTCGACTCCACCTTCGGCTACAAATCCGAGCGCTACCTATATTTCGGCTGGGCCTCGGCCCGGCTCGATGATCTCGCCAACTGGCTGCCTGCCCGGCTTACGGCTCCGTTGCTGGTGGTTGCTGCGGCGCTCACGGGCCATTCGCCGAGGCGCACCTGGCGCATACTGCGCCGCGACGGACGCAAGCATGAAAGCCCTAATGCGGGACTGGCTGAGGCGGCAATGGCGGGGGCGCTGGGCATTGCCCTAGGAGGCATCAAGTGCTATGGCGGGGAAGCCTTGCAGACGCCTGTTCTGGGCGATGCGATCTATCCCGCGCGGGCAGCGCACATTCCCTCTGCCAATATACTGATGCTGCTCACCCTCGCGCTGTTCACGGGAATCGGCCTTGCTCTGCGCTTTTTGGTACTTTGGTGCAACCTGTTCTCTCTATTAAAATAAGAGACCGGCAACGATCGATTGCAATGGCATTGACAGACGCACGCTGGCGACATCCAGCATGCCCGACTTTCCGACATGGGCGAACGAGATCTTCGACCCATTGGTCGCTTCTTACGGTAATCCCAACCATTTTTGGAACGGCGGTTTTTGAGTGTATTTCGGCGCGGGGTTTGTTAGCATCGCGATCAGTCGGGGTAGAACGCAGCCGGGATGACGTGGGGGGGGGGCGCTATGAAGATCATGTTTGATGCAGCGGGCGATCTTGCAGGATGCAAGCGGATGGCACTGGCGTTGCTGGCTGAGCCCGGAGTGCAAGGCTTGATGATCCTGGGCTGTGATGCGAATGGATGGTCGGCGGATGCCGCTGCGCCGATCCTCAAGGGCTTTGGCAAGCCGGTGTTCGGGGGGATCTTCCCGAAGATCATCCATGACCAGCGGGCCTATGACGTGGGATGCCTGATCATCGGATTGCCCTGCATGCCGGATGTGCATGTAGTTCATGGCCTGAGTGATCCGGATGTGGATTATGTGACGCCGCTGAGCGGGGTGGCGGATGCGTGGACTGGCGATACCGAGGGGGCCACCGGGTCGCTGATTGTGTTTGTGGATGGGTTGAGCAAGCGGATCTCTGCCCTGGTTGAGGCGTTGTTCTTCTCGTTCGGCCTGGAACGGAACTTCATCGGGGGAGGGGCTGGCTCGCTCTCTTTCACGCAGAGGCCCTGCCTGATCACGCCGGATGGCCTCGTGCAGGATGCGGCAGTGATGGCTCGATTGGCGCTACCGAGTGGTGTCGGCGTGTCGCACGGGTGGCAATCCATCAGCGACAGCATGAAAGTCACGGAATCCGAGCGGAATGTCATCCGCTCCCTGGATTGGCGACCTGCCTTTTCCGTCTATCGGGAGTTGGTGGAACGTCATAGCGGCCGCTCCTTCGGCGACAACGCCTTCTTTGACCTGGCCAAAGGGTACCCTTTCGGGATCAACAAGCTGGGGGGCGAGATGATTGTGCGTGACCCGCTCTCGACGGATGGCGCAGAAGGGCTGGTGTGCGTTGGCGAAGTGCCGCGCGGTTCCTTTGTGCATCTGCTGAACGGAACGACGGAGAGTCTGATTGCCGCCGCCACCAATGCCCGAGTATTGGCGGATGAGTCCGCGCTGCCTCGTTCAGCCATGCAGCATGACGTCACGTTTTTTGTCGATTGCATTTCCCGCGCCCTGTTTCTCGGGGACCGATTGGCTGATGAGCTGAAGACAGCGGCTGGGAACTCGCCGATGTTCGGGGTCATGACGCTGGGCGAGATCGCCAACAACGGGCAGGATTATCTGGAGTTTTACAACAAGACTGCCGTGGTGGCACGGTTCGGGAACGTATTATGATGCCGGATCACACCATAAACCGCGACAAGGAAACCGAGATCCTGCTTGAGATCGCCTTGCAGATCGGCAATACGCACGAGCTGGATCTGATGCTGTCGCGAAGCGTATCGACGATGATGCGCCTGCTCAACTGCAGCGGCGGACAGGTGCTGCAGGCGGTCATTGGAGCGGACGGCCACTCACTGACGTGGGCAGCCGTCCTGTCTATCCCGCGCCCGCTGGTCCGCAATCTCGGTCACCAGGCCTTTCTGAATGCCGTGGGCTTGCCGACAGACCTGGAGGCATGGGAGGTCTGGCGCCGCACACTGCCGCAGTTGCATGATGATGGGGGCAAGCGCAGGATGCTTTTCGACCTGCCAGGATTTGGTCTCCTGGCTATCAAGAAGAATGGTGCCCCATTGGCGCACGCCTTTGTGAGATCGCTCCAGCCGATCATGGAGAAGCTGGGGCATGCGGCGGTCGCCTGTGTCGAAATTGCCGAGCACAAACGGGCTGAAGCACAACTGGCATTGGAGCGGGAGCGCCTGGCGGGGATCATCAAGGGAACCAACGTCGGGACGTGGGAGTGGAATATCAGCACGGGAGAGACCGTGTTCAACGAGCGATGGGCCGAGATCATCGGATACTCCCTGGCAGAGCTGGCACCGGTCTCGATCGAGACCTGGACCCGGTTTGCGCATCCGGATGACTTACGCCTCAGCGGGCAGAAGCTGCAGGACCACTTTGCAGGACTGACGGACTACTACGAGTTCGAGGCGAGGATGCAGCACCGCAGCGGGGAATGGATCTGGGTCTTTGATCGTGGTCGGGTCATCCAGTGGGCAGCGGATGGAAAACCCATGGTGATGATGGGGACTCACCTTGATGTTACTGAGCGAAAAAAAGCCGTTGATGCCCTGCAGGAACGCTCCGCCTACAGCGCGGCCCTGCTGGCTGCCGTGCCTGATCTACTGTTCGTGCTGGATCGCAATGGGGTGTTCGTGGATTACAAGGCGTCGGGGGATGACCTGCTGATGGAGCCTTCGTTCTTTGTGGGGCGTGCGATCCGGGATGTCCTTCCGCCCCCGCTTTACGGGAAGCTGCAGATTGCACTGGATATGGTTTTTGCAGGACAGAAGCCGAAGGCGTTCGAGTACCGGCTTCCGATTGGAAGTGCCGAGCGCGACTTCGAGTGCCGTGTGGTTGCGCTCGGCAACGACAGGGTCCTGGCGTTATCGCGGGATATGACCGAGCGAGTCACAATGGAACGGGAGTTGCGGCACCACGCCGAAATTGAGATGCTGATGGCGAATATCTCCATGCAGTTCATCAACATCAAGCCGGAGGATGCCGAGGAGGCGATTCAGGATGCCCTGGGCAAGGTTGGCCGAACCATTGGCGTGGACCGAGTGTACGTGTTCGAGTACGCGCCGGACCTGAGCTCGTCCTCCAACACCTATGAGTGGTGTGCCGACGGGATCGAGCCGCAGATTGACAACCTCCAGGAGGTTCCCTCGGATATCCTGCCCTGGTGGCAGCGGCACATGCTCGCCCTGAAGAATGTCGTGATCGAGGAGGTCATGGCGCTCCCGGACGAGGCGGTCAATGAGCGCGAGCTGCTCGCCTCGCAAGGGATCCTGTCGCTGCTAGTCGTGCCGCTCTCGTGGGGCGGACAGCTTGGCGGGTTCCTGGGGTTCGACAGTGTCCGCCGGAAGAAGACGTGGTCGAATGATGATATCGCCCCGCTGGAACTGCTGGCCGGGATTGTGCATAATGCCGTCAAGCACCGTGCTGCGCAGGTGGAGCTGCACGAGCTGAACGAGTCGCTGGAACGGCGGGTCGCGGAGCGGACGCGCGAGGTGGAGTCGATCCAGTCGCAGCTCTACATGACTGAGAAGCTAGCCTCGGTCGGGCAACTGGCGGCCGGGGTGGCGCATGAGATCAACAACCCGGTCAGCTTTGTGTCCACGAACTTTGCGTCGCTGGAGGAGAATATCAGATATCTGGTCGATGTGCTGCAGGCGGGCGATCGTCTGGTTGCGGCGGTTGAACATCAGTCCCCGGATGTCATGGCCTGTGCGGAGGAGATCAAGACGCTGAGACAGCGCTATGCGATTGATTTTGTGCTCAAGGATCTGCCCGCCCTGTTCGCGGAATCGAGGGACGGGATTGGGCGGATCACGTCCATCGTGAACAGCATGCGAAATTTTGCCCGGCAGGATGTAATCGACCATGTTGCCCCGTTCGACCTGAATGCAGGAATACGGGATACGCTTGTCATCACGCGCAACAGCTACAAATACCACGCGGCGATCGACCTTGATCTCGGGGAAATCCCGATGATTCAGGGCGTGGCTGGCCAGATCAACCAGGTTCTCCTGAACCTGATCGTGAATGCCGCCCAGGCGCTGGCGGGGCATCCTGTTCCCGATGGAGGCAATGGCATCATACGGATATCGACCGGGGTGATCGGCGACAATGTGTTCTGCCGGGTGGAGGATAACGGCCCCGGGGTGCCGGAGACGAATCTTTCACGGATCTTCGACCCGTTCTTCACGACCAAATCACCAGGGGATGGAACAGGGCTGGGCTTGAGTATTTCCTATGATATCGTGGTCAACAAGCACAAGGGCGGGCTGATCTGCCGCCCCTCGTCGCTGGGCGGTGCCTGTTTCATGATGTTCCTGCCGACACAAAGAGAGGAGCCCGCAGAATGAGTACTGACGCCACCGTGCTGTTTGTTGATGATGAGCAGCATATCCTCAGCTCGCTGCAGCGCAACCTGGTGCGGGAGCCGTACCAGTGCCGCTTTGCCTCCAGCGGTCGCGAGGGGTTGGAGATCCTGGCGAGGGAACCGGTGCAGGTCGTGGTCTCGGATATGCGCATGCCGGAAATGGACGGGATGGTCTTTCTGAATGAAGTCCGGAACCGGTATCCGGAGATCGTGCGGATCGTCTTGAGCGGAACGGCGGATTTCAGCAAAGTCCTGCATGCAGTGAACAGCGGCGAGGTATACCGCTTCATGACCAAGCCCTTGGATGAGATCGAGGCCTTCCGGGCCACGCTGCGCCAGGCGTTGGAGTACTATGCTTTACACAAGCGCCAGAAGGATCTGCTGGCTGAACTCGAGCTGCAGAATCACAAGTTGTTGCGCCAGCAGGAGAAGATCAATTATGAATTGCGCCTGGCGGGCCAGGTGCAACGTCGGCTGCTCTCGACCGCCCCGGTGGTCACGCCTGATTACGAGATCCGCTTTGCCTACCGTCCCAGCCTGAGTGTCGGGGGTGATTTCTTTGATGCAGTCTCGTTGCCGGATGGGCGGCTATGCATCTATATTGGCGATGTTAGCGGGCACGGGGTGGCCCCGGCACTGATCTCGACCTTCCTGAAAGTGACGGCAACCGATCTGGTGTATGCCCATATCGATGACGGCCCGGCTGCAATCTGCCGGGCGCTGAACCGGTTTATCCTGGATCACCATCTCGGGGATGATATCTTCGCCACTTTTTTTGTCGGACTTTTCGATCCATCTTCGCGGCGGTGGCGTGTATGCAATTGCGGCCACCCCGAGCCGATCCGGGTCGGCTCGGTGGGGGCGTTGTGCCCGGGCGGGGGCAAGGCGCACGGCGACGTACCGCTCGGCATCCTCGATGGTCCCGGCCATTTCAATGTCCAGTCGGAGTGCGGATGGCATGCGGGCGAGGCGGATTGCCTATTCGTATTCACCGATGGCCTCTACGAGGCTCGGCACCGGCAGACACAAGCCCTGTGCGGGCTGGATGTGCTCTCGCAAGCCGCTGCCGAGCTGCTGGCTGCCGATACCGACGGGGGCGGGGCTGCCTTTGATCCGGAGGCGATCCTTGCGTTACTGGAGGCGCGCGGATACGAACTGGCGGGGGATGATTGCTGCGC
>DIZZ01000066.1 GCA_002428045.1 Verrucomicrobia bacterium UBA6015
ATGGGGCTTATCTAAGTGCCATTACTAGACTCCTTTCTTTTCCTAATCGTAATCTTGCCATCTGAATTGCCGTTCGTACCATTTCGTTTATGAAAACAGCGATTGCTCATGAAAAACTTTACTCATTCGGCAACCCCCAGCGCATCGCGTTGTTAAGCAACATCTGCTAGTGGGTTGCTTTGCGGAGCTCTTGTGCCCCCTCGAAAATCTGGGTTTCGATGGCATCTGCCGCCAGCATCCCGCAGGCGGCGTGAATGTCCTGCCCGCCGCTGTATCGGCGGGCGACGGGCATCCCCAGATGGTGGCGCAAGGCATCGCGGAAATCATTCAATTCGGCGGACGACGGCGGTTGGTACCGGCCCGACGGATCGTTCACATCGATCAGGTCCAGCGTGATGGGCAGGTCCTGTACCAGCGCCGCCAACTGCACCGCATCCTCCGCTCGCACGTTGAACCCGGATATCATCGTCCACGCCAGTGTCACTCTCCGGCCCGACGCCCGGTGATAGTCGCGGATGGCCTCCATCAGCTCGGGCAGCGGCCAGGATTGCTCCGCGGGCAGCATGCTCAGCCGCCGTGATGGGTCTGCGCTGGCCAGCGAAATCACCAGGCGGAACGGCAACTGATCCGCAGTGAAGCGCCGGATGCCCGGGACGACGCCCACCGTCGATAAGCTGATCGCCTTGGCGGGTAGCGCCATTCCGCAAGGTTCACTCAGGATCCGCGCCGCACGGACGACCTCGTCATAATTCAGCATCGGTTCGCCCATCCCCATGAACACCACCCCGCGCACCGGATACTCCGAATCGGCGCGGATGCGGATGACCTGATCCACCATTTCCCAAGCGGACAGGTGCCGTGAAAACCCCAGACGCCCAGTGGCGCAAAACGCACAGCCCATAGCGCAGCCCACTTGCGAACTAACGCAGACCACATATTTCTCGTCGCCGGGGCGGTGCAGCAAGGGGATCCTGACCGCTTCGAACGGTGCTTCGCCATCACCCCGGAACAGATACTTTGAAAAACCATCCAGCGGAGAGACCCGCTTCTCCAGCAGCGTCAAGCGCGGCAGGCGGCATGCCTCGCGGACACGCGCCAGCAGCGTGGGTGAAACTTCC
Organism: Verrucomicrobia bacterium UBA6015; assembly: GCA_002428045.1. Classification (GTDB taxonomy): domain Bacteria; phylum Verrucomicrobiota; class Kiritimatiellia; order UBA8416; family UBA8416; genus UBA8416. The sequence continues at coordinate 1,119 of DIZZ01000066.1, forward strand.
GGCAAATGGACCGGAATCTCATCACGCTGCACACACGCCGCCTGCAGGCGGCGCGCCAGCCGCAGCGACACGCCCACCGGCGAGAGCGCTGCATGAAGCCCGTCTGCCGTCAGGTTTTTCAGTAGCACAGGCATTCTCTCACCGGTAGCATGACCGGTCAGAAGAGGCCTTTGACCTTGCCGGTGTTCACATCGACGTCGATGGCCCGGTAGGCTGGATTGGAGGCGGTGCCAGGCATCAGTTTGATGGTGCCAGCGACGGGTACGACAAAGCCGGCCCCCCTGAAGACGAGGATATCCTCCACGGGGAGGGTCCATCCCGTCGGGCGGCCCTTGCGGTCGGGTTCGTGCGACAGGCTCAGGTGCGTCTTGACCATGCAGGTGCCAAGCGAGGTGGCGGTGGGATCGGCCTCGATCGCCTCGGCCTTGGCCAGGGCCTTGGGCGAGTAGGTGACGCCATCCGCCCCGTAGATCTCGCGGGCAATCAGCGCGATCCGTTCGCGCAGCGGCATGTCTAATTCGTAAAGGAACTTGAACTGGTTGGGCTCGTTGGCGGCCTGGATGACGCATTCGGCCAATGCCCTGGCTCCTTCGCCGCCCTTGAGCCAATGCTCGGAAACCGCGCAAAGCGCGCCAGCCTGTTCGGCGATTCGCCGGATGCAGGCAATCTCAGCCGGGGTGTCGGTGTGGAAACTGTTGATGCAAACCACGGGTCTGACGCCGCTTTTCAGAACCGTCCCGATATGGGCCACCAGATTCTGGCAGCCCTTTTCCACCAGGGCGAGGTTCTCCTTCGTGTAGGCAGGATCCAGCGCCACGCCAGGCTTGACCGCCGGACCGCCGCCGTGCATCTTGAGCGCCCGCACCGTGGCGACGATCACCACCGCATCGGGTTTCAGCCCGGAGTAGCGGCACTTGAGATTCCAGAACTTCTCGAAGCCGATGTCGGCACCGAAGCCGCTCTCGGTGACATGGTAATCCGCCAGCTTGGTGCCGATCAGGTCGGCAATGATCGAGTTCTGCCCGATGGCGATGTTGGCAAACGGGCCGGCATGGACGAGGACCGGCTGCCCCTCGATGGTCTGCAGCATGGTCGGGTTCAGGGCATCGACCATCCAGGCCGTCATGGCCCCGGCCACCTCGAGATCCTCCGTGGTGACGTCGCGGCCGCTGCGACTCTTGGCCACGACGATCTTGCCGATACGCTCGCGCATATCCTTCAGGCTCGTGGTCACCGCCAGGATGGCCATCAGCTCGCTGGCCACGGCGATCATGAAGCCGGATTCCATCTCCAAGCCGTCCATATCGCTGCCCTTGCCGATCGTGATGTTGCGCAGGGACTGGGCGCAGAAATCGATCACCCACTTGAACTGGACGTTGGCGGGATCGATATCGAGGCGCTTGAGACCGCTCCTGGCAAGGCGGGCATCGTCATAGTTGGCTTCGTGCTGCATGCGCGAGGTCATCGCCACCATGCCGAGGTTATGGGCGTTGATGATGGCATTGATATCACCGGTCAGTCCGAGCGAGAACGGAGCCAGCGGGATACATTGGGCCAGGCCGCCACCGGCGGCGCTGCCCTTGACATTGAAGGTCGGGCCGCCGCTGGGTTGGCGGATCGCCCCGATCACCCGTTTGCCAAGCGCGCTAAGCCCCTCGACAAGCCCCATGGTCGTGGTGGTCTTGCCTTCGCCCAGCGGCGTCGGGGTGATCGCGGTGACATCGATGTATTTCCCGGCCGGTTTATCCTTCAGCCGCTCCAGCACCTTCATGTAGTCGATCTTGATCAGGTGCCGTCCCATCGGGATGATCTCGTCCGGCTGCAGGCCAGCTTCGGCGGCGACCTGCAGGATCGGTTTCATGGTTTCTTCCGCTGCTTCCGCAATCTGCCAGTCTTTCAGTTTGGTCGGGTCTAGTTTCATCGTTGCTCTCATGCTTGGTTTAGGGGTTCAGGATGGCGAACAGGAGCTGCGCGGTTTACTTCCAGATTTCCTTCAGCAGTGGGTACTGGCTCTTGAATCCGAGCAGGGCGAGATACAGGCCGTAGTCTGGATAGTATTCCTGCAGCTTGCCAAGGTTGTCGATCGGGTCGTAGGGCGTGTCCTCGGGAATCTCGTAGCCGACGCATTCCGAAAGCAGGTGCAGCTTCTTGGACATCCAGGCATCGACGATGACGGGGACATTGTACTTCTTGAGGCTGGCCACCAGGGGATCATTGCCGATCACGGGCTGGGTGATGATGTATTCGGCCCCGGCCTCGAGTTTACGCTCCAGTCGTTCGAGTTCATGCTCGGCCGGTTCGTACGGGTTGAATGCCACGCCGCAGGAAAACGTGTTGGGGTAGGCTTTATGGATATACTGCAGGAGTTCGATGGAGGTGATGGTGTTGCAGTTCATGCCGAGGCTCTCGGGGGTCAGCTTCGCGAGGCGTTCGCTGCCATCGCCGGATAGCGTCAACAGATACTTGGCCCCCATGTCGGCAGCCGTGGTCAGGATCGTGTCGAGATGCTCCCGTGTGTGGAAGGTGTTCAGGTGGATCACCAGTTGCTCGGGATTCACCGGCAGATCGCATTCGGGAATCACCTCGGTGGCTTGGAAGCTGAGGTTTCCCATGGGGTTGTCGGTAATGCAGGCCACATAACCCGCCTCGATCACCTTGTTGTACTTATCGCAGAAGGCCTCCAGATCGGCATCCAGCTTCTCGCTGTTCTGCTTGGGGGTAAGGATCTCGACATGAAAGATCTTGTTCGAAATATGGTGCTTCATACGTTGTGTTCTCCCGGTTCTCCCAGTCTACGCTTGTTGTCCGATACCGCAGGGCGGGCAACCTTGCCCACCCATCCGAACATAAGTTATCGGAATCTATCACTAACGCTGGTTAAAAGAATTGAATGGTTTTGCAATTATATGGTATAAAGACGCAATTATGAGTGCAGAGATAACACGGGCGAAGTTGGTGAAGTTGATTGACGGGGTGGGGCAAGTGTCGGGGCAAGGGGCGGTGTATCATCAGCAGGATCGGGGGGGGGGGCTGGTCAATCGTCAAGCCTGCGACTTTTGCGTCTACTGCCTGCGCCATCCGGTGGCGGGGGATTTCTGCCGTTATGCCTGTCATGGAGCGGCGATGCAGACGCTCTCATCGGGCGAGCCGCACTATCAGCGCTGCTGGGCCGGGTTGCTCTGCGTGACCGTCGCGATTGCCCCGCGCGGGGTCTACCGGGGCGGGGTGGAGTGCGGCGGATTTTATGCCGAGGGGGAAGGGGACGAGATCTCCGCGCTGGTTGCGGAGCGTTTGCAAGCGGTGGGGGGGATGGATGCGGTGCCGTTCCTGGAGCGGGTCCGTACGCTGCGTGAAATCTCGACCAGTGCCCTCCGGGGCCTCGGGTTATATCTGCTGGAATGTACCTTTTCAGAGGGTGTCAATTCGAGCCGTGTGGTACAGAAGCAGCATGAGCGTTACCAGCGGCAGCGTCAGATTGCCGAGGCCTATGCCACCCTCCAGTCGCAGGACATGAGTTCGCCGGATGTCCTGGGGGATACCTACCAACTGGTGTCCTATCTTCACCGGCAGGATCGTGAAGGGGCGATGCAGTTTGTTTCGGGCTATCTGGCCAAGCTGCTGCTGGTCAGTCGCTGGAATCTGACGCGGCTAAGGGCTCATGTGAGGGTCCTGCTGGCGGTGATCACGAGCCAGGAGATTCTCGACGGGATGGACTGGGCGGCGGCAACCCGGCGGGAATTGATGGTGATGGCGCGCATCGAAAAGGCGGATAGTGTGGAGCTGATCTGTTCCGAGGTGGCGGAAATGGTGCTCGCTCACTTTGGCCGGTTGGCAGCGGATGCATCGACTGGAATGCGGTTGTCGGATCGCGTCATCGCATGGTTGCAGGGGCATTACCATGAGTCGGCCACGTTGAAGGCGGTGGCAGTGGCGGTGGGTGCGAGTGTGTCGTCGATCGCGCACCGCCTGCCGGAGGAGACGGGCAAGACCTACGCGCAACTCCGCCTGGACATGCGCATTGCCGAGGCCAAGCGATTGCTGGCCGAGACCGATCTGGGGATCAGTGAGATTGCCGATACCTGCGGGTTCTCGGATCAAAGCCATTTTACGCGTCTATTTCGTTCCGCCATCAACCTCACGCCAGGCCAATTCCGGCAACTGCTGACGTAGCGAAAGGGCAGCGTTCACGAGAAAAATGCTTCAGTATGACAATATTCTCGCAAACCATGGCTCGAGTACGATAAAACAATGAACCGTATGGGCATTTTTTGTGGGACGCCGAACATGGGGAGATTATCTTGAAGCATCGATCAATCGTAGCCGTTTTGTTGGTTTTTACGTCTATCCTGGCGCGTGGCGCTGATACGGGTAGCGAACATGAGCTAAACGAGCAGAAGGCTCGGATGGCGTTTTCCACCCCTGAGGCACTGGTCCGTTCGATCCGGCATATCCTAGCGGATAAGCCTGATCAATACACCCAAGGTCCAGCCTATCTGGAGGCGGCCTTGCGGTTTGAACAGGATATGCCGAAAATTGCAGAGGGGGTTGCAAGCAACGACACTGTGGCCATCGCGTCGCTGCAAAAATTCGAGGAGCTCAAGGTTGCCTCGCTGGTGCGTGATAACCCCTATCTTGATTTCGAGGATGCGCTCGTTGTGCTTTCCGACCGGGTTCCCATGGCGGCGAACTGGCTCGGAACCCATACGCTCAAGCCGACAGGGTACCGGAACAAGGTTGCCCGCTTCAACCTCCGAACCGGGGCGTTGACGGATGTGTATGCCCCGACGAATGGTGCCTACCTAGGCGAAATCGATTTGCATTACGACGCGAAAAGGCTCCTTTTTACGTCGACCGACCTTAAGAACCGCTTTCAAGTGATGGAGGTCGGTATCGACGGCACCGGCTTGCGGCAGGTTTCGTCTATCGAGGGCGACATGATCCACAACTACGGCGGCATATATCTTCCGAACGAGAATATCATTTTCAGCTCAACCGCGCCGCTGATCGGTGTGCCCTGCATCGGGGGCAGTCAACTGGTGCCGAATCTGTATTTAATGGATCCTGCAGGCGCGAACGTCCGTCAACTCACCTTCGACCAGGATGCCTCATGGTACCCGACGGTTCTACTGAACGGCAAAATTATGTATCTGCGCTGGGAATATACCGATATCATGCACTATTACTCGCGCATCATGATGTCCATGAACCCCGACGGCAGCAATCAGCGGTCGATCTACGGATCGCAGAGCCTGTGGCCGAATGCGATGATGAACGCACGGCCGTTGCCGACGGCTCCCGGACGATTTGTGGCGATCGTGACCGGTCATCACGGCGTCGCAGGGGGCGGCAAGTTGACGATCTTTGATGCCAACCAGGGGCACGCTCATGCCGACGGGGTCGTTCAGCACATTCCGGGCCATGGCCGTCGAGTGACGCATGTGATCCCTGAGCAACTCTATCCCGAGGTCGATGAAAAACTACTTGCACAGTTTCCTGATCTGCGGGACGTTGTCGGCCAGTTGGTCGAACAGCATTTGGGGGGCGTTGATCCGTCTGACAAGAATTATCACAACCGCCTGCGCAAATTTTTCGACAAGTGCTATCCGGCCTTGCGGTCCCGCTATCCCGAGATGGCCTTGGATCTCGATCGTTTGGTGGATGGGGGCTGGCCGCAGTTCTATCAACCCTATCCTGTCAGTGATGCCTACTTCCTGGTGCTGGCGAAGCTGGACGCAAAAATCCCTTGGCGGCTATATCTTGTTGATGTCTTCGATAATATGGTGCCCTTGCCATACGCTCTGGAGGATGGATATAAGTTCCTGCTGCATCCTTATCCTCTTCGTCCGCGTCCGCGTCCACCGGTGATTCCCGACAGGGTTGATCCGTCACAAAAGGAGACCACCGTATTCATCCAGAACATCTATGCGGGCCCCGGGTTGAAGGATGTCCCGTTCGGTACGGTCGATTCGCTGCGGCTGCTTACCTACAACTTTTCCTATTTTCGTAGTGGCAGCCACCAACACCTCGGCGTCGAAAGCGGCTGGGATGTCAAACGGGTGCTCGGCACCGTCAAGGTCGAGGCCGACGGCTCGGCCATGTTCAGGATCCCCGCTAGCATGACCCTGTCGATCCAGCCCTTGGACGCCAGCGGGCGGGCTGTCCAGCTTTTTCGTAGCTGGCTGGTGGGGATGCCGGGAGAGAATCTGGGCTGCATCGGTTGTCACGAGCCACCCGGCGAGGCTCCCCTAGGCCGTCCGACCATCGCGGCAGGCAAGCCGCCGCAACGCATAACCCCATACCGGGAACGCGTGGAGGGGTTTTCGTTCAACGCCGAAATCCAGCCGGTACTGGACGCCTACTGCAATGATTGCCATGATGGCAATAACCCCGCCGTGCCCGATTTCAAGACAAAGGTTATTCCTCGCGCCACGCCAGGTGCAAATTTCAGCACCGCCTACCATAATTTCCACCGATACTTCCGCCGCCCCGGTCCGGAGAGTACAGGCCTTATGTTGCGTCCATACGAGTTCCACGCCTCGACCTCCGAAGGTGTGCAGCTCCTTGAAAAGGGGCATCACGGGGTCAATCTCGACGAGGAATCATGGCGGCGACTTTATGCCTGGATCGATCTGAATGTTCCATTCCACGGAAGCTGGCTGGATGTCTATCCCGGCACCAACCCGAAGGGCAGTCCGGTGGCTGCCATGGCGGCTAGTGCCGCCGCGCTGCGGGCCCGGTTTGCCCGGGTTGATCCCGACCGTGATTACCGGACTTCCTCGCCCTATCCAGTGACTCGCCGCGCCACGCCGAAGCCGGGGTTGCGTCCCGCCATCACCATCAGCGCGGCCAACTGGCCGTTTGATGCCGCGACTGCCATGCAGTTGCAGCAGCAGGCGGGCGAGACCGCGCACCGCGTCATTGAGCTGGGCGAGGGGATGCGCATTGCCATGGTGCGCATACCGGCTGGCGAGTTCATCATGGGCAGCGATTCGGAAACCCCGATGGAGCAGCCACGGTACGTCGTGCGGATCGAAAAGCCGTTCTGGATGTCGGAGCATGAAATCGATAATGCCCTCTTCTTCCGATTCAATCCCAATCATAACCCTAGCTATTTTGATCAGCAATGGAAGGACCACACCATGCACGGTTACTCGGCCCGCGGCGCCAGGCAACCGGCGGTGCAGGTGAGCTGGCTACAGGCTAATCAGTTCTGCAAATGGCTAGGCGAGAAGATTGGCAAGAACGTCCTGTTGCCGACAGAGGCGCAGTGGGAATGGTCCTGCCGAGCCGGGGGTGCCGAGGCATTCTCCTTCGGCGCGCTTGATGCCGACTTCAGCCCCCATGCCAATCTGGCAGACAAGTCGATTGAGCAGTTGGCTGTCGCGGGCGTCAATCCGACGCACCACAAAAATCTGGTCGGGAATCCTGTCTTTGATTTTGTTCCGCGCGAATCCAAATTCGACGACGGGAACGTTCTTGTTACAGGGACAAAACAATATCGACCGAACGCCTGGGGGCTCTACGACATGCACGGCAATGTCGCCGAGTGGACCCGGAGCGATTATGTCGACTACCCCTATGACGCGGCGAAAAGTAATACGGTTGACTGGAAATCAAAGAAAACCGTGCGGGGCGGATCCTTCTTCGATCGCCCCTACCGCGCCACCTCGAGCTATCGGTTGGGCTACCCGCCCTGGCAGGGGGTGTTTAATGTGGGCTTCCGCGTGGTGATCGAAGAGTGAGTGCCGAGATCGCACGGGGAAGCACCGTCCGCTTTGCGTTAATCAGCCGCTGATCCGTTGCTTAGGGCTCCGGCTGTTCCCAGCGGTTACCTGGAGTCAGTAGCAATTGGTCAAGGCGTCCTGCTGGTAGCCTGACGCCATGCTCGAAGGGGATGGCGTCGGGCACCTGCTGTCCCAGCAGGAGCAGGGACCAGGCAGGATCGCTGCTTGCGGTCTGCGTCGTCGTCAGGTATATCCCGCCGATGGCATCCCATCCGCCGGGAAGATTGGTGACATCGTCGGGACGCAGTGGCAACTGGATGGAGCGGCAGCGACCATACCATGCCGTTGCCCATGGAATATCGGTCAGCAGCGCTTGTCCCGCCTGCGGTACTTCGCCTGCAAAGCGTTGGAGTGGGGCATGGTAGGGGGGATAGGCCGTCGCTCCGCCACTGACCATCCGTAATCCCGTTGGCAACAGGCACAGTATCATCATCAGCCCGGTCAGCAGCGGACGCAGGCTGACATCGAAAAGCTCTTCCCGATCCAGGTAGTCGACAAAGGCACTCATGCCCAGCACGACCATGACCGGATACATGGCGACCCAACCGCCCAGTGTCGATCCGGGCACTGGCGGGAACAAGGCCAGCAGCAAGGCCACCATCACAGTGGTACCTTTCAGCCACCTGCATACGGAATGTTCGTAGCGATGAAAAAGCGCGAGCAGGAAGAAGGCGAGGATGATCCCGCCGTGGGCGAGATCCTTGCCGGACGCCAGCGCCATCAGGCGCATGGCAACCCCTTGGCGAATGGCTGCTGACATACGGTAGGCATTGACGGCGGGGGTAACTGTTCGCTCCAGGGAATCGCCGGGAAAAAGAAACGTATCGCGCAACGCAGCATAGGGGATTGCCGCCAGGCCTCGAATTCCCTGATGAGACGACAATAGCCATGTCGCGAGCAGTCCACCGAGAACCAGCGCATAAAGCATGAGCATCAGCCCCCGTCGCCGCTGTAATTCGACCGTCAGCAGCAGTCCAGCGGCGATGCCGACGGTCAGCATGCCATAATCGATCAAGGTGGCGGCGGCGGCGCAAGCGGCAGCCAGTAGGACCAGCAGGGCGACGATCCAGCCCGCTTCAATGGCGGCTGCCCGCTGCACGGCGTGGACCACGAACAGCAGGCAAAGCACGGTTGGCAACGCCGCGAAGGATACTGGAATACCGGATATGGCACTGTCCAGTGCAACGGCGGACCCTGCATAAGCGATGCAGGAAAGCGTCGCGACACGTGCGTCGAACAGTGCATTCCCAAGCAGCCAGACGGCCAGCACCGTCAGCAGGGTAAAGAGTATTCCGAGCGGTAGGATAACGTATGTTTCGGCCGGGATGAGGTAGTTTCCATTGCCGGTTGCAATGAAACTGGGTTTTACCAGGCGGAAAGCGATCGATTGCATGGCGGGCAGACCGGGTGCCATCCATAAAACAGGAAACGCGGCATCCGTCCGGTCTGGCAGGATGCCGCGTTCCTTCAAATACCCATAATCAAATGGACGGATGCAGTCCGTGACGAATCCACGGTCTTCCGCCAGGTTTCTCGCCACCTGTGCTGCTTCCATGGCCAAGGGATCACTCAGCCCCCGGAATTGGGAGATGGCGTAACCCACCAAGCCTACGATCAGCACAAAGGCAAAGAACAGGACACGGGATGCGGATTGCCAGCGCAATCCCGCTGATGCCGACGGATAGTCATCGTTTGCATCCATCCCGCACGTCCCGTGCTAGCGGATCTTGTTCTGGTCGCGCCGTTTCTTGATGATCTCTTCGGCCAGAGAGAAAGGCACCGTCTCGTAGCGTTCAAAGTGCATGGTGAACGAGCCGCGGCCCGAGGTCATGGTACGCAAATCGTTCGAGTACCCGAACATCTCGCTCAGCGGAACCATACCGCGCACCACCTTCATGCCGTGCTGATCATCCATGCTTTCGATGCGTCCGCGCCGTGAGCAGATCGACCCGGTGATACCCCCCATGTAATCCTCGGGGGTGACCACTTCCACCGACATGACCGGCTCCAGCAATTCCGGGTGAGCCTTCATGAACAGTGTCCGGAAGCAAACACGGGCAGCTTCGATGAACGCGAATTCGCTGGAGTCGACATCATGCGACGATCCATCGTACACCGTCACCTTGATATCCACCACGGGGTATCCGGCATACGGCCCCTTCACCATGGCACGAATGACGCCCTTTTCGACAGCCGGGATGAATTCCGACGGAATGTTGCCACCCTTGACCTCGTTGACGAAGGCAAATGGGTGTCCTGGATCGGTTGGTTCCACGCGCAGATAGCAATGGCCGTACTGGCCACGACCGCCGGTTTGCTTGGCATGCTTGTAGTCGCCTTCCACCGAGGAGGTGGCCGTTTCACGGTAGGCAACCTCGGGACGTCCGACCTGGCAGATCACGCCGAACTCGCGTTTCAGGCGCTCAACCAGAACTTCGAGATGCAGTTCGCCCATACCAGAGATGATGGTTTCCTCGGTCTCTTCATCAAAATGAACCAGGAAGGTCGGATCCTCATCCGCCAGCCGGTGCAGGGCTTCACCCATCTTATCGCTATCGTTCCGGCTTTCCGGCTTGATGCTGATCGAGATAACCGGTGCCGGGAATTCGATCGATTCGAGCACAATTGGCTTATTCCGGTCGCAGAGCGTATCCCCGGTGCGCGTGTCGGAGAGGCCGACGACGGCGACAATGTCGCCCGCATGGGCCATTTCGATATTTTCCTGACGGTTGGCGTGCATACGCAGCAGGCGTCCCACGCGCTGGACCTTGTCCTTGACGGAGTTGTAGACCGTGTCGCCAGCATTCAGCGTGCCGGAGTAGATCCGGATGTAGGTGAATTTGCCCATGTGCTTATCGCTCATGATCTTGAAGGCAAGTGCCGCGAACGGCTCGTTGTCTTCATGATGGCGGATAATGGTTTCGTCCTTGGCATGGATGATAGGCGGGATATCCATCGGCGAGGGCAGGTAGGCGACCACGCCATCGAGCATGGGCTGGACGCCCTTGTTCTTGAAGGCGCTGCCACAGAACATCGGCTGGATCTCGGCGCCGATCGTGCGCGTGCGGATGCCGGCCATGATCTCGGCCTCGGTCAGCTCGCCCGATTCCAGGTACTTGTTCATCAGCTCTTCGCTGGACTCGGCGGCGGCTTCGACCATGTTCTCGCGCCACTTCTGCGCTTCGGCCAACAGCTCGGCGGGGATTTCCTTGAAGTCGAACTTCATGCCCTGCGAGGCCTCGTCCCAGATGATCGCCTTCATCTTGATGAGGTCGATCACGCCCGTGAAGGTCTCTTCCGCGCCGATCGAAATCACGATCGGCACAGGGTTCGCCTTCAGGCGCACCTTCATCTGCTCGTAGACCTTGAAGAAGTTGGCACCGGTGCGGTCCATCTTGTTCACAAAGGCCAGACGCGGCACCTTGTACTTGTTGGCCTGGCGCCAGACGGTTTCCGACTGCGGCTGCACGCCACCCACAGCGCAATAGACCATGCAAGCGCCGTCGAGCACGCGCATCGAACGCTCGACTTCGATGGTGAAGTCGACGTGTCCGGGCGTATCGATGATGTTGAGGCGGTGCTCCGGATAGGACAGGTCCATGCCCTTCCAGAAGCAGGTCGTCGCGGCCGACGTGATCGTGATGCCGCGTTCCTGCTCCTG
>DIZZ01000277.1:0-355 GCA_002428045.1 Verrucomicrobia bacterium UBA6015
CGATTGTGTGGACGCAGCGGCACGGCAAAGATGTCGCCCATTTCGCGGTAGAAATCCGCCAGGTTGCTCTGCGGGTGATTGATCGCGCCGACGGTGACATCCGGCAGTCGCGCCAGACGCTCGGCCAGCAGGCGCAGCGCCACGCTTTTGCCGGTGCCCGGATCGCCGTGGATCATCGCGAAGCCGCCTTCGCGAATCTGGGCGTGTTCGATGCGCCAGCAGAAGTTCTCGATCCGGGGCGGCACATAGATCGCTTCGTTGGGGAGCTCCGGGGAGAAGGGATTCCACTTCAGTCCATACAGTGCGAGGAGTTTCTGGTTCATGTTGTGGCTTGGTCGGTTGGCAAATAGGCGGG
>DIZZ01000277.1:376-4446 GCA_002428045.1 Verrucomicrobia bacterium UBA6015
GAAGGCGGAAGCGGCGAGCGATCGGTCGCCGCCGGCGTGAGCCGCTTGCGTTGACCATCGGCGTTGGCGGACTTGTCGAGCGGGCGCACCGGGCAAAGGATCACACCGCTGCGATCATCGACCAGATCGACTCGAGTCAGATCCCAGCGGGCGTAGCGCAGATGCACTTTGCTTAGCTGGCGATAGGTGGATGGAATCTCGAAGCGCGCACCTCCCAAACTCACCGTGCCATCGGAGCGGCGCTGTCGGCGTATCACCTCGATGCGGAATGCTGCGGTCAGCTTGGCGGTCTCGGGGCATTCGCGGCGGACATTGGGGCCGGCCAGGTAGCGGGCCAGCGGCGTGGCGCCCAACTCGGAATGGAGCGTGCGGTGATATTCCTGTTCGACCCAGGCTTGCGTCGCTTGATTGAGCAGGTCGAGGGTGAGCGACGCCTCGCCTTCGAGCATGGCCATCAAGCGCCCTTCCACCCGACCCCAGAACGACTCCTGCTTGGCATTTTGATAGGGCGAATAGGGCAACGTGGTCTGATGCACGACGCCCAAATCCGCCAGGCCGTTGACGGTTTCCTCTGCCAGCATGGCCGCGCCGTTATCGGTCATCAGGGCGCGCGGCAGGCCACGTTTCATGAAGGCCTGGGAGAGGCCATGCACCAGGCTCTCGGCGGTTTCATCCAGGTACCACTGCAAGTGGCAGACCAGGCGCGAGCGATCGTCGATGACCCCGAGCAGCATCGGCTTGGCCCAAGTACCGTTACGGGTGAGTACGCGACGGCTGCCGTGATGGAAATCGAGATGCCAGAGCGCACTGACATGATCGACCTCGAAGCTGCGTACCTCGAAGCGCTCGAGACGGTCGCGAGCGAGCAGTGCGCCGTCGCTTGCTCGTTTGGGCTGCGCCTGGCGGAACATCCCCTGGGCCTTGAGATAACGGCGCACGGTGGGGTAGGACGCCAGCGACGCGTCACTTCCCGCCAGGGCGGCGCGCAGGTTGTCGAAATGCAGTTGCATGGACCAACCGGGATGCTCGCGGTATTGGGTGGCCAGGTGCGCGATGGCGGCGGGCGAGAGGCTGGGGAAACGGCCAATGTCGGCACGCAGGCGGTTCTTCAAGACCGCGACCGGATCGACCGCACGACGGGCGGCGTAGTACCAGCGCTCCAGCGTCGAGGTGCCGAAGCGGACGTCCAGGCCGGTGGTCGGATGCCGCCAGGCTTTGGCGGCGATGCTGGCCAGGGCGGTACGCAACTCGCCGGCAGCGGGCGGGGCAGCCAACAGGGGGCCAATGATAGAGAAGCGCAAGCGCGCCCAACGATCGCGTTTGAGTGGATCGACAACAGTGCTCAAGAAGGTCTCCCGAAACGGCGGCGCCGGCGGCACCACAACTGGGAGGAAGACTACAAAGCCTCGTGGAAGTCGCCTATCCGCATCCTCTGCGTGTAATCAGCAGCCCTCATTCAGTGCGACCGGTCGAACCGTAATCGGGGTCAGAAAGACCAGGAGCCGCATTAGGGCCTCCTTCGCATCGCCGGCAAAGCGTTCGAGCAGACCGGCAGGCAACGTGTCGCTGGCCACCGGCGGCATGAAGCGCGCGCAGACTTCCTGCCACAACGGGGTCAAAGGGAGCGAATCACGCCACCATTGCCGCCAGCGTTGCAGTGTGCGCAAGGGCACACCGAGTTCACCGGCAAGCCACGCTGCCGCTGGCATCTGCCCGGCATGCCGGGCAGATGCCAGCACCACCGCCAGGGACAGATAGACGCGCCGACCGAGAAAGCGCACCGACATCGAAGTGGTACGCCGCCGACAGCGGTTGCAGCAGAAACTGAAGCGCGTGGAGAAGTCATCGCGGACCTCACTCGGGCAGGCTCGCGGCTTGCGCGGAAAGTCAGCACGGTGCAGAGCGCCGCCGCACGCACAACCGACGGCTCGCGCCTCCCTTGCCAGTTCGACGTCGATTTGCAGCAGGATGCACAGAAATTTGGGGTCGAGCAGGAGGGCGTGGCACACTTGAATGGTCTCTTGGCGTCGTAACCAGAGACTCCCCCGAAGGGTCCATTTGTTCAAGTTCCCCGAGGGGGGTCACCCAACAACCATCACGCTACTTGATCATCCAGGCAGCAAATGCCATCGCGGACGCTGACCGTACTCAGTTTCCGGGCCGGTTTTTCGGGCGGCGTTAGTGAGTGCGCGGCGCACATGGATACTGCACTTGATCCAGTCCACATCACCCCACTCAAGTGCGATCAACTCCGAGGTGCGTAGTCCGGTCCAGAAAGCAAACTGGATTAGGTTACGGCCTTGCCCATCCAGGGCAGCAAGGATGGCTGTCTGTTCTTCAGCAGTGAATGGATCAACGTCCTCTGACTTCTTCGGCGGCTCTGCCTTTCGGTAGACCCATCCAGCCAGTGGGTTGCTCTCGATCAACTCATCCTCGAAGGCTTCCTGGAATGCAGCACGGAAGACGCTCAGGATGTTAGCAATGGCCTTGTTGCCTGCTGTAAGCTTGGCTGCCCAGGTCTTGATATCGATGCGTTTGATGTCAGCAAGATTCTTATGTCCAAATTCCGGTATCAAATGGCCGTTTACAACCTTGATGTAGCCGCCCAGTGTGCTGGCTTTGAGGTTGGGCTTGCGACGATCGAGCCAATCTTCCAGGTAGGTGGTAACTGAGAGCGCCATACCCGGCACGGCAGTGAGCATTGGCGCGCGCTTACTGGATGGAAAGGTAACTGCGTAATCGAATGTGCCTTTTTCGATGGCATCCAGAATGGCAGCACGGTGTTGCGCCGCTCGCTTTAGATTAGCGGGGCTGGGCTTGAGCTTGATGCGCTCCCGGCAGCGCTTGTCCTGGAAATAGAAGTCGATCTCGATGGATGTTTCCGAGGCCGCCCTAACGCCATCGTGGTTCCGCTCTCTGCCCATTCCTTGTACCCCTCTATGTCGATCAAGATACGTCCGTCTGGTGCTTTCAACCAGACCAGCTTTTCCGGCCATATACCGTCCCTGATCTTAGTGCGCACTGCGTCTTCCGTGTATCCAGATTCTGTAGAGAACTTGGGGATTGTTAAATAGCGGACGGACATTCTTGATCACATAATCAATTATTATTTCTCGACATCCAGCACAATTAATTCAAACTGCCTGTGCTGACATGCTTCCCTCCATCTGTATCGAGAAGCCACTGCCAGCGTAAGGCCGCCCTGTCAGGATCACTGAGCGCAAACTTGATCATTTCATCCCCCGAGCGAACCGAGACCTTGTCGTCACAAGACGACCAGCCATGCTGGTAATGTTCTCGCATGACGGCACGGCCCAATTCAGCCAGGTCAACCGCTACACCAGCGGCAAGTGCCTTTGTTTTCCAGTAATCCCAGGCGTAGCTCGCCGGTATTGCGCCCTGTCGAGCCATCTCCATTGCTCTTTCCCGGAACTGGCAAACCTGCTGTTCTAGGTCCGGAAACCAGTCAGGCAGCGCGTTTTCACGACGCACGCCACTACTTTTCGCAAAGCGGAGATTCAACTTTCTGACGATTTCCAGCAGCGTTGAAACGCTTCTGTACTGCTGTTCATGCTGCTCCGGGTCGCCGTCTTCCAAGTAACAACGCAACACGGGCATGACCGCATCGTTGATTTCGTACAACTCGATCAATGTGAACGAAGGCGTTTCATCTGGTATCGCCATACCTGCACCTTTCTGACTTATTGATTACCGTGCTAAATTATATACATATGCAACGGTATTTCAATAAAACCATGCTTTCGTTCAAAGATATTCAGCGGATGAGGTTGGGAGGCACGCAGGATGCCCTTTCGCTCGCCGCCATCTCGGCGGGCCTGTTCGCCACCCACCCCTGTCTGGCCGGGCATCTGCCCGCCAGCTTGGCAATGGCGGGCGGCTTCGCGGGTGCGGCACTGGGCGGCTTTTGGCTGGCTTCAAAAGCACTGCAACCGTGGGCTGAGCATGGGCTTTTTAAATCGGAGCTCAAGTTACGTTCCGCCAATCTGCCTTATGAGGCATTGGCGGGAGGCCATGCCGAAGGGTTGTTAGTCGGCTATCTCGCCGACACC
>DIZZ01000277.1:4455-4684 GCA_002428045.1 Verrucomicrobia bacterium UBA6015
CATGGCTTCATCGTGGGGCAGTCCGGAGTCGGTAAAACCGTCCTCGGCCGGTTGCTCATGTTTCAGCAGATCGCCAACGGTGGCGGACTGATCTTCATCGACGGCAAGCTCAATATCGAGGAACTGGAGACGCTCCACGCCTACTGTGCCTGGGCTGGACGGTCGCATGACTTGCTGGTCATCAATCCCGGTGAGCCTGAGCTCTCGAACACTTACAACCCCATCCTTT
>DIZZ01000277.1:4712-4900 GCA_002428045.1 Verrucomicrobia bacterium UBA6015
ACGGAGAACAATCCTGGCGCCGATCACTACAAGCAATCCGCCAACCAGGGCGTGGCCACGCTGATCGCCGCATTGAACCGGGCGAAGCTGTCCTACAACTTCATCGACCTGACCATCCTGCTGATGAGCCAGAAAGCGCTGGCCTATCTGGAAAACCGGGTTCCGCCTTCGCCCGAAAAAACCAATCT
>DIZZ01000277.1:4910-7242 GCA_002428045.1 Verrucomicrobia bacterium UBA6015
ACAAGGAGGGGGTTTCCAGCATCGACATCAAGCGGCTCAAGGAAACCTTCGGTGGCGTAGGCGGGCGGATGTTCATGTTCGGCACCGGCAAGTTCGGCCAGGTGATGAACACCTACACCCCCGAGGTGGATCTGTTCGAGGCTATCAAGCGCAACAAGATCGTCTACGTGATGCTGCCGACGATGGGAAAGGACGTGGCGGCGCAGAACTTCGGCAAGATGGTGGTGGGCGACCTGCGGACAGCGATCTCCTGGGTGCAGCGACTCCCGGAAACCGTAAAGCCATGGCCGCCCTACCTGTGTTTCTTCGACGAAGCCGGTTCCTACGTCAACGCGTCCTGGAGTCGCATGTTCGAACAGGCGCGCAGCGCGCATATCTGCCTGTTGCCGGCAGTGCAGACCCTGGCCAACCTGGAATCGGTTAGCCCCGAGTTGAAGGAGATGGTCATCGGCAATACCTGGACCAAGACGTTCTTCAAGCTTGGTACCCAGGAAACCGCAGAAGAGGCCGCCGACCTCATCGGTCTGGAAAAGGCGGTCATCAGCTCACTGTCGTTCACCGGCAGCCAGTCGGCATCGGCGAAGACCGCGAATGCATCACCCGATGGCGGCGTCAGTCAGGGCAGCGGCCTGGCCATCCAGGAGCGGGAGGACGAGTCCTACAAGGTTTCTCCCGATGATCTGAAGGCATTGGACAAAGGCGAAGCCATCGTCACCTTTGGCGGAAATAACGTGTATCACGTACGCATCCCGATGATCAGCGTGCCGGAGTCCGTCGCCTGCGAGATCGGGAAAGTGAAACTCAACCATTACCGGCCCCGCTTTGCCCAGGGCATCGACCTGTTTCGGCGAGCGGATAGCTACCTCTCCGGGGCCGATCGCCAGGAACTTGGCAAAAGCTGAAAGCCCCTGTGCGAGACGACGAAGCGCTCTGGGACCTGGTCGAGTCCGGCCTGTTCGGCGACCCGTCGCTGCACATCGTGGATGACGATATTGCCGATGTCACCAACCTGGAGGACGGTACGGCGCCCTGTTATCTGGAAACGCCGGAAGTGACGGAAGAAGATTACCTGGAGGAAGAGGAGCGCATTGCCTTCACCTCCCTGCGCGACCAGGTTCGCCTGTGCTGCAACGTCAACACCAAGCCGGCCGCGCGCGACAAAGCGATCGAGTGGGTTTTTGTGCCGGGAACCCTGAACAAACTGGGGCTGGACTTTCCACTGTGTTGCCGCGCGCTGGGGGCGCGGTCGCATGTCATCCAGGTCCGCGCGCTGTATCAGCTCTATATCCGGCAGATCATTTTGTCGAAGCCGTTGCCCTTTCTGGCGACGCCGCTCCCGGAGTTGCTGGCCTGCGAGATCCTTTATCACTTTGGTGATGAGGAACTGGATGCGGCCAGGACAGTGTGGTTCTGGCCGGGCATCCGCGCCGATATCCTGCTTGATCGGTTGATGCACAAGATGGCACGCGTGCGCGCACAGGCTGCAATGGAAGGCCTCGAAGAACACGGCTATGTCGCACTCTGGAGCGGCTTCTGGTGGTTCACCGGGCGTAATCCCTCGATGTTGTCGCCGTCCTCACGGTCGCGCTTCAAGTGGTCGGACCAGATTCCATGAAGAACCCGCTACTTTCGTCTTTCATGATCGTCACCCTGTTCTGGTACATGGTGTTGGCTATCTTTTCTCCCGTCCTTCTCCATGAAATCCCTGTCTATGCCTTTAAAGGACTTGGGATCGTGCTGGTTGGGGTGTTCTGGGGCGTGCTCGCTTTGGTCGTCTGGCTGGCAGTTTTACGCACCAACCAACAGCATGACCTGAAATCGGGTGACCGGCGGCGTGGGTTATTCATTTCGCTGGGCAACTTTCCGCGCGGGGCGCCACCGCCAACCAGGGTTCCTTGCGGCAAAACCTTTCTGCCTGAGACGTATTCGGCCTGGTTCAGTGCCTACCAGGCCGCATATCCCGCTCATGCAGGGCTGATGCAAGCGGTGATGGAAATTTACCTGGCGCGCGCCGAGTTGCCGGCTTCACCGGTACCCGGCGGGCATGGCGGTGCGACGTTGAAGCAGCATTCCCTCAATGTGCTGGCGACGATCCTGAACATGGCGCCGTCCTGGCGCTACGACGGGCACAAGAACAAGAAGGGTCAGACCGTCTTCCCGTTGATCGACGCTACCTTCCGCTTCGACGCGACGGACCCGTTGATTCCGATCGCCGGGTTCGCCCATGACATCGGCAAGATCACCTGTTACCGGGAGCGCCAGGATGGGCTGGTTGAGGAGGTCAGGCCTTATCACGATACCGAGGGCGGCAAGATCCTGATCACCTTGGACG
>DIZZ01000277.1:7274-8416 GCA_002428045.1 Verrucomicrobia bacterium UBA6015
TGGCGCTGTCGTTCTACCACCACATCAACAGCCTGCCGTTGTGGGCGGACGACAGAACGCGCGCACTGACCGAGTTGTTGATTGCCGCCGATATTCGTACCGGCATGGCCGAGGGTGAACGGAACATGGCCGCCATGTATGAGGACATCGACACCTTGCCTGGCTGGCTTGATGAGCGGACGGTCGAGGGGGGCGTGGCGCATTCGCCACCGCCTATCCCCGATCAGACAATGACCGCTACTGGCGGCAGCGAAGCGATACCGGCACCCGGACCTGCACCGGTGACTCCTTCTCAGACCGCGCTAGCTTCTACCTCAGTCGATTCGGCCCCGCCTGATGAGAACGAGGGCTGGGCCNNCGCATCAATGGAAACAACAAGGCCATGCGGGTGGGGTTCAAGCACGGCGAGTGGGTTTATGTAAACGATGCCGGGCTCAGGACGGCGCTTGCCAGCGCGCTCAATGCGCCTCGCCTGACGGAGCAGCCTGGGCGGGGACAGATGTCGCCCTTCACCCGGTTGCTGCTGTCCAGACTTGCCCGCTCAGGGTTGCTGTATCAGCATCACGATGGCCTCGAATTCAGCGAGAAGAGCGCGCTGTTCAAGATGGCGATGCATGGGACCGGCGGCAAAATCGTGCAGAACTGGGGTTTCACCCTGATTTTCAAGGCGACGGCGTTACCTGCCATTGCCGCCATGCTCGATTGCAAGTACCCGCCACAGATTCTTGGCTGTGGCTTCGGCGAGCATCGGGCGATCAACAAATCCGGTAAGCCGGAATTTGTAGAGTCGGTGCAATCCTCAGCAGCAGGCAACCCCGGAAACGGGATTCCTCTGGAGGGCATCGAAGGGGCCATTCAAGCGCTGAGGCTTGCAATGACCAGCAGCGATCCGCCCCCCTTCAAAGATCGGACTGACCAGGATGGAGTCTGGACCTGCTTCGCACTGGACACCCTCAAATCTCGTGTTCCGCTGGCGGGAGGGTGGGAGGTGCTGGTCGGTTGCGATTTGCCGCAAGACGATGGGGCGCGCTGGGTGCGCGGCGGCAGTGGCCTGTTTCTTTGCCTGCGCATCGAAGAGGCGATCCAGCAAGCGCAGGGCGCTGTCGAAAAGGGCGGTTTTCAGGAGAAAAGGCAGTGAAGAA
>DIZZ01000277.1:8458-8627 GCA_002428045.1 Verrucomicrobia bacterium UBA6015
GCAGTGGCCGCCGAGACGATGGGTGTTCAAGGTAAACAGGATGCAGCAGAAATAAGTCCTGGAGATATGATGCAACGCGCCGAATCGGCGATCTCACGTTATCCGGTGCATGCGCATGAAATCTGCCTGGTCACCTTGGCAATGCTGGCGGACAGCTACATCCAGGAGG
>DIZZ01000209.1 GCA_002428045.1 Verrucomicrobia bacterium UBA6015
CAACACCACACCTAAACGCCCAACCCGTAGAATACTTCATATACCTCTCCCTCCTAATAAACGCTTACTCTTTGAGGCGAGCCCAAAGAGGCCCGGCCTGTCTCCGCTAATGATCATTGTCCATAAGTTAATGTTTCATTGCTCACTTTACATTCACGCGCACGATCTGCCGGATGTCGGCTGAAGACGAACCAACGCGAAGCTCATATTCGCCCGGACGGACTTCGTATCCTTTTGTTGCGCTGTTCCAACGCTCCAGACGCTGAACAGGCAATGACAGCCTGACAGAAGCCGTGCCTCCTGCCGGAATGCTTACACGCTTAAACATCCTCAATTGCTGCATTGGAGCATCGTCCGAACCCAACTCCTTGACGTAAAGCTGAACGATTTCATCGCCTTCCATGGAACCGGTATTTGATACATCAAGGCTGAGCACGACCACATCATCCCTGCTGCATTGGTTCTTTGAAGCAAGGAGCTCGCCGTACTTGAATGTAGCATAACTCAGGCCGTGCCCAAACGGATAGCGCACTGGTTTCTTGCAGTACATATAGGTGCGGCCCTTAGCGAGATCATAGTCATCGATATCGGGCAAATCCTCCGTGGACATGTATGTGGTGACTGGCATACGACCTGAAGGACTAAGTCTGCCCAACACAAGGTCTGCCAACGCGTGCCCGCCTTCCTGACCAGGATACCAAGCATGCATGATGGCCGGAATACTGTCATATACCCAGCCATCGGTAACTACAGTGCCGCCATTAAACACAACAAGTGTATTGGGATAGGTTTTGTATACAATCCGGAGATCCGCCAACTGTTTGTCTGGCAGATTCAGGTTCATCAAGTCTCTTCCCTCATCCGCGTGTTGCGTGCTGAACCCACAGACATAAACGACAAGTGTGGACGATTTCGTTTTTTCTGCAACTACCTCCACCGCCCCCTTTGGCGGTATCCACTCAAGATGAGCTTCTGCACTGTCACCGCCATCAAAGTATTCCATTCTAAGTTCATACGGCTTTCCCGCTTCCAGATGCAGCGTGTCGCTCACCTTCGAACGAACTCCATGGCTGGACCAGTCGTCAACAATCATCGCTCCGTTCAACCAGATGCGAACACCATCATCGCAGCGCCCGGAAATCAGATAGGCACCAGTCTTCTCAGGCAGGAGTTGTCCCGTCCAGCGCACGGCAAACTGAGGTTGAGGAATGTCCGGATCAATATTTTCAAGGGGTTTCGGCCAGATGAAATCAACATTCTCATCGACGCGCGTTGTCTTTGGTATACCTGAACAGGTAGTTCCGGCAAAGTACTCCGCCGTAAGGCCGGAGGCACTTGAGCCGGCGACAGGACGCAAATTCGATGTTGGAATTGGCTCCATGGTATCTTCTTTCCATGGCCTTAAGATGACCTCCACATCCGCACCAACAGCGGCCTTTATACCTTCGTATGGGGTCACGGCCTTGTGTGTCGGCTTGCCGCTGTACCCACCGAGCTGCGCATTATCGGCAAAGGGCCCTGTGACAATAATTGTTTTAATTTTCTTTGTATCTACGGGAAGAAGATTGTTCTTGTTCTTCAGCAGGACGATGCCCTGCTGGGCAATTTTGCGGGCAATACCGCAGTGTTCATCACTGCCCACCACTGACTCTGGTATTTTGACGTAAGGATTGTCATCAGCTTGCAGAACCTGTCCGAGCTCTAGACGCGTCGCCAGGCTCTGAATAACAGCCCTGTTGACCTCGTCTTCTGCAAGCATGCCATTTTGGAGCGCATTTTTTGCGTAACCCCCAAACTCACGACCATCGCTTATAACATCTATTCCGGCCTTTATCATCATGGAAGCCGCTTCTGTATTGGATGTGCTAAAGTTATGCTTCTCGGTCAAGAATCGTGGAGCACCCACATCCGTTACTACTGTCCCTGAGAACCTCCATTCGCCTCGAAGGACATCTGTCACCAGCCATTTGTTCGCAGAGCAAGGTACGCCGTTGATGCCATTATAGGCAGTCATGATGGACTGCACGCCCGCCTCCCGCACCGCAGCACGGTAAGGAATCATGAAATAGTCTCGCAGGAACTGCTCGGGAACATCAGCAATGGTCGATATACGGTTGTGTTCGGTATTGTTGCAAATGAAGTGCTTCACGGTTGCAACCGTCTTCAGGTATTTGGGATGATCGCCCTGCAGGCCTTTCACGAATGCAACAGCCATGCAAGAGGTAAGCCACGGATCTTCGCCGTAGGTTTCTTCATTACGCCCCCAGCGTGGATCGCGCGCCAGGTTGACCGTCGGACTCCAAATCGTCAATCCCTGATAACGCTTCACCCGATTTGGCGCGGAGTGGTGTTTGGCACGGGCTTCGTCGCCGATGGCACTGGCCATTGCTTCAATAAGTTCAGGGTTCCATGTTGAAGCCATACAGATAGACTGGGGAAATTGGGTGGCTTGCCCGTTCCGGGCTACGCCGTGCAGGGCTTCACTCCACCAGTCGTGTGCAGGTATGTTTAAACGGCCGATGGCACTTGCCTGCATGCTGAGCAGAGATGCCTTTTCATCCAAAGTCATCTTAGCGACAAGTGCGGCTGCCTCTTTTCGAAAAACTTCTCTATGTCCTTTCCGCTGCTCCAAGTTGTCAGCCGCGCTCGGCGACGCACACAACGAAACGAGGGTCAACGCTAACAGGGAAATGCGTGTAACTTGTTTCATACTAATCAATCCTTCTTGCCGTTTAGCTGCGCCATGCCATTCGACACCTTGCGGGAGAGATACACATCACAGCCCTGTCGGCCCCAGCATCCGCGCCCGGATGGCGTCCCTGCCTTCCTGCACAAGCTTTTCGCCCTTTGTGAAGTCCGGTATCTTGGCCTCCTTGCCGAACCCCGCACCAGCCAATGCCAAGAACAAAACGACTCCACACCTAAACGCCCAGACTGTATTTAACTTCATGTCACTCCAGTTTCACGGCCACCACCGTCACGCTGGCATCCATAACCACGCCTTCCGGCACGGTTACGGTGACGCCAGTCTGGGTGTCTGGCATCGAAACTGCCAACGCCTTCTTTTCCCTATCCGTTAGCATATACGCCTTCTCCACCGGTGTCTTCAACTCCGGCAATGCCAGTAAACGATCCTTGGGCAGATCAAACACGAGCAGATAAAGCGTGTCACCCTTCCGCGTCACCCGACCCCAACGCAATGCCTCGCCAAACGGGGCGGCAGATGTTCCGTAAATGGACTCACCGTTGTCTTTCATCCACTGGCCGACCTCCTTCAGGCGCTCCAGCGATGCCGCCGGTATCTCGCCTTCCGGCGTAGGCCCAACGTTCAGCAAGTAGTTCCCCCCCTTGCTCGCGATGTCACAGAGATTGCGGAGAAGTGACGTGGTTGACTTCCACTTGTCGTCATTCTTCTTGAATCCCCAGGTGCCATTCATCGTCATGCAGGTTTCCCAGTCGCGTCCCGGGAACCCCTTCGGCGGGATATGCTGCTCAGGAGTTTCCGTATCGCCCCGGTATCCGCCACCCAGACGGTTATTCATGACGATCTTCGGCTGAAGTTCCTTGACCGTCTTATAAATGAGATCTGCCCGCGGCTTATTGATCACACCGCCCGGAATATCCCACCACAGGACATCCACGGGGCCGTAGTTCCCGAGGATTTCCTTTACCTGCGGCAGCACAATCTTGTTCACATAGTCGTCCGGATCCCCCTTGTGAGACGGATCCCAATCCCCTCCGCCACCCCCAGGGTGAGTCCAGTCCAGATTCTGCGAATAGTAGAACCCGAGCCGCATCCCGTGTTTCCGGCAAGCGTCCGCGAGATCCTTGATCGGATCTCTCTTGTACGGCGTCGCATCAACGATGTTCCACGGACTCGCCGCCGTCTTGAACATGGCAAACCCGTCGTGATGCTTCGTGGTAATCACGATGTATTTCATCCCGGCATCCTTTGCCGCCAGAACCCATGCTTCCGCGTTGTATTTCTCGGGATTGAACGTCTGAGCAAGTTTCGAATAGTCGGCAATCGGGATCTTGGCTTTGCTCATGATCCACTCGCCAATACCACCCACAGGCTTCCCGTCCCACTCTCCGGCAGCCACCGCGTAAACACCCCAGTGAATGAACATGCCGAAGCGTGCCTCACGCCACCAGCCCATGCGGTCATCCCGTTCCTCCTGGGTTTCAACGGGGTCGGATGCTTGCGCCGCATCCGGCGAGGCCGCACCAGCTGGCCCGGCGATCACAGCCAGACAAGCAATCATCATCCCGACGGCAACACCTTGATATCGACTCATATTCCCTCACCTCCGACGCTTTTGAAACCTTAGACCTTCTAACCTCTTAACCTTTGAACCCTGTCTTGCCCACTGCCTACTGACAACTGCTGATCGCGTGATGCGAAGCATTATACGCGACGGCCTCAGTTCCCCTGCGCATCCAGCAGCACCGTGAATCCATTGTTTCGCACACTGTTGGCCTCATCCGTTTCCACGCCGGCCATGTACGATCCCCAGCGCCAGTTGTTCAGCGTTGTCACGGCAATCGTGTTCCCGCCGTCCTTGAGCGCCTTCACAGCCTGCTCGGTAAGCATGGCAGAGAGGCCGTCGTTATTGCTGGCCTCGTTGACCTTGGCGACGAGCTTGCCGTTGATAAACACCTGCATATTCTGCTGCCTGTAGGTATTCATCCGGACTCTGAGCGCTTTGATATCTTTCTTGTTCTCAACATTGAATGTCGTGCGCAAAAGTGCCGTATGATTGAGTGGCCAGGACATGGGCAGATCCGTCTCAACCCATGAACTGTCATCGAACGCGGCCTCGCTCCATCCGTTTGGAGCTTTTTCAATGGATTCCAGAACCTTCATGCGCCATTCCGTGGCATTCTCTTCACTTACCGAGCCGAGCCCATCACGGAAAACCGATCGTACCGTGCCATTCTGAGGTGTCAGGCAAGTCCATTTGGATTCATCTTCCGTGGATGGCTTAGGTA
Source organism: Verrucomicrobia bacterium UBA6015 (assembly GCA_002428045.1). Classification (GTDB taxonomy): domain Bacteria; phylum Verrucomicrobiota; class Kiritimatiellia; order UBA8416; family UBA8416; genus UBA8416. Next base: position 4,993 of record DIZZ01000209.1, read on the forward strand.
TGGATATGTCGAAATCCAGCGCTTTCATGGCGGCAGTATACCTGACCTTGTCCTTGGCGATCGCATCCTTCACAGCGGGGTCTTTCAGCTTCTGCTGAATAGCTGCCAACCGTTCATCTCCAGCGGCTACAACCCCCTCGAGCTGAGGTAGGTCAAGCCCGGCTTCATAGAGCTTACCCTCTTTGATGAGCCCCTCAACCTTGTCCAGATCCAGTTGGATGCTCTCGATCAATTCCAGCGCAATACGCCGCAGTTGCTCAGCCTTGGCCTTGTCTTCAGTGCTCAATACGCTGGACGCCATGAGGTCATCGACCAGCGCTGCGCAGCGGGCATAGTCGCGCTGGCGGTGTGCCTCCAGAGCCGGCCTGAAGAAGTCTTTCGGGTACCCGGCAAAGACCGATTCCGGCGCACCCAGGATGCGCAGCCTGTGGCGGGGCAGCACATACGCCAGGAACTGTCCACCGCCGATGCCGGCGGATCCCTGGTGGTAGCTGTGGTTATACATGCGGTGCAGATCGCGAAACCACACGTTACCCTGCATGAACAGCATGAATGCGTCCTTGCTATGCGCGTAAGCGCCGAGTGCTGTCCATGCGTTAGCCCAGAAATTGCCACCATGGGCCTCGTGGCAATTGTTGTATGAATACGCGGCGATGAAGGAATTCAAATGCGCAGTTGGCAGATCGCCCTCGAACTTGAAGAGAATGGCTGCCAGTGACTTTGCTCCGTTACTGGACGAGAGGATCCCTTTTTTAAGCGCTTCACCGTCTATCGGCTGGGGTACTGTGGTGGGCTTGGCGATGTGCCCGTAGAACACGCTGCCGACCTTCACTCCGTTGTGGATGAAGTAATCGAGGCCGCGCTTGTATGCCTCACGGTCAACATCCACCCCGGCCTCCATTGCAAAGCGGAACCCGAGCAATGCCGGCAGCCCGATCGCCGGCAGCATGCCGTAGCCCTGTCCGCCATAGAAGTTGTGCCGCCAGCCACCAGCCTGCCCCGCGAGCGCCGTGGGCCATGGCCTAGCTGCCTCCGCCTCCACTTTGTTCTGTGTCATCGTAAGATAATCGCAGCACCACTTCAGGAAAGGCAGGACATTCCGGTCTCCTGTCGCCAGATAATACTCACTGGTAAGGAGCGCGTCGTAGGCCGGAATCCAATTCTGGGGGAAGGGTCCTGTCATCGGATCAAGGCGTTTGTTCAGATCAACGGTGCTCATCCTGTCGTAAACATGCCGACGCACCAGCCCTAGGTATTTCGGCGTGCCGGCCCCCTGCAGAAAGAGCGCCTCACAATTCTGAAATACGTTGTGAGCCTGCATCACGCCGCCACGGTCAGCGAGGAACGTCTCCATGTTGGCCACGATCCGATCCGTCTTGGGGCAGTCGTACGGAGAGGTTGCACTGTAAGTACCCAGCACCTCCAGCTTCAGCCCGACATTCATGTTCTTGCCGTTACGACGCAGGCCGAAGGCAATATCGCCATGACCGGCTTCGCTCTCGGCGAATGTGATGGCATCCGCCACCATTCTCAGCGGGTCGTCCCCAAGCAGCTTGCCATTCACATCAAAAATGAGGTCGCCGAGCATAATCTTGCCATCGGACGGGGATCCTTTGAGAACATGCAAAACGCCCATGTTCGGTCCGAACGGAGCCGTCAAGACGCCACAGGATCCAAGCCAGCCTTCGCCATTATGCCAGTTGCCGGGCGCAAACGAGCCGCTGATGATCGCTACATCAGCGTCTTTCCAGTCCCTTGCAGGCGTGGAGAATTCCTCAGGCAGATCGGTTTCCGAGTGCCCGATGGTCACCGGGTACTTGGATTCGTCCGTCCTGAACGCAACCGCAGGCAATCCGGCACCATTCTGGAGGCCCTGGTCAGGTTTCTTGTTCCAGTTGTAACGGACGTGGACAATCCGGTTGACCTTATCGCAGCCAATTTTAACCACCGAGCCGTCTATTGTCGCCTTGGCAGGATAGTAGACCGCATCGGCTCCGGCCGCCTCGAAGTGGTCCAGAGCCCCTGCCTCCGCCTTCAACCCTTCTGCGGTTCCTTTTTTGAAGAAAACGGTTGCCTTCGCATCATCGGTCTCAAGCCGCTCAAACAAAGGACCGCTGGACACCACGCCTTCCACGCCGCATGCGCCGCCGCGCACCCAGCGCATGGCCCGTTCACCAAGCAGCATTTCATCCGCAGGCTGTTCGCTGAACGGCACATGCTCCGTACCGGGGACAATCAGACCAACCCCACTGTTCACTTCGGCAACCTTACGCTGCAGCTCGCGCACGGCAGTGTGGTGATCGCCCAGCGTGCCAAGATCCGATCCCGGCGGCACAATCAGGCCGAAAGGCAAATCCTTGTCTGCAAAATATTGCCGCCATTGGGGAACCACCCTTGGAATGGTCCAAGGCTCAAGGTAGATGCACCATTTGCGAATGTCATAATTGTGTTTCCAGGCCCAGCCCAGATGCGCCCTGCTGGAGGCGTTCCCGTCCTTGGCGATCTTCTGGTACATAACATACGGGTAATCGTTACCCAACTGAAGCACGACGGCTTTGAAGGCCATGCCCCGAAGCGGATGAATCACGGAATTGTAGCCAGCAGCAGGAAACCGTGGATCCTGAAGCGGGTCAGGCGGCTCAACCGGTTTATTGGGAACGGGCAACCCTTTTGCTTTGGCATCCGCCAGCATTTTCTCGTAATGCGTCTCTATGGCGGCCTGAAGCTTACCGCTCCTGTAGGTATGGAGATCCTGGGTTTGCTGCTTTACCTGCGAGTCCACCGCATTGTCTGACTGATAGAGATCCTTGCCGGTTCCTTTGGGCATGACCTTGCCCGTCTCAAGCAGATCCTCGCGGCTCATCCAGGCAATCGGGAAATAATGGCCCATGTTGAGATCCACAATCCCGACAGGGATCTTGGAATTTTTTGCAAGGCCCTCTGCCATATAGAACGCGGCACCACTCATCTTGAGCGCTTCCTGCGCATTAACAGCAGCCCAGCCTGAGGCCGAATCCGCAGGGAGGTCACGCTGCGGTTCCTCGATCGGTACGGTCTTGATGCGAATCACACGAAATCCCGCGTCAGCCACTTTCGTAGCAGCAGCCTTTCCTGCCTCATCCCTGCCAAGCGACACATCAATGGACGTCTGCCTTGCAAACAGGAAAACATCGCCGACAAGAACATGGTTGATTTCAGATTTTAGATTTCCGATTGATGAACTTGCGGTCAACTGCTGTCCATGCGAATTCGCTGTCATCGGATCCAGTGTCACAGCCCAGTTGCCATCCTTGTCGGCGGTAGACGTCTTCTTCTGACCAGCAAACGACACAACCACTTCGGTTCCATCATCCGCAAATCCGCTAATCTTGACCGGCTTATCCCGTTGCAAAACCATTCCATCGCTGAAATACCTAGATAATCCAAGTTCAGCCGCCGCTGCTGGCAAGCTGGACCTGATCAACAGCAAGGCATAAACACAGATCATGCAACACGTAGATAGGTATCGTCTCATTTCCTTATTCCCTTTCTATTTACCAAACCAACATCACACCGCCACAGGCCCTCGTCTCCTCTACAATTTCAGCCTTGCATCAAGATTGAAGTCAAATCCGTCATTGTAAACCTTCATGAAAAGCATGCCCCATCGCCAGTTATGGCGCGTCGTAATGGCAAGTGTATTTTCTCCATTCCTGATGTGCTTGAGCGCAGACGCCAGGAAGTCGCCCTCAATATCACCTGTCTTGGCCTCCACGTTGTTTACCTTGGCTACGAGTTCGCCATTGAGATAAATCTCGACACCCTGTTGACGGAAAATCCAAGCATAGAACCGTAGTCCATCAAGAACCGTTTTATCCTCAACCATAAACTTTGTACGCAGCAATGCCGTATGATACATACGCCATGATACAGGAAGGACGGTTTCTTTCCAAGCCGAGTCATCAAATGCCGGCTTCTGCCATCCCTCAGGGGCTTGCGAGAGCGCTTCCACCACGTACAGTTTCCAGACACTTGCCTCTGGCTTATTGATAACCCGAGGCCCTGCAACATCTTTAGAAGATCCTGAAATCTCGCTGACAAGCCGCACCCATTGGCGCGACACCTCTGTAGAATCATTGTTCGCCTCGACGCTCTTGCGTAGAACAGGTTTGGCTGATTCCAAAACCTTCTCCAGATCGATAAGACGCTGGTCACCATCAGGAAGTACAGCGCTTAAACCGGGCAGGAAAGTCCGCGCCTGATCCGGATCGCCTTCAGCCGCCAGCGTCTGGATTCGATTGCAATCTGCCGCTATGCTGGCCTTCATATCTTTTGCCTGGCGGGCAAGATACGCAACCGTAGGTAAATCCTTCTGCGCCACGGTACCGCTGCTTAACAGTGCTTCAGCCATCTGCTCACAACCGTCATAGTCCTTCTCCCAATACTTCTCTACCGCCGGCTTCAGAGCCGCTGGAGCATTGGTTGAAAAGGGTGATGTCGGGGCACCCACGATCTGAATACGTTTGCGCGGGGCACATAGGGCCGTACCATTTGCCGCCCCGGCACGCCCGTCTTCATGCTGAATCATGCTGCCGTCAAACATCCGGTTACATTCGCTGTACCACCGGTAGTTCTTCCAGAAATTAACGAACGCCCCTTTCCCGTGCTGATGTGCCCCAAGCGGAGTCCAAAAGTTATTCCAGAAGTTACCACCATGCCCTTCAAACGTATTGTTCCAAGCAAACGAGCTTATCAGCGACGTCAGATTTGCAGCCCGATACATGCCCGCAAACTTCATTAGAATACCTGCAGCCGACAACCCGCCGTTGTAACTGACCATCTTCCCGGCATTCATCGTCTCGGGCTCAAAGACGACAGGTTCCTCCCGTTCGCACAAAGGCCCGATACCGTAGATAAGAAATCCTGTCTCCGCCCGGTTTTTACTATAATGATCAACGCTACGTTCGTAGGCCTCCGTATTAATATCAAGCCCCGCCGCTTTGGCAAAATACATACCCATTACGCCGGGCAACCCTGCATTCGGAATGAGCCCATAGTGATCTGCGCCCGGAAAGCCGTGTCGCCATCCGCCCGTCGGATGCTGGGTTGCCGCCAGACGTGCGCAGGCGTGCTTCAGGTGAGGAAGGACATTCTTATCACCTGTGGCCAGATAATACTCACCCAGCAAAATAGCCTCGGCAGAATTCGCCCAGCTCTTGCCTCCCGTCTCGGGCGTAAAGCTACGGTTCGGATCTTTGTCCTTGATGATGTTATAAACAATACGGCGCACATATCCCTGCATCTCAGGATTTCCGGTAGCCAGCATGAAGAGGGCATCATAGTTCAGGAATCCGGCATCCGCACCGTTCTTAACGACCCATTTTTCGAGATTAGATACTATCTTCTCGGTCTTCAAACAATCGAAAGGTGCAGTCGAACTGTATTCTCCCATGACTTCGAGTTTCAGCTCGATATCGATATTCTTTCCATCCCTGCGCACACCCAGCATCAGCTTGCCACCGGCCTCCTCCGTCTCGCTCTCCGTAAGGGCTGCACCGATCACGTCCCAGGCCTTATCGCCAAGCATCTTCCCGTTCGCACTGTAAATCACATCGCCAACAAACACCTTCCCATACGCCGGCGAACCTAGTTTGACTTCACGAACCCCCATATTCGGACCAAAAGGACCCGTCAGAAAACCTGCCGGCCCAACCCATCCGCAGAAATTGTCATAACCAACGGTCTTGAGCTGTCCGTTAATCAGTGCAACATCGCCAGCTTTCCACGTGTTGGCGGGGGTGTGATACTCCTCTGGAAGATCATCATCCTCATTCGTCACAAACCAATGATAATCGGCTCTTTCACTACGGAACGGCGCAGCCGGAAGGCCCGCCGCATTAACAAGGTTTTGATCGGGGTTCCGGTTCCAGTTGTAACGCACCCGCATAATGCGCTTGATGGTATCGCTTTCCAGGCGAACCGTCTCTCCGTCTATCTCCGCCTTTGCCGGGAAATAATCGCCTTCCACACCAGCCGCCTCAAAATAGTCAAGTGCCTTACCACCCGCCTTCAGTCCGCTTGCCGTGCCTTTCTTGAAATGAACCGTTGCCTTATTGTAACTGCACTCGACGCGTTCGAAAAGCGGGCCCGCCGGGACGATTCCGTCGACGTTGTAGACGGCCCCTTTCAGCCAGTTAACACAGCGGTCGGCAAGCAGTTTGTCATCCAGCGGCTGCGCACTCAAACGCCGATGCGCCATGCCGGGCAGAATGATACCCACATGCTTATTGTCTTCGCCCATGAGCCGCTGTAGTTCGCGCATCTCGCGGTGATGCTGGCTAAGCGTGTTCAGATCGGAAGCTGGCGGCACGATCAGTCCAAACGGCAGGTCCGCATTCCCAAAGGCTTTTCGCCACTCACGGGGAACACGGGGCAGCGTAACGGGCTCCATGCGGAAACCTACTTTCCGGATGTCATAGGTCTGAATGTAGGCAATATTAAGGTTTGTCCTATTAAACGGGTCTGCACTTTGTTCGCAAGCGTCGTAAGGCATATAGGGATAATCGTTACCCAGTTGCAGCAAAACCGCCTTCAAAGCGGTCCCCCTCATGGGATGGATAGCGGCATTATACCCTGCCGAAGGGGCCAGCGCGTATTCAACAAAATTGGACGAAAGACTTTCCTTTCCACCAGGTTCCACGACGCCGTTGGTTGCGGCAATCTTAGCAGCCTGATCAAACCGCTCTAACTGACCCGGCACGTCCGTGCGCCCGTACAACATCTCTGTCTTTTCAAGTTCTTCACGACTCAGCCAGCTCACAGGAAACTGCGAACCCATGTTCAAATCAATGATTCCAACCGGAACCTCACTGCGGTTGCCAATATCCATGCCAACGTAGTAAGCGGCCGCATTCATTTTCAGGGCTGAATCCCCGTTCACTTCACGCCATCCATCGGTTGATTCCGCAGCAAGATCCTTCTGCGGAACAAGGGATGGAATGGTCTTGATTGAAATCACACGGAAATTCGGGCTGGTCTTATGTCTCTGCGCGGCGTGCTTTCCTTCATCCGTGCTGCCAAGAGAAACATCCATGGACGTCTGCCTTGCGAACAGCAACACATCGCCGACAAGAACATTTCCGATTTCAGATTTTAGATTGCCGATTGATGAATGGGCAGTCAACGGCTGACCCTGCGAGTTCGCTTTCATCGTATCCAGTGTCACAGACCAGTTGCCATCCTTGTCGGCGGTGGAGGTCTTCTTCTGGCCGGCGAACGCTACCGTGATTTCGGCTTCCGCCGCCGCTAAACCACAAACTTTCACGGGCTTTTCCCGCTGCAGGACCATCCCATCACTGTAGTAGCGTCCGAACTTGAGTTCAGCGGAATACCCATGCACTGCACCCAGCAGCACGACCGACAACACGAGAAGTTCCGTTTTCCTGAGCATCCTGTAATTCATAGTCTTCTCCGCATAATTCACAATTCTGCAATATCCAACAGCACAAGTATATCGCACCAAACGCGCAAAACAATCCCTACAGATACGACACCAGCTCCGAACTATTGCGACACATGTGGTACGCTATACGCCCGATAACTACGTAACAAGCAATTAGCGCATGCCACCCGATTGCCGAGACTGGGTGGCTGAGGGTTGTCGAAGGTTATATCGTGACGCCTCGCAACACCGTTGGCATCCGGCTATCTAATGATAAGCACCGTTCCAGACGGCGGCAGGTCGATCCCCACGTAGAGCAGGCCCTCTCCCTCGAAAACAGCATCCGTGTTTTCTGCTTTCGTATTGTCTACGCTGCCCCACGTGCCGATGTCCTTCGGAGTCCCACCAATAACCAGCGACCCAACCTTCTCCGTGACCCCCGCTTCGAGCCGGACCTTCTTTCCGGCAACAATAGTAAGGGCGGCCGTGTCCGAAAGCGTCTGGCTACCAGCCAGAACCAACTTGCCGGCATTCACCGTGGTCGAGCCGCTATAGGTGTTCGTACCGGAGAGCACCCACGTGCAGTTTCCAGACTTGACCAGGCTGTTCGTGGAACCGGAACCGGCCTGAGTGATGTTTCCGGAAAACGTGTTGGTGCCGGTGCCGCTGCCGCCCAACTGCAAGGTCTTGGTACCCGTGCCCTGATCAATCAAGTTGCTGCCGATCGTAAAGGCTCGCGTGCTATTGTTTTCGATGGACGAATAATGGTTCCCCGTCGCCAACACGATCTGACGATTGCTTAATGTCAGATCCGCGATCGCGCCGCTACCGTACCGGATATAGACAGGATATCCGGACGAACCATCCGCGGATAATGTAATATTGCCGGTGCTAGAGTCTACGAGGCTTTTGAACTCCACTGACGTAGCGCCGCCCATCGTGTTAATGGGTCCGGTAAAGGTATTGCTGGTGCTGTTCAATAAGATTGGCGTGGAGCCTGCGTTAGTTTTACGCGCTTGAAAACCGCCAGTGCCAGACACCGGACCGTTGATGGTTAAAGCGCTTGACGTGGTTTGATCCCAGATCGCGTTGTTGTTCAGCACGATGGCACGTGCGGCATTCAAGGTGGGTGTGGCGCCGCTTGTGTAGTTGGTGTTGAGCGTGAGCGTACCACTGGTTACGCCGAGACTGGCATCGCTTGTGAATACCAAGCCTCCACCGTTGAAGACCGTGCCGCCAGAGTAGGTGTTCGTACCGGACAGGGTCAGTTGTCCAGCACCGGTCTTGGTCAACCCTTCATTGCCGTCAATGACACACGCCATCGTCAATATCCTGCCACTCTGTGTAACCTCTATTGTCGGTGAACCTGACGTCACATCTAGCGTCAGGGTCGCCCCAGCAGCAAGCGTCAGGTTATGTGAAGATGTCGTGACATCGGTGAATGTGATGTGCCCAATCGTCCTGAAGACATCATTCGTGACAACCTTAGCCTCGGCTATGTTGTTGGTGAAATAGGCAGTATTGTTGGCACCCTCAGCGACCATCCCTCCATTCCAAATCCCCGTATCTGACCAGTTACCGCTATTACCATTCCAGTTCCCATCATCCGCCTGCGAGATCGGCACAACCACGGCAAACGCAATAACAACGCACTTCATTACCAGCTTTCTTGTCTTCATTCTGAATCTCCCTATAATTTACGCACTCCTGAAACATGATCCATTCAATCATCTTCCCTATAAAAACGATTCCCCGGCCACACGGCTGGGTAATAGCGTGGACAGCAACGAGCGTAGGTTGGTCAATGTGTATGGTTTTTGCAGGCAACCTGCCAAGCCTTTCCCGGCGAATCGCGACGCGATATCGCTCTCGGAATAGCCACTGGCAAGGATCACACGGACATCCGGTTCGATTTGCCTCAGTTCCCGATA
>DIZZ01000010.1:0-952 GCA_002428045.1 Verrucomicrobia bacterium UBA6015
GCCAGGGTGCGCACATCCATATAGCGCCCGCCGCTACCGGCTGCATCCAGCAACGATATCCCGTTGAACTCGAACGTGATCTTGTCCGATCGGCCGGGCCGGTCATAGTCCGACGGTCCCAGGAACACCAAATGACGCTCGTACCCACCGGCGAGATCCGCAAACTGCAGTTCGACCCGTTGCCATTTCCCCGGTTTGAGCGTCGTGCTGCCTTCCCACGCGCCAAGGGCCATACGCAACTTAACGGTCCGACTTGCCGCCTGCGTGTGCGGATAGACCCAGAAGCTCAGCGTCTTGCCATCGATATTCTCGTGGAACGAATACAATGGCAGCGCGGCGCCTTCCGCCGTCCGGGGTACCCCGCCGGTGTAGTCGATGTCGCAAAACACGCTTTGCGGATCTTCCGGCACGACATAGTCCTGCCCCTGCACCGCGCCCGGCGTGGCTTTGCCCGTCCGCACCCGGTAGTTCGCGCAAAGTTCGTACATCGAACCGGAATAGACCGGCAACCACTTGCGCCGCAGCAGACCGCTCTCGCGTGTTTCCGTGACCCCGCCAGCCACTTTGATAGCCACCGGTTTTTGCGGTGGTTTTGGCGTAACGGACTGATTGGCGACGGGGCTCCCGATGGCCGTCGCGCCCTGTTGCACCAACCGGACGTAGAGGCAGTCCTGGATGTCCAGTTCGACATCCAGCAACCCGCCCTGTCCGTTGGGCGCAAGTTGAATGTTCAAAACCTTGTCCTGCCGGTTGCGGTCATAGACACCGTTCGGGTCGTCCTGGCGCACATCGCCAATAAACTCGCCCCGGTAGGTCGGTTTGTCCATGTTGACAGCCTCGGGGAAAATCCCGTTATTGACAGTCGCCACGGTTGCGCCCTGCCAGGGCAGTGCACACACCACGCGTACCTTGCCACCAGGCGTTCTCCCGAAGCGGCTTTTCGCCACGATGA
>DIZZ01000010.1:1077-5974 GCA_002428045.1 Verrucomicrobia bacterium UBA6015
GGATACAGGCGCTTGGTATACGGGCAGAAGAACCGGCCCGGCCCGGTCACATTCTCGAGGGTCAAGGCACTGCCACCATTGAAAAACCACCCGACGGCGCTCTCCAGGAAATACAGCGCCACTTTCTCCTGTTCATTGAACCTGACGAACAGATTGCGGTAATGCCACAGCCCCTCGCAGCGACTTACAGATCCCGCTTCCAGCCTCAGGGCATCTTCAAAACGTTTCATCGGATAGCTCAACAGCATATCCCTGCTTGATGGAATCCCGGGCATCTGCTGTTCGCTATCACGCTCCCGGTTCCACCCGAACTGCCCTTTGTAGCTATCCGGTATCCGCTCCCAGTCCCTGATGGCGAATCGAACCGGCTCGCTCGCCTCCTGGGCCGCCTCGATCCATAAGGCATCGAACACCACGGGCAGCTTGCCGTCGTTCTGCAGGGTGATGGTATTCTTGTACGATTCCAGGTAGGCGGACGGAATCAAGGCGTTTATCATTAAACCCCGGCGGTCCAGGCGGCGGCCCCAGATTATTTGGCCATTGCACAGAATCCGCAGCGACGGCACCTCCTTGTTCGGGTCGAGCATGATCCCCGGCTCGTCCCTGCGCACGGAGACGGCACGGAACAGGAGATCCTGGGCCTTCATTTCCGGCAGGTTCAACACAATCGACTGTCCCGGCATGATGCGTTGCGGGAATTCCGCACGCACCTTGGCCGCCTCCACCCGCACCACCGGATCCGTAACAAATACCTTCCCGAATTCGCCGGAGAAAGGACTATCGGCATGTTCGGGGCGACCGTCAAGCCGACCAGCCTGCCAGAAAACCCTGCGGGTCGTGGGGGTGAGCCGTTCCAGGGAAAGATGATCGTGCGGTGGGCGTGGATCCTCCTGCACGGGCTGCACGGTGGCCTGCTGCACAACCGTCGGCTCCGCAACCACGTCAGGCACGGGGGGCGGGACGGGAGCCACCTCGTCGATGTGAACGTCCGCGTCGGGGGGTGGCAGCTCCACCAACGCGGTCATCTGCACGGGCGAAGGCTCCTGCTGATATTCATCAAGAAGCCTGTACAGCAGAGCACCCGCCAGGGAAAACAAGCCCAGTGCAATCAGCAACACAGCACGCACCCAGTCCCTGGGCTTATGCGCCTTCCTGCGCACGGCAAGCAGGGCATCCCTGTCGATCTTCACAATCTTGCGGTTTCTTTTTATAACATATCCCTCTGGAAGAGATGCATGAATGCACCCATTCCATCAAAAAAAAAGGCACTCCGGATCTGTTTCCAGATCCGGAGTGCCGATATTCCACCCCGAAAAACCACTGTCTACTGCATGCGCCCTTTACCTCGAGGCGGTCCGCCCTAAACACCGTGCGTCGATATTCTGGCTTCCGGCTCATTCTCCCGCCGCGCCTTCCCACCTTGCGGCAGTGGCTTCTGCGACGTTCGTCCCCGGTTACAGCGGCGGGACCGCGACGGATTCACACCGCCTTCCCGACATCACGGTTAACAACAATGGCCATTATGCCCGCCCCCCCGGTTGGAGTCAACCCAATAAAAAACGAAGAGGGGACCGATGATGACCAGGGTATCCGATTAAGGGTGGGGACGAAGGGTGACGTTTAAGACTAGGATTCTGGATTACAATCGTTGATAAGATGCGTCTGCCCTGCGAAAGGTATTGACGAACGCAGGTCCTATTTATAAACCTTGTGGTATGCGAAATCCAACAATGCTTGTGCTGACTGTGCTGCTTCCTTATCTGGCGTCTGGGGCGGTCGTGCTGGATTCAACGGTCGGGAGACTGGATGTTTCGCGGAAGGTGGCGATTTTTCGGGATCCGGGCGGTCGTCTGGCCCTCGACGAGGTACGGTCACCGGCGTTGGCGTCGTCGTTTGTGGTTCCGGGTGACCGAGTGTCGAATATAGGCTTCACGCAGGATGTGATTTGGGGACGGATCGAGATTGAAAATGGCGGGGCTGATCCGATGGCAGCAGTGCTGGAGCTGCCCGTTGCTCGGCTTCGGGAGGTAACCTGGTTCGTGCTGGATGGTGACGCCGTCGTTTCTATCCTGCGGGATGGACTGGATGTTGTACCGAGCAGGGAAACCTTGCCGCAGCTGCGTTACCCGGTTCTGGATTTCGTGCTTCCTGCCGGTGCGGTCCGGACGGTGTATCTGCGCATACGTGCGGATCGCAGCCTATCGGTCCCGCTGAATGTCTTTTCATTCCGGGGGTATCTGCGTTATGCGGCACAGCGCGATGTTGTTGATTATGCATTCGCGAGCATAAGCGGGACGCTCTTTATCCTGTTCCTGCTACTTGCAGGCATGCAACGCAGTCGTTCCTATTTGCTATTGGCGGTGATGATTGCCGGCCTTTTTGGCTACACCTTCATTTTTCGTGGTTATTATGCCTGGCTGGGAGGCGTGCCGCATCGTTGGGCGAATCACAACCTGATGCTGGCCTTGGTGTCCATGTGGCATTGGGCGTTGCTGGCGTTTACGCTGACCTGCACAAGGAGCACGTTTTCGAAAAAAAAGGTCTATTCCTTCCTGCGCGGGGTGAGCTTGTTCTTGCTGGCAGGGGCGATGGTAAGCTGCGTGATTCCGTATCGTGCCGCTGCCGCCCTGCATGCGGTATTGTTGTTTGTCTGCTATGTCTGTGGTGGGGGTGCCGCACTTCGCCTTTCCTACTCATCGCGCGATTGGAGCCATTGGCTGATCGCGATGACGTGGGGGGTCGCATGGCTCGTCACGTTTCTTCTGTTCGCCGCTGCTTTTGCGTGGTTTCGCGTTCCTATCGATGTTGATTCGCTGCAGCTCGTGTTCATGCTGTTTATGTTCTTCATGTTGTTTGCCGTGGTGGTGTTGCAACAGCGGTCGGCACGGCAGAATCAGGTGCGGATCCAGCGGGCCGAGCTGTTGGCTACGGACGCGCAGTTGCGGGCCTTGCGTTATCAGTTGAATCCCCATTTTCTTTTTAATACGCTGGCCACAATCGAGTCGCTGTCGCATTTTTCCCCGGAGCGGATTGCCTCGCTGGTGCATAATCTTTCGGTCTTTCTTCGGTTGCGGATCGACCCTTCGCCGGAAGGGGGGCATGCATTCGGGAAAGAATGGGATTCCGTGCGAGCCTATCTGGAGATTGAACAGGTACGTTATGGCGAATCGTTGCATGTTCGGCACAGCGTCAGCGATGAGGTGTTACATTGCCGCGTGCCCGAGATGTTGTTGCAGCCGCTGGCGGAAAATGCCATCAAGCACGGGATGCTAACCGAAGGGCGTCTTGATATTTCATTCTGTGCGCATCGGCTGGGGCGGCAGTTGCATGTGCATGTGGAGAATAATGGCGTCTTGTCGTCGGATTCTGATTCCCCGGATGGTGGGGTGGGCATGCGGAATCTGCGGGAACGGTTGCAGCTTCTTTATGGCGAATCGGCTCGTTTTGATTTACGACAGGAGGGACCGTTGGTCGTGGCGGAACTTTTCATCCCGTTTGAAGTGAGTGCTGTATGAAGCCTTTGCGGTGTTTGATCGTGGACGATGAAGAGCTGGTGTGTAAATCCCTGCAGCGCATGCTTGGTGGATTGACGGGGGTGGACGTGGTGGGTACTGAGCGCAGCGTTTCTCTGGCTGTTTCTGCCGTCAAGGCGCTGCAGCCGGACGTCTTGTTCTTGGATGTACAGATGCCGGACGGGGGGGGGTTCGAGGTTTTGCGGCGGTTGGAATCGCCACCAGCCGTCATTTTCGTGACCGCTTACGACAAGTATGCGGTGCGCGCCTTTGAGGTGAATGCCGTCGATTACCTATTGAAGCCGGTTTTGCCGGAACGACTGGAAGAGGCGCTTGCGCGGGTGCGGGGGACACCCCGATCTGTGAAAAATCCCTCGCGGGACAACTTTGAATTACCCTCAGGCAACGATGTGGTTTTGCTTGAGATTGGGTCATCCGGTCATTTCCGCAAGGTTTCCGAGGTGTTGTGTTTGCGGTCGGACGGGAAATACACGGAGGTACTCTGCAAGGATGGCCAGGCGTATGTCGTGCGCCGCAGCATCAGCCAGTGGCAGAAAATCCTGCCGGAGGATGTCTTCGTGCGGCTGGACCGTAGTCTTCTCGTGAATCGCCTGGAGATTCAGGGCGTTGATTTCGTGGGTCGCCACGCGACCGTGACTGTGGGTCAGATCCGCCATGCCCTGGTGATCGGGCGCCGGGCCGCCGCCCGCTTACGCCCGCTGCTTTCAGCGTGCCCCATTCTATGTGAGTGAATATCAGAAGGTGTGCACGTTCAGTCTGGCTTTGCGAGCGAGGTTCTGCTGCCGTTGCTCAAACGAGACAAAGAGTTCCGGTGAAATCTGCATAGCGCATGCCACATGCAGGATATCCATGGTGCGGCAGCCCGTTTCCGGGGTTAACTTGGCGAGGCATTGATCATTTCAACCTGCTGGAATTCCCAGACGGGTAACGGTTCCTTCTGGCCTATTACAAGATCCTGAACCCGATCGGAATCCGCTTCGCGAACATACAGCTTCAGGAATGCGCTTGTATCCAGATAGATCACCAGCGTCCCCCCCGGTCGGCAGATACGGTCTCTTCTGCTGTGTGACCTTTGCACGGGACCGCCGTAGCCAGGTGATCGTCCCACGCCAGTACCTCGTGCGGACGAGCCGGTATAATCATGACCGAGGCCCTGCCGCGATTCAATACCTCGAGGCTCTTGCAAAACCCCTCGCTGTGCCCGCTTGAAGCCGGGCACAGCGATGGGTTTTGTAAAGAATAATGCTTCAGTTCTGAACCAACGGAACGTCTGGCATATCCTCCCCGCCCTTGTTTCCTAAGTCAGTACCATGCCGCCGTAAAACACGATGCGTGGGATATTAGCCCGGATGTCTGTGATTGCC
>DIZZ01000187.1 GCA_002428045.1 Verrucomicrobia bacterium UBA6015
TATGTTATTTTTCAACGGCTCCTTAGCGGCAAGCGCAGAGTTTGGAAATGTCAATGGAAGGACGACCAAAGGCCTGTCCCTTGGGTCATATGGCACGTGATCTCTTACCCCGCCGACAGTGCCTCATGAGCGGCACGGAGCTGGGCGGAAATGGCGATGCCTTGCGGACATTTCGGCGCGCAGGTCCCGCAATCGATGCAGGCATCCGCAGGTAAATGATTCTCGCGACGGGCTTTTGCAAGCCGGGCATACTGGGCGCGGGCATGCTCCCAAAGCCCGTACACGCGGCCGGTGTTGTAGATCGAGAAGATCTGCGGGATATCGATCCCCGAGGGGCAAGGCATACAATATCCGCAGCCGGTACAGTAAAGCTTGGCCATTTCGGCCAACTGCCGGGTCTGCGTGCTGATGATCGCCAAATCCGCATCGCCAAGCGGGGTTTCCACCGAGGCCGCCTCGACATTCTCAAGCACCTGTTCCAAGGTACTCATCCCCGAGAGCGCGATATCCACATTGGGGTTGGCCAATACGAAGCGTAGCGCCAGCTCGGGGATGCGGCGGATATCCGGCACCAGACGGGCAAGGACCTCGCTATCGCCCCCGAGACGGCCCCCGCCGACCGGTCCCATGACCACGATTCCCATGCCCGCCGCTTTGGCATAGGCGATCTCCTCCTCGAACTCGCGGTTAAGCATGTTGTACTGGATCGTCACGCTCTCATAACGCCCATCATCCACCATGCGCCGGAAGAACGCACGCGATCCGTGAAACGAGGTGCAGATATGCCCGATCAACCCCTGGTCCTTGGCCTTCTCAAGCCATTTCCAGATATGCGGCACGATGGCCGTATCGTACGTTTCAGCATTGATGCCATGGGTGTTGTAGATGTCGATATACTGGACATCAAGCCGGTCAAGGCTATTTTCCAGATTCGTCCACCAAGCCTTCTCATCGGCCTCGAAACAGTGGTTCTTGGTGGAGAGCACGATCCGGTCGCGCCAACCCTTGAGCGCTTCGCCAACAACCCGCTGGCTATCCTGCTGGCAATAGAAGACGGCGGTGTCGATATAGGTTACCCCGGCTTCGAACGCCCGGTGGATCATGGGGATCGCCAGCTCGCGATTCACCGTTTCGCCCTGCATGGGCAGGCGCATGGCCCCGAACCCCAGCCGTGACACCTTCAACCCAGTTCTGCCAAGTATTGTGTACTGCATAAAAATCCTCCGATTAATCCGTGCCTTCAGTCTACCGCGGGTTCATTACGGTGGCAACCCAAGATCGCGCGCCACATCAAGGTAAATTCCGCCCGATTTCCCATCATTGACCACAGACCTGTCGCTATGGCAACATCGCTCGCATTTCACTTCCGTAGGGATCTCTCCTAATCGTAATCCTGATCGCAATCCTAATCGTCTGAAACAGCGTGGCATGTGCCGTATTCGGCTTTTTGCTCGTACACTCGATGCGCAGATGTGTGGCGAATCAGCCCAACGAGCATAGAGACAATTCGCACGAGGATAATCTTACCGTCGTCAATCTGTTTGATCCGGTTCTTTGCCACATAGGACATCAAGACACGCGGCGCATTCCAATGCGGAGCCACGAGCAATGTCGAAAAAGCGACAGCGGGCAGGGCAGACGCATCTTAATTTCGGGGGTGAATTTTTGGGGTTACGCAGAATCTGCGTCTAAATTCAGCCTTCCGGTAACGTCGGATAATACCGTGTCACTTTTTAGGGGCAACATTGGGGAACAGGAACCCACGGACATTCCTCTGCCTGTGCTCTCTTTCCCTTTGCTTCGTTTGCAGGCTGGACGCCCGAACCACTTTCTTTTGTCAAGCCGACGAATGGCCTGCCTGTCCCTTGAGATTTCCGGCGAAAAACCGACTGAATCCGGACGTTAGCGGCAAGCGCAGAGTTTGGAAATGTCAATGGTTTGGCAAGCGAAACAAACCGGCAGCAGTCCCATTCCCTCTTCCTGCAGGCCTCCAGCAGTTCAATTGAAGAATGACGAGACATCCGCTCTAATGGATGACCCTCGAGCCCATTCCGTCCGCGTCGTGCGGGAGGGACGGGTTCCACCCCGTCCGCGTCGTGCAAGCCATTGCCGTTAACGTACCCGGAGCATCTTGCTCCGGATGGCAGAGCCAATGGGAAAACGAAAGACAAGCCGACCGCTTTCATTCGCTTGGGCTTTGCCATTGTCTTCCCCAGCCCGGCGCAGGATGCGCCAGGTACGTCCACTTTCTCCCGAATCCTTCGCTAAGGATCCGGGCCATTCCCCATATACGATATTCGTGTTGACAAGGCGGATACCTGTCGGTATCTTGAATCTATATTCAAAAAACGAAGAGGCATTCATGATGACTCCGGAAACTGCTGAGGATTCAGAGGTGGGCGGGCGCAAAGCGCGCGAACGGATCCGTCACCGAAGCGAGATCCTGGCGGCGGCGGAACGGGTCTTTGCCGCGCGCGGGTTTCACGCCACGACCATGGAGCTGATCGCCCGTGAAGCGGAATTCTCGGTCGGCTCGCTGTATAATTTCTTCGCCAACAAGGACGCGCTGTATGCCGAACTGATGGACACCATCGCGGCGTCGTTCCTGTCCGGTATGGAGCAGCGGGTCCTGCCGCTGGAATCCCCGGTGGAGGCCTTACTCGCCATGGTCGATATGCGCATCGATTTCATGGAGTTGCACCGCGGGCTTTTTCGCATGGTGATGGAACAGTCATCCGGTGCTCGCTGGCATCCGTCCGGTGCCCTGCCGCAGAAATCAAAAACCATTTTTGATCAATACCAGCAACGGCTGGTCGAGATCTTCGAGCGCGGCATTCAAGCCGCTGATTTCGATCCGGAGCCAGCACTCTACCAGGCGTTGGCATTCGATGGCATGGTGAATGCCTTCACGCTCTACTGGTCCTCGCACATGGATGAGGGCCTTTCACGCGAACAGGCGCGTCACACGATTGTAAACCGGTTTCTAAAACGACAACTGAACAAAAAGGCGGGTGCATGATGCAGGATCAACGGAAGAACCATGGGTTTATCATACGGACTGCTATACTCGGTATCGGATTTGTGGTGTTCACCGGCTGCGGGCAGCGCGGGGCTCGGGGGCCGCAGGACATGGGACCGCCGGAAGTGGGGGTCTTCACGGTCACGGAACAACCGCTGGAATTAACGACGGTCCTGCCGGGCCGTACGAGCGCCTTCCGCGAGGCGCAGATCCGTCCGCAGGTCAATGGCCTGATCCGGGAGCGTGTCTTTGAGGAGGGTGCCGAGGTCAAGGCTGGCGACCGGTTATACCAGATTGATCCGGCACCGTATCAGGCGGCGGTCGATCAGGCCAAGGCGGCGGTCGCCATGGCGGAAGCCAGTCTCCCGGCACTGCGTTCGCGTGAAACGCGTATGAAGGAGCTGGCCTCCACGCGGGCGGTTGGCCAGCAGGATTACGACGATGCCTTGGCGGCACTACGGCAGGCCGAGGCCCAACGGGCGTCCAGCCTGGCTGCCCTAGCCAGTGCAGAGATCAACCTGTCATACACCCCGATCCATGCGCCGGTGGCGGGCCGTATCGGCCGCTCGGCTGTCACCGAAGGGGCCTTGGTCACGGCCTACCAGCCCGTTCCGCTGGCGACGATTCGTCAACTGGATCCGATCTATCTTGACGTTACGCAGTCCACGGCGGAACTGCTGCGCCTCAAACGGCGACTGGCTGACGGCAGGCTTTCAGAAGACGGTGCGGATATGGCGACGGTCACGATCCTGCAGGAGGACGGAATACCCTACCCGCATGAGGGAACACTGGCTTTTCGTGATGTCTCGGTGGATCCCTCGACGGCCTCCGTGGTGCTGCGGATCGTGGTACCGAATCCAGACGGTGCCCTGTTGCCGGGGATGTTTTTGCGGGCGATCCTGAAAGAGGGGATTCGCCGCCAGGCGATCCTGGTGCCGCAGCAGAGTGTCAGGCGCAACCCGAAGGGCCAGCCGTTCACCTGGGTGGTGACGGCGGATGGCAAGGCCGATGTCCGGATGCTTGAGCTTGACCAGGCCATCGGGAACCAGTGGCATATCACCAGCGGCCTGACCGCCGGCGACCGGGTGATACAGGAAGGGATACAGCGCCTGCGCCCGGGCACCCCGGTCAAGGTTGTCGACATGGCGTCCACCAACCAACCTGCCAAAACCGCCACGGAAACCCGCTAAAGGAGCCTTCGCCATGCTTTCTAAATTCTTCCTGGATCGTCCGGTATTCGCCTGGGTGATCGCCATTTTCATCATGATTCTGGGGGCACTGGCAACCTACAACCTGCCGATCTCGCAATATCCCCCCATCGCCCCGCCAGCCATTGCCATCACCGCCTTCTATCCGGGGGCCTCCGCCCAGACGGTGGAGAACAGCGTCACCCAGATCATCGAGCAGAAGATGACCGGGTTCGACGACATGCTTTATCTCTCCGGCATGAGCGATGCCTCGGGCAGTGCCCGTATCGAGTTGACCTTCAAGCCGGGGACGGATCCCGACCTTGCCTGGGCGAAAGTGCAGAACAAGCTGCAGCTCGCCATGGCCAGCCTGCCGGAAGCCGTGCAACGGTCCGGGGTGCAGGTCAGCAAATCGACGCGCAATTACCTGATCCTGGCCGGGTTGGTGTCCGAGGACGGTAGCATGACCGGCGACGATCTGCGCGACTACGCGCAATCCAATCTGGAAAAGGTGCTGGCCCGTGTACCGGGCGTCGGCGAGGTCCAGAATTTCGGTTCCCAGTACGCCATGCGGGTTTGGTTGAACCCCGACAAGCTCACGACCTACAACCTGACCATTGCCGATGTCATCCAGGCCCTGCGCGCCTACAACGTCGAGATCTCCGCTGGCCAGTTCGGCGCGATTCCCGCCATTGATGGCCAGCAGTTGAACGCGTCGATCGTGGTCCAGAACCTCCTGCAGACGCCCGAGGAATTCGCCGCGATCCCCATCCGGATCAACCCGGACGGGTCGAGCATCCATATCCGCGATGTCGGGCGCACCGAGCTGGGCGCGGAGTCGTATGACATCGATGCCCGCTACAACGGGCAGGCCGCCGCCGTCCTGGCAATCCGGCAGGCACCGGGTGCCAATGCCCTCAACACGGCCGAGGGGGTCCGCGCAAAGCTGCGCGAGATGAGCGATTTCTTCCCGCCCGGCATCAAGGTGATCTATCCCTACGACACCACGCCGTTCGTCCGCGTGGCGATCGGCGAGGCGGTCAAGGCACTGATCCAGGCCATCGCGCTGGTTTTCCTGGTCATGTGGCTGTTCATGGGCAACATCCGCGCCACGCTGATTCCAACCATTGCCGTACCCGTCGTCCTGCTAGGCACCTGCGCGGCGCTGGGGGCCTTCGGTTATTCGATCAACATGCTGACGATGTTCGCCATGGTGATTGCCATCGGCCTGCTGGTGGACGATGCGATCGTGGTGGTGGAGAACGTGGAACGGCTGATGAGCGAGGAGGGGCTTTCGCCGCGGGAGGCCACCGCCAAATCGATGGAGCAGGTCACCAGTGCGCTGATCGGCATTTTCCTGGTGATGTCCGCGCTGTTCGGTCCGATGGCCTTCTTCAGTGGTTCCACCGGCATCATCTACCGGCAGTTCTCCGTTACGATCGTCACCAGCATGCTGCTCTCCGTGGTCGTGGCGTTGGTGCTGACCCCCGTGCTCTGCGCGAGCATTCTCAAACCGGTCGCCAAGGGCCATGAGGCGGCCGAGGGCGCGATCTGGTTCCTGCGTCCGTTCTTTCTCGCCTTCGACCGTGGCTTCAACCGTTTCCGCGATGGCTTCGTGGTGTTGCTCGGCCATGCCCTGGCCCGCAAGGTTCGCTTCGTGATCATCTATATCCTGATCGTCGCCGGGCTCGGCGTCCTCTTTGCCCGCATGCCGACCAGCTATCTGCCGGACGAGGACCAGGGGATCCTGTTCACGCAGATCGCCATGCCGACGGGCACGACCCTGGAGCAGACCCGCAAAGTGGCCAACGAGGTCCAGCAGTATTTCCTTGAGAACGAACCGGAGGCGGTTGACTCCTGCATGACGATTGCCGGCATGGGCTTTGCCGGGCGGGCACAGAACAACGGCATGCTGTTTGTGAAGCTGAAGGACTGGGAAAAGCGCGACCGCGCCGATCTGCGGGTCAAGGCGGTGGCCGGCCGTGCCATGGCCCGTTTCGCCTCCATCCGCGAAGGCATGGTGTTTGCCTTTGCCCCGCCGCCGGTCTCCGAACTGGGCAGTGCCAACGGGTTCGATTTCCAGCTCGTTGATCGTGGAGGCAATGGGCATGCCGCCCTGATGGAGGCCCGCAATCAACTGCTCGGCATGGCGGCGCAGGATCCCCGGCTGGTCAAGGTCCGCCCCAACGGCATGGAAGATGTGCCGGAATACCGGGTGGACATCGACTGGCGCAAGGCCGGCGCTTTGGGGGTACCGATCAACGCGATCCACCATACGATCTCTGCCGCCTTCGGCAGTGCCTACGTCAATGACTTCATCCACGCGGGTCGCGTCAAGCGCGTCTTCGTGCAGGCGGACGCCCCCTACCGGATGCTGCCGAAGGATCTCGACCGGCTGTACGTCTGCGGCAGCAGCGGCAAGATGGTGCCGTTCTCGGCATTCTCCACCGGACGCTGGACCAGCGGCTCGCCGAAACTGGAACGGTTCAACGGCTTCCCGTCGATGAACATCTGGGGCGAGGCCGCACCGGGCCGCAGCTCCGGCGAGGCCATGAAGGCCATGGAGGAACTCACGACCAGACTGCCGCCGGGGTACGGGTTCGACTGGTCGGGGCTCTCCTACCAGGAGCGGCAGGCGGCCTCGCAGACCGGATTGCTGTATGGGTTCTCCATCCTGATCGTGTTTCTGTTCCTGGCGGCGCTGTACGGCAAGTGGAATATCCCGATCGCCGTGCTGATGATCCTGCCACTGGGCTTTATCGGTGGTTTTGGGGCCTCGATGCTGCGCGGGCTCTCCAGCGACGTCTACTTCCAGATCGGGTTGCTGAACACGCTGGGACTGGCCACCAAGAACGCCATCCTGATCATCCAGTTCGCCATGGACGGGGTCAGGCAAGGCGTCGGTCTAACCGAGGCCACCCTGCAGGCGGTGCGGCTGCGGTTGCGTCCGATCATCATGACCTCGACCACCACCGGGCTGGCCGTGCTGCCGATGGCCTTCGCCACAGGCGCAGGGGCCGGGGCCATGGTGGCGATTGGCACCGCCGTGCTGGGCGGCATGCTGACCGGCACGATCCTGGTGGTCCTCTTCTCGCCGTTCTTCTACGTCCTGATCGAAAAGACCTTCGGAAAGAAAAAGTAACCCTATGAAAAAGACACTGACCTTTGGATTTGTCGTACTCCTGAGTGGATGTGCGATGACACCGGACTACGAACGCCCTGCGCCGCCCGTGCCTGAAGCCTGGCCGGATCACCTCACCAACGGCGCGCCTTCCGCCGCCGCCGCCGACATCGCCTGGCCATCGTTTTTCCCTGATGAAAAATTGCAGGCCGTGATCGAGACCGCCCTGGTCAACAATCGAGACCTGCGTCTGGCCGCCCTCAACGTGGAAAAGGCACGTGCCCTGTATGGCATCCAGCGCGCCGAACTCATGCCCGCACTGATGGTCTCAGGTAGTGGCAGCCGGCGGCAAAGCGCAACCGAGTTCACGCGTCCGGGCGAACCGCGGACCACCACACAATACGATGTCGACCTCGGCATCGCCGCCTGGGAGCTTGACTTCTTCGGACGCCTCCGCAGCCTGAAGCAGCAGGCCTTGCAGGCGTACCTGGCCACCGAGCAGGCCCGCCGCGGCGCACAGCTCGCCCTGATCGCCGAAACCGCGCGGACCTACGTTGCGCTGGCGGCTGACCGCGACGGCCTGCAACTGGCGCAATCCACCCTGACAACGCAGCAGGATTTTCATAAAATGATCCGGCAGCAATATGAGCAGGAAATGGTCACCGAGGTGGATCTACTGCGGGCAAAGACCCAGGAGGACGCTGCCGAGGGTGCCCTGGTGCGCTATCGGCAGCAAGTGGCCCTAAGCCGGAATGCGCTCGATCTGCTCGCTGGAGAACCGGTTCCGGAAACGCTCCTGCCTGCTGGCCTGAGCGCGGTAACGCCCCCCGGCGAACTCACCGCCGGGCTACCCTCCGAGGTCCTGCTGCAACGGCCCGACATCATGGCGGCGGAACACCAGTTGCAGGGGGCTTATGCCTTCATCGGCGCGGCACGCAGCGCCTTCTTCCCGCGGATCTCGCTGACCGCCACGCTCGGCACGGCCAGTGGGGACCTGTCGGGATTGTTCGGGACCGGCTCCGACACCTGGAGTTTCGTGCCGCGCCTGTCGCTACCGATTTTCGACGCCCGCACCTGGGCCGCCTACCGGGTCAGTGATGCCACCCGCGAGATCGCGCTGGCCCAGTACGAGAAATCGATCCAGACGGCATTCCGCGATGTGGCCGATGCGCTCGCGGTACGGGGCACGATCGACCAGCAGATCGCCGCGCAGCAGGCTATCGTCGACGCCTCGCAACGGATCGTCGAACTCACCCGACAGCGATATACACAAGGACTGGAAGGGTTCCTGGGCGTACTCGACGCCCAGCGCAGCCTGTTCAGTGCCGAGCAGGGCCTGATCACCCTGCGCCTGGCCGGTATCGCCAGCCGCATCCGCCTCTACGCCGTCCTCGGCGGCGGCGCGATGGACGGCGAATAACGCCCCCATGGATGATCTCAGCTCGAATGCAGGCGGTTCAGGTTGGCTAGGCTGCGGGTTTGCGGATTCACGGTGCCGATGGCCTTTTCCCAGTTGGTCACGGTGGCGGGGCTTACGTCAAGGGCTTTGGCGAATTCGCCCTTGCTCATGCCCAGTCGCGTTCGCAGGGCGAGGATGTTCGGTCCGGTCGGGGTGAAGGCCGGTTGCCGCCGCCGAGGGGCGGCGGGGGCTTTGGCTGCACCTTTTGCCTGGGTGGGCGTGGTCGTTGCGGGCACGGGCGCTGGCGCTTCGGCGGCGGGTGTTTCTTCCAGATCGACCCCGAATACGGCGGATACATCGTCCCCGGCCAGGACCCGGCGCCGCGAGCGGCGCGTTTCGCTACCCGTGATGACCCCCACAGCGGCCTCGGCACTGAGCAATTCCTCGTGATCCACCCCGCGTAGCCGGAAGAGCAGCTCGGGCTGTTGATCGAGCCGGGCCCCGATGCCGTACATCACGGCGGCGATGTGCTTGCACATGCTGGCGGAATCCGGGCAACTGCAGGTGTATTTGATCTCGCCCGGTTTCGGGAACAGGCCATGCTGGGGATCGGTCACCGCCCGCATGATCTCGTCGGATAGCTTGCCCTGCAGCAGTTCAATCAAGGAGCCGATCCTGCCGGTGCAGGCTTGCTTGA
The DNA here is from genome assembly GCA_002428045.1 of Verrucomicrobia bacterium UBA6015. Lineage (GTDB taxonomy): Bacteria > Verrucomicrobiota > Kiritimatiellia > UBA8416 > UBA8416 > UBA8416. Next base: position 9,424 of record DIZZ01000187.1, read on the forward strand.
GTGCCGCCCAGGTCTCGGGCTTGAGCTCCTGGATCGTGACCTTGACCTTGTACATGTTGGAGCCGGAAACCATGGCATTGACGCTGCCTCGATCAATCCCCAGGTGGCAGACCGAGCCGTTGCGCACATAGGTCCGTCCGCGGGGTAGGCGGTTGCTGTAGTCGCCAAACCCTTCGAGGTGCTTGCACCAGCCTTTGCCCCAGAAGCTGTGGGCGATGGTGCGACCCTCGATATGCACGGGCTGGATGTCCTGCCCCTGTTTCTTCAGCATCTCCGTTTGCCGCTCGGCCTTGGCCCGACGCTCGGCGACCGGTACATATTCCGGAAAGGCGCTATGATAACCACCCCTGCTACGGCTACGGCTTCGTCCCCAACTGCTCATGCTTAGACCTCGTCTTGTTTTATACTCCTGCTTTCCCGATATCCAGCGATACCAGGGCCAGCAACGCTTCATCACTCATTTCCGTCAACCGGCTTTCGGCCCCGTCGCCCTTGAGCAACGCATCGGCCATATCCTGCTTCTCGCGGATCATGCTGTCAATCCGTTCTTCCACGGTGCCACGGGTCACGAACTTATGCACCAGCACGTTGCGCTTCTGGCCGATGCGGAAGGCGCGGTCGGTGGCCTGGTTTTCAACGGCCGGATTCCACCAGCGGTCGAAGTGGATCACATGCGAGGCGGAGGTCAGGTTCAGGCCGGTGCCACCCGCCTTGATCGAAAGCACCATAAAGGGAGGCCCGTCCTCACGCTGGAAGGCGGCCACCAGGTCGCTGCGGTCCTTGACGGCCGTGCCCCCGTGCAGCACTAGTCCGGCCCGACCGAAAAGGCCCGCCAGATGCTCGGCCAGGGGATCGGTGATTTCGCGGAACTGGCTGAACACGAGCACTTTCTCCCCGCGCGAGGCAATCTCGGTGCAGAGCTCGCCGAGCCGCTCGAACTTGGCGCTGGCCGCCGGGGCATACATCCCGTCGCCGGTGAACTGGCTGGGGTGATTGCAGATCTGTTTGAAACGCATCAGGCTGGCCAGCACCAGGCCGCGGCGTTTCATCTTGTCTCCACCCGTCTCTCTCAAGGCGCGGGTCAGGGCGTCGACGGTCTGCTGATACAGCATGGCCTGCGGTTTGGTCAGGCCGCAATAGACCTGCATTTCGGTTTTCTCGGGGAGATCCGGGGCGATCCCCGCATCGGTCTTGAGGCGGCGCAGGATGTAGGGTGCCACCAGATTGCGCAACGGGGCATAATGGGTGTGGCCGTCCCTTTCAAGCGTCTTGGTGAATTCCTTGAAGCGGGCGGCACTGCCCAGCAGACCGGGATTGATGAAATCAAAGAGTGACCAGAGATCGCCCAGACGGTTCTCGACCGGGGTACCGGTCAGGGCGACACGGGAGGTTCCCTTAAGGCGTTTGACGGCCTTGGCCTGGAGGGTGGTATGCGTCTTGATGGCCTGGGCCTCGTCGAGGATGATCCATTGCCATTCGATGGCAGAGAGCCATTCGATACGCGAGACCATGCTGTAGGTGGTGATGACAAGGTCGGTGTTTTCCAGGGTGGCGGCGGGATTGTCCGTCAGCGAGGCGAGCCCGGCGGGCGGCGGTTCGGAGGGATGCGCGATCAGCAACCGGAGTTCGGGCGCGAAGCGGGTGGCTTCCGCCTTCCAGTTGCCGAGCAGGGAGGCGGGCACCACCAGCAGCGACGGGGTGGGGGATGGCTGCTGCGGGGATGTCGCCCTCTTCGTTCGTAGCAGTGCAGCCAGTACCTGGATGGTTTTGCCCAGGCCCATGTCGTCCGCCAGGCAGCATCCCAGGCCGAGACGGGAGCAGAACCAGAGCCAGTTGAGCCCGTCAAGCTGGTAATGCCGCAGGGTTCCGTGGAGTCCCTCGGGGGGCGTTCCGGGCATTCCTGCAGGCTGGCGCAGCGACGCCAGGATCTCGCGCAGGCCCTCGCCCGCCTGCACTCGTGCCCAGGAGGCTGACTCGTCGGCAGGCACGGCCTCCCTGAGGTCAGCCGATGCCCCGGCAAGCATGCGCATACCCTCGGTAAAGGAGATGCCCCCGGTGCTGGCCTGTGCCTCGACCTGTTTCCAATGATCGAGCGCCTCGCGCAGTTTATCACTATCCACCTCGACCCATTCCCCCCGCAGCAGCACCAGTCCGTTGCCACCCTCCAGCAGCGCCCGGGCCTCCTCTGGCGTAAGCTGCTGCTCGCCGAGCGCCAGGCGCATATCGAAGGAGAGGACCGCGTCCTTCCCGAGGGAGGATTGCCTCTTGCTATCGAGCGTCACGCTGACCCGTGGCCGGGCGCGCTTGCGCCACCAGTTGGGTAACTGGGCCAGCAGGCCGGATTCCTCATAAAGCGGGATTTCGCGCAGGAAGGCATACGCTTCCTGGGGAGACCAGACCAGCGGGTGGAAGATATCGCCAGTCTCGATCAGGTCGGCGATCAGGGCACTGCGGCGGGCGGCTGCCTGAAGTGGCGAGAGCAGCCTTATTAAATCCGCCTTGCGCTGCGCCCCGGCATACTCCTTGAGCGCCTGTCCCAGCGGTAGACGCTGGAGCTTGCCGCCGCGCGACAAGCCGGCCGCATAGGTGGCCATGAAGGCGAAGGGGAACTCGGAATCGTTACGGTTCTCGGCCAAGTGCAGGGTGACGCGGCCAACCCGCGACCATTGCGGAGCCTCGGCCTGCAGGAAGGCGGCAAGGCTGCCAGCAGTCCGGATCTGTGCATCGGCCCAGGCCAGCATCCGTTGCCAGACGGCATTCAGGAGCGGAGGGGTCAGGTATTCCGCCCCCTGCATGGGCGGGACATCCAGCGTCCACTGCGCCAGTTTCGAGGGATCGGGCGCGACGATCGAGGACTGGACGAATGTCTCCGATTCGGGGATCTGGCATAGCGCGTGCAGCAGATCGGCGGCAACATCGCGCCAGAAGGAGACCGAGGCGTGGACGGCGGGCGGCAGCGGGGTGGCGGCCAGCGCGATCAGCCCCGCCGCTTCATGATGCCCGAATCGCGACGCCAACGCGGCGCAGGCTCGGTCGTCCCCATCAAAGGGCAGCGGTGTCACCACGCCATGCGGCGTCAGGCGCAGCTCAAATAAGACCGATCCGTCCGGCATGATTCCACCCTAGGGCATCGCGGTAGCGGGCTCATCCCAGAGGGTCTCCAGGGCGTAGTACTCGCGTACCTCGGGAAGAAAGAGGTGGACGACCACGTTGACATAATCCAGCACCATCCAGCCGCCTTCGGTTTCGCCACTGCGACGGTAGCAAGGCATGCCTTCCTGTTTCAACTGGTGTTGCACGTCCTCGTACAACGCCCGGATGTGCGGGGCGCTCATGCCCGAGGCGATGATCGTGTAATCCGTCACGGTGGATGATCCGCGCACATCGATGAGGGTGATGTGCTCGGCCTTTTTCTCATCCAGGATGGCGTGGATCCGTTCTGCTAATGCTTTCGATTCGATGGTCAACCTCCCCTATGCTCACGTTTCTACCGGTAAAGATGGTGTTCGCTGATGATCATTTCCACCTGTGGAGGGACAAGATAGCGTATATTTAGCCCTTCGGCAACTCTATGCCGTATGTCGGATGAAGAAATATCCAACTGTCGGATGAAGCAGAGCCCTTTTAGCAACGTTTCGGGCCAGGGGTCGGCAAGCTTTATATCGTCGGGACGCACCACGACGCCGGGGCGGGCAAAGACCGCGAAACGGCACAGCGCCAGCACTTTGTCGATATCCTTCCAGGCGTACAGATCGAGCAGGGTATCGGCACCGATCATGAAGAAAAGCTCGGCCCGCGGCATTTTTTCACGGATCGTGCGCAGGGAATCCACGCTGTACGAGACACCGCCGCGCTGCAGCTCGATATCGAGCAACTCGAAAGCGGGATGATCCTCGATGGCTGCCTCGATCATGGTTTTCCGGACAGCCGCCGGGGCCAGCAGGCCGGGTTCCTTGTGCGGCTGTACGGCGCAGGGCATGAACAAGACCCGGTCGAGATCAAACCACTCTAGGGCAGTCTGTGCCAGCAGCAGATGCCCGATATGGATGGGATTGAAGGAGCCACCGAAAATGCCGTAGCGTTCGCTCATAACGTCTCCTCGCCTTCGGCCACCGCCTCGAGCCGGTCGCGGCGCAGGATGCGGATGGATCGTCCATCGACCGCGATCAGACCGGCCTGCTGCAACTTGCGGAAGGTGCGGCTGACGGTTTCGGCAATGGTGCCCAGTCTAGAGGCGAGCCCGCCTTTGGCCATCGACAGGGCAAACGTATCCTTTCCCGCCTCGTCGGCCTGCGCCAGCAGGAATCGCGCGAGGCGGGTGAGCACGTCCTTGAGCGAAAGGTCGTCGATCAGCCCCACGAAACGGCGCAGGCGTTTGGACAGCATGGCCAGCATCTCCAGCAGGATTTCTGGATGGTTTCGTGTGACCGCCAGGAAATCGGCGCGAGGCAGGTAAATCACGCGCGAGGCGCGGGTGGCATCGGCCGCCGCCGGATAGGTGCTGCCCTCGAAGACGGGCACCTCGCCGCAGACGTCGCCAGCCTCCTCGAAAACATGCAGGATCTGCTGACGTCCGTCCATGCCAGCGCGGAAGACCGTTAGCTCGCCACTCACAAGGATAAAGAACCCGCCCGCTTTCTCCTCTTGGTAGAAGAGCGATTCGCCCGCCTCGTAGTCGCGCAGGATGGCAATCTGCGCCAGTGATGACAGGCCGGCATCGCTGACTTCACTGAACACGGACGAGGCCCTAAGCATCATGACCTTCTCCGCCACCGTGGCCGTCTTGTTTTTCATTCCTTCTCCATGGGCAGTGCTTTTTTGCAGCTTGAACCCGCAGTCTAAACATGCCATGGCCCTCTGACAAGCAAAAGCGGACCAACAGCGAAAGCCCGATCCTTAGGAGCCGTTGAAAAATAACATA
>DIZZ01000148.1:0-4986 GCA_002428045.1 Verrucomicrobia bacterium UBA6015
TGGTTGCCGATGGCCGCACGGCGTTGACGCTGCCTGCTATGCCGGTTGGTGACTATGCCCTGGTCGTCTTCCACGACGAGAATGGCAACGGCAAGCTCGATTTCAATTTTATCGGTATTCCAAAGGAACCGATCGGGTTCGCCAACCAATACCGTCCCAAGGGCCCCCCCAGTTTTACGCGTGCCCTGTTGCCTCGCGACGGAGGGACTGGTCAACCCGTGGACATCACGCTGAGAAAGCCACTGGGGGATCGCGGGCGCCTGGGGGTCGGCATCGGCATCCTTGCCCGCAGCAGTCCCTATGCCCGATCGACGGACAATCCCGTGCAATTCATTCCCGCGATCAGCTACATCGGCAACCGCCTGCAAATCTACGGACCCTATAGCCAGTTCGGATTGGCGGGCAGTGGCAACGCCCGGTTGGCGGCTTCGCTGGCGTATCGGATGGCCGTCTACGAGGCCGACGACAGTCCGGTCTTGCGCGGGATGGACGACCGCGAGGCCACCGCGATGGCGGGACTGCGCCTGCAGATGGATGCCCCGGGCGGGGTTGACGTGAACCTCGGGGTTTCCCATGACATCCTCGACCGCCTTGGCGGCGGCGAAGCCCAGCTCGGGATTGCCCGTCCCCTGCCCTGGCGCTCCACCCGGTTCACGCCATCGCTGGCGATCAACTGGACCAGTGCCGAGATCACCCGCCACGATTATGGCGTCACCGCACAGGAAGCCACTCCGCAACGCCCCGCCTACCGGCCTGGCGATGCCTTCAGTATCGAAACCGGTATCGGCCTGTTCACTGAGCTTTCCCCGTCGGTCATCGCCGCCCTGCGCGTCAGCGTCGAATGGCTTGGTGACGATGTCCAGCGCAGCCCGATTGTCGACGATGACCATGTCATCAAGAGCCTCGCCTTCATCAACTGGCTGCTGTAACTCAGCCGACGAAAGGATCACCATCATGACAGACCGGATTCGACTCGGCGTCAGCCGCTGCCTGCTGGGCGACCCCGTGCGCTATGACGGACAACACAAGCGCGACGCCTTTATCGTCGACACCCTCGGACCGCTGGTCGAGTTCGTGCCGGTCTGCCCCGAAGTCGAATGCGGACTGACCGTCCCGCGCGAGGCCATGCGCCTGATCGGCACACCTGAAGCGCCGCATCTTTTCACCATCCGCAGCGGACGCGACCTAACCGGCCAGATGCAGACCTGGATCAAGAGGCGGCTCGACGAGCTGGCCAGGGAGGATCTCTGCGGGTTTATCTTCAAGGCGCGCTCCCCCAGCAGCGGCATGGAGCGGATCAAGATCTACAACGAGAAGGGCGGCGTCACGGGCTATGGGGCCGGCCTTTTTGCGCGCGCCTTCATGGAGCGGTTCCCGCTGCTGCCCGTCGAGGAGGAAGGTCGCCTGAACGATCCCCTGCTGCGCGATAACTTCGTCGAGCGCATCTTCACTCTCAAGCGCTACCGCGATGCCGTCGCCGGGGCGCGAACCCTGAAGCCCCTGATGACCTTCCATGCCACCCACAAATACCTGCTGATGGCGCACCATGCCGAAAGCGTCCGGTCCATGGGCCGTCTGCTGGCCGAGAGCGAGCCAAAGGCCGTCCGCGAGACCACCGCCGCCTACGAAGCCCTGCTGCTGGCCGCCCTCAAGCGGCAAACCACGCCCGTGCGTTACATCAATGTGCTCCAGCACATGATAGGGTACCTCAAGCAGCAGCTCACCACCGAGGAGAAGCAGGAGTTCGCCGACCTGCTCGACGACTACCGGGCAGGCCAGCTTCCCCTGATCGCGCCCATCGTCATGCTGCGCCACTACGTACGCAAATACAACGAGACCTATTTGGCCTCCCAGACCTGCCTCTACCCGCATCCGCTCGAAATGCGCCTGCGCAACCACGCTTGACCGCTGTTGATGTTGTGTTGATTCGTTGTGGACATTTTCGCCAAATCTTGTACTATCGCCAGCGAAAAACATTCTTTAATTGAAAATCAACATTATGTCGCAGAATCAAAACACTGATGCTTCCGTCGAGGCGCCCACGGTGATTACGCCGCCGGCGACCGGCATCCAGACCGATCCGGTCGAGTCTTTCAATTGCGCGGAATGTACTGCAAATATCGATGTTAAGGGGCTTCCCTCGTTTTCGGACGTGACCTGCCCGCAATGCGGAGCACGGGCCTCAGTGCCCGCCCGCCTGGCTAATTTCCAATTGCTCAAGCTCATGGGCACCGGTGGTATGGGCGGCGTTTATTACGCCCGCGATGAGGGCCTGGGACGATTTGTGGCCATCAAGGTCATGCTGCAGAGCCTGGGAAATGACCCTGTCTTTATCGAGAATTTCAAACGGGAGGCGCAGGCCGTTGCCAAGCTGAACCATCCCAACATCGCCCAGATTTATTCGTTCGGCCAGGAAAAAGGGCAGCCCTACATCGTCATGGAGCTGGTTTCGGGCGAGCGTGTGGACGCGATGATGGAAAGTCAGGGGTGTATCAGTCCTGCCTTGGCGATGCAGATCGGCCTGGAAATTGCGCAAGGGCTCAGTGCCGCCGATGAAGCGGGCCTCGTCCATGGCGATATCAAGCCTGAAAACATCCTGCTCGACACCAAGGGCCGTGCCAAGCTGGTCGACTTCGGCCTAGCCACCGTCGCCCACGAGGCCGCTGGAGAGGGTATCTGGGGAACGCCCTACTACATCGCCCCTGAAAAAATCAGGCGTCAAAAAGTTGATGCGCGTGCCGATATATACAGTCTTGGAGCAACGCTGTACCACATGTTGACCGGGAAGCCTCCGTTTGAAGGCAAGACCCCCGTCGAGGTGGTGAAGGCCCGGCTGGAACAACCCCCACCGGATCCGCGCAAGGTAAAGCCCGGACTGCCGGAGATTATCACGTCAATCATCACGCGGATGCTGGCGGTTGAAAAGACCGATCGTTATCCGAATTATCTTTCACTGATCAGCGACTTGAACAAGGCGGTCGCCGAATTCCGGGGCGCGGGTACCAACACCTCACGCAGCAAACAGTTCAGGATCAAGAAACGCAACGAGGGCGGCGGCGAGCCGGAGGCCGAGGAACCTGCTGAGGCAGCAGCGTCGGGATCCAAGAAGCTGGTCATCCACAGGGACGGGAAGCGGCCAAGCACTACCCAGATGACCGCCAAGACGCCGGGTACCACAACTGGCAGGCTGCGTACATCCGGCAACCTGAGTACGGCGGCATCCACTCCAAAGCCCCAACCCACTCCACAGGAGCTAGCGGCCCGGAAACGCAAGGAACAGCAGCGCCGGAACAAAATAATCATCATTACCCTGATTGTTGTCATCACGGTAATCGGCGCCATCGGCGGGGTTCTTTGGTATGTGGCCAAGCAGAAGGAGATTGAGCGGAGGGCCGAACTGTTCGCACTGACCAATGCACGCGACGCTGGGCAGGCTCTTTATATCTCGCTGACCAATAGCGTCAACAAGATGGATCGCGGACTTGTTCGACTCGATGCGATCGGCAACGAAATCCAGGCGGGGGTGGAAAAGATTACCGGCAGCCGCCTGGTCATCGCGCCACCTCCTGAGCCGGAGCCTGAGCCGTCCGCCACGCCAGCAGAACCATCCGCCACCAACACGACGGAACAGGCGACGAACACCGCCGTCGTGGCGGCAGAGCCTCCCTCGACGACCCCGGTTGCTGACGCGACGAATACGAATGGGGTAGATGCCGCCGCCGTGGCGGACGTCGCGCCACCCCCGGAAGCCCCAGCCGCCCCCCCGGCACCTGAAGTGCCCGACCACCCGGTTGTCGCCCCCGCTCGCAGCGCGCTGGAAGCCATCCAGGAAATAGGCGTGATCAACCTTAATCTCAAGAATATGCTGGCTGAAGCCGAAGCCATCAATACCGCGATCCAGACCAGTCCAACATCAGTCAATGCATTAAGCAATCTGCAAACCTTGCGCACGATCGACGCCAACGCGAAGGACATGCTCAGCGGTGCCGAGCAGATTGAGAAAGACAAGATCACGGGTAATTTCGCCAAGTTGAAGGCGGAGGTCGACAAGTTCCAGAAAGACCTCGACGCGCAGTTGGCCGCCGAACGCGAAGCGGAGCGGTTGCGCCTAGAAGCAGAACGGAAGGAACGGGAACTCCGGGACTATGCCGAACGGGTCGCCCGCGAGCTGCAGCAGGCCGCACAGGATCGTCAGGGCGTACGGATGTTTTTTGACAGCAACAATTTCGAGGAGGCACTCAAGACCCTGAGACAGAACCAGGCGAACTACCAGACAACGGAAGGCAAGGCCGCCATCGCGATCACCACCGACCGCTATGACTATCTCGTCAGGATGAAGACCGCCCTGATTGCCTCTATCAATGAAAGCCCCTACGCTTGGGGATGGGGTAGCCGAGCAGCGGCTCGTGACATTGTCAAGGCGGACGAGAAGGGCGTCTACGTCAAAGGCGTGGCACAACCTTTTGAGTGGTCAGGAATACAAGCTCAGCAAATGCTACAGATGATCAATCACTACCTGAAGCTGCCAACGGTGCGTAGCAGTGTCAAGCGCGAAATCGCCTTCGGTGCGGCCATCTACTGCGATAAATTCGGACCTCAAGCACGCGAAAGCGCCAAGAAATTCGGAGATAAGGCGATGACATTCGGTATCTCACGCGAAAACCATACTCGTCTCCTGGAAAACGGATGGCAATGAGTCAACGTAGCCGGGGCCGTCTGGCCCCGGATTTGAAAAAGGATTATGCTTATGTTTCAATACGACTATGATGCACCGAGCAACCATCTCTCCTGTAAATTTTCAGGCCGTATGGATAGCGACACCAGCGCCACGGCGGCTGCAGCCTTTGAAGCGAAAATAGCGGACATCCATGCCGCTGGTGGGAGTCCGGCCAATGGTGCCGCGAATCTCTCGATTGTCTTTGACCTGGCGGCGGTCGAGTATGTGGCTTCCGCTTTTATCCGCATCTGCCTGCTGGCGGTCCGCCG
>DIZZ01000148.1:5029-5312 GCA_002428045.1 Verrucomicrobia bacterium UBA6015
CTTGAAACCATCGCCCGTGTCGGCAATATCCTGCATGAAACGAGACGATTCGCGCCCTCCGAGACGTTTGTGGCCAATTCGCGGGTACCTTCCATGGCGGCGTATCGCGAGCTGCATGAACGATCGCTGCGGGATGGCGATGCATTCTGGCGGGAACAGGCGACCGAACATCTGGTTTGGGATACCCCCTTCAACACGGTCTGCGACGGAAAGGTGCCGGATGTAAAGTGGTTCCCGGAAGGACGACTGAATGCGTCGGTCAACTGCCTGGACCGGCATCTGG
>DIZZ01000164.1:0-781 GCA_002428045.1 Verrucomicrobia bacterium UBA6015
CGCGCAGTTCACGTTCCTTGACCACCATACAGCAGACGTCATGATCGAGCAGGTCGCGGATGGTCTGGACTTGCGGGAGGATCAGTCGGCCCTTGGGTGCTTCCAGGTCAATCGGGACAACCAGCATGACCACATCGCCGGGATTGACCAGGTCGCCAGCAATCGCTTCTTGCTGCATGAAGGATTCGGGCAGGCATTCGATCAGCAGCTCACGGACCCGGTGCCGGCACGCTTCTGGCTGGATGGCCGAGACATCGACATGGCGCACCTGCCGGGTCTGTAGCGATTGCTTAAGGGAGGGGGCGGCGGGCCCCAGGTCTGCTTTGTTGAAGACGACAACGGACGGGATCTGGCGCCGCGTGAAATCGTCAAGCAGCGCCTCCTCGAAATTGCTCCATTCACCGGCTGCCACAACAATAATGGCGATATCGGTACGGTCGAATACCTGGCGTGTCTTGGCGATACGCTGTGCTCCCAGGGCTCCGACATCATCAATGCCAGCGGTGTCGATGAATAGGACAGGACCGATGGGCAGCATCTCCATGGGTTTCTCGACCGGGTCGGTCGTTGTCCCGGCGGTGTCGGAAACGATGGCGGTCTGCTGGCGGGTTATCGCATTGAGCAGGGAGGACTTGCCAACATTCCGACGCCCGAATAGTCCAATATGCAGGCGCATGCCCTTGGGTGTTCCCCCCCCGGGAGTGCCCGATGGCTTGTGCTCCGCAGACGGTGTGGAACCCGTCCCTCCCGGCTCCGCCCCGGGAGGGCCCGATGCCACGCG
>DIZZ01000164.1:789-6746 GCA_002428045.1 Verrucomicrobia bacterium UBA6015
ATTTACCATGGCAGGACATTCATTTCTCCTTGATAGGGCCATTCCGCAGGGGCGATAACCAACCCTTTGCGAACAGGGTTAAGGGCGACATACGCCCATTTTTCTGCATAGTGTCTCGCGTCGCGCAATTGCGTGTCCCAGCAATCGCGTTGCCATAACGAACCCGATGGCTTGTGCTCCGCGGACGGTGTGGAACCCGTCCCTCCCGGCTCCGCCCCGGGAGGGCCCGATGCCACGCGGGCCGCCGAGGATAAGCGTAAGGAGGCCTCTGGATTGTTTAAAGCCAACGGTCCAAATCCATCACGCGCCCGTGTCAGAAGACCCTTCCAATAAGCGGACCACTGATTGACATTGCCAGCGTCAATACTGGCTGGCGAACAAAATAAATGGATGTGATCCGGCATAATCAGGTAATGGCCTACACTCCAGTGATCCGCCTGTTGCCATGCTCGGATCAGCATCTGGTGGAAATCACGATTCGCCAGTAGCGGTTGGCGTTCATGGGTGCATACGGTCACAAACAGAATGACAGGCTGATTCTTCCGTTCAACATTCGGCAGATGTACAGGATGTCGCCGGGAGGGCAGCTTGGGAGGGCCCGATGCCACGCGGGCTGCGGAGGATAAGGGTGTTGTGACGTTTGCACGGGGCAACGGCGCGGACGGTGTGGAACCCGTCCCTCCCGGCACTGGCAACGGCGCGGACGGTGTGGAACCCGTCCCTCCCGGAACAGATCCAAGGCGCATGACGTTTTCGGGCGCGACGAGGGCGGTGAAGGCGTCGTGTGTCATCAGTCCTTGCCGTTCGATAATGGTTGCGATTGGCAGCCCTGTGGTTCGTGATTCCTCCAGCAAGGCACCCGCTTGTCGATACCCCAGCGGTTCGACCAGTGCCGTGGCCGTAGCCACGGAACTCTCGACATGCCGGGCACAGCGCTCCGCATTGACCGCCATCCCCCGAACGCATCGTATGGACAAGCCCCCACATGCCTTGGTCAAGAGGTGGATGTTTTCAAGCAAGCACTCGGCAATCAGCGGCATGAATGCATTCAGTTCCAGATTGCCGAGCGCCGCCGCCTGGGTGAGTGCCTGGTCGTTGGCCATTGCACGCATGGCCGCTTGGGAAACCGCTTCCGGCATGACCGGGTTAACTTTACCCGGCATGATGCTCGAGCCTGCCTGCAAGGCTGGGAGGCGTAGTTCACCGAGCCCGGCGTCCGGCCCGGAGGACATCAGGCGCAGATCACCCGCCACTTTGAGCAAATTCACGGCACAGGTTTTCAGAATACCGCTGACTTCGACAAAGGCATCCACGTTCTGTGTTGCCTCAACCAGGTTTTCGGCCCTTGCCAGGCCGAACCCCGTCAGCGAGCGCAGCACCTCCGTCACGCGGAAAATGTAGGCCCTGGGTGCCCCGAGTCCGGTGCCGATCGCCGTTCCGCCAAGGTTCACAACGCGCAGCCGTTCCTCGCACTTGTACAGGCGCCAGCGGTCGCGGCTGAAGGCTTCTGCAAACGCACTCATCGTCCGGCCCATGGTCGTCAGGACGGCATCCTGCAGTTCGGTACGTCCGACCTTGACCACGTTGCCGAAATCCTTTTCCCGGTCTTCAAACGCTTCCTGCAGGGCGATCACGGATCGCTCCAGGATTTTAATGCCAGTAATGGCGGCCACCCGCATCGCTGTGGGATAGGTATCGTTAGTCGATTGAAAGCGGTTGAAATCCTCGATGGGATGCAGCACGGAATAGGTTCCCGGCGTATGGCCCAGGATCTGCAGGGCACGGTTGGTCAATACCTCGTTCACCGCCATATTGGTGGATGTTCCGGCACCGCCCTGGAGGGCATCGACAAGGATATGGGCATCCAGCAATCCCTGGCGCATTTCCTTGCAGGCCGTGATCATCGCCTCGTGGGTGTTGGCGTTGCCGTACCCCAGGTCGTGTGCGGTTTGGATGCAGGCTTGCTTGACCGTCCCAAAGGCGTGGATCAGCTCGGGCCGGACGGGACGACCAGCCATATCGAAGTTCTCGATTGCACGAAGGGTGTGGATCCCATACAGGGCACCGGCAGGAAGCTCGCGTGTGCCGAGGGCATCCTGCTCCGTCCGTTGGCTATCTTTATTCATCGGCTCCATGAACGGGATATCTCAGCAGTATACGTCGTGTTTGCCGGCCTTAACCTGATCGAGCAGCGTTTGCGAGCGGCGGGCGATGTCCGGAGGCATTTCACTGATTGCCCGGGCAATGAGTGCATCGCCGATGGCTCGGGTCTCGGGCGAGGCGTAATCCATCAGGTACTCCTCGAAGGTTGAAATCGCATTCGGGGCGCAGTGCCGCTTGATCTCGCCCGGCTTGGCGATGTCCATGAAGTCCGCCCCCGTGCGTCCGAGCCGGTAGCAGCCGGTACAGAACGAGGGGATGTAACCCAGCTCGGCAATCGAGCGTATCACCTCGTCCAGCGAACGGTGGTCACCGAGCGAGAACTGGCTGGCGTCCATCTGCTCGTCCTCGGCATAGCCGCCAGGGTTGGTGCGGCTGCCCGCCGAGATCTGCGAGACGCCCAGCGCGAAGGTCTCGCGGCGCATGTGGGGCGTTTCGCGGGTGGACATGATGATGCCGGTGTAGGGGACCGCCAGCCGCAGGATGGCGACGATCTTGCGGAAATCGATATCACTGACCGGTTTGGGCGGGTGGCTGGCGAGATCCGCGCCGGTGGCCGGTTCGAGTCTCGGTACGCTGACCGTGTGTGGCCCGACGCCGAATTTCTGTTCCAGGTGGGCGATATGCTGCATCAGGGCCTGCAGCTCGAACCGCCAATCAGCCAGGCCGAAGAGTACGCCAATCCCGACATCATCAATCCCCGCCTCCATGGCGCGGTCGATCGCGGTGATCCGCCAGTCATAGTCCTGCTTCTTGCCGCCCAGATGCACGTTGGCGTAGGTCTCGTGATGATACGTCTCCTGGAAGATCTGGTAGGTGCCGATCTTCGCCGCCTTGAGCTGCCTGAACTCCTCCACATTGAGCGGGGCGACATTCACGTTGACCCGGCGGATCTCGCCGTTGTTGTGCTTCACGGAGTAGACCGTGTCGATGGCATCGAGGATGTACTTGAACCCCTGCTTCGGATAAGACTCGCCAGCGACCAACAGAACTCGCTTGTGTCCCTGGTCGATCAGGATGCGGGTTTCCTCGGCGATTTCGGCAGGGGTCAGGGCGCGCCGGCGGATCTCGGTATTCCTGGCCCGGAATGCACAATACAGGCATTCATTGCCACAGAGGTTCGATACATAAAGCGGCGCGAAGATCACTAGGCGACGGCCATAGATCTCGTCCTTGATCGTGCGGGCGGTCTCGAACAGGGCGGCCATCTGCTCCGGATCGCTGAGTGTACAGAGGGCGGCCACCTCGTCGGCACCGATGCCTTTCATATCGCGGGCATGTGCAAGGATCTCGTCGATCCGTCGTCCGTCGGGAGCCTGGTTGCGGGTCAATGTCTGGCTGATCTCGTTTTCGTTGATAAACATGGCAATCCACTTTCCTCAAAGGTTGTAATTCACTATTTTCGAATCTTACTATACCGATATGGGTTTGTCTGCAATGAAATTAGCACCGTTTCGATTCCGAAAAACAGGGCACTGCAGCAATTCTAATTTTGGCCGGTGGCCGTGATTCGTGGAAGGGCTGTAGGCTCAGGATTTGAGGCGCGAGTCAAGTAGGTGCGAAACTTTTTCATTTTTTCTGGACTCAAGCTTTCGTTTCCCGTATCGTTGTTCCCAATGAAGGAGGGAAAAGTCATTCAAGGTCGCTGCCTCAGCTCGTCTGACATCGGGTTGATCAGGAGCCTGCTTGCGGAGCATACCGATTGGAACCGCAGCCGGCTTTCGCGCGAGTTGTGTCAACGCTGGGACTGGCGTAACGGCAAGGGGTTGCTCAAGGATATGGCGGCGCGGACGCTGCTGCTGAAGCTTGAACGGCTCGGGGAGATCCGGCTGCCCTTGCGCGACCAACCTGGGCGCCCGAACCGCAGTGGATTGGCGATTCCCGATGAGATGGCCCACGAGACGAGTACGATCAGGGAGGGCCTGGGGAGATTGCGTCCCCTTCGGATAGATCGGATCGAGGCCGGGGACCAGCGGCTCGATCTCTTCAAGTACCTGCTTCATCGCTACCATTATCTCGGCCATCAGCGTTGCGTGGGCGAGAACCTCAAGTTGATGGTCAGCGACCATTCAGGACGCTTGCTGGCCTGCATGCTGTTTGGCTCGGCGGCATGGAAGGTAAAGAGTCGTGATGAATTTATCGGCTGGGATCGGCAGGTACGCGAGCAAAACCTCGCGAAACTGACCAACAACACGCGCTTGCTGATCCTGCCGTGGGTACAGGTGCCACATCTGGCCAGCCACTTGCTCTCTCTCGTCTGCCGGCAACTCTCCGGACTGTGGATGGACGCCTACGGTCATGGCATCGATCTGGTCGAGACCTTCGTCGAGCGCGAGCGCTTCCGGGGAACGTGCTACCGGGCCGCAGGCTGGGTGCATGCGGGTGCCACGACCGGACGCAGCCGCAATGATGTGAACCAGACGCTCTCGGTGCCGGTCAAGGATGTCTTGCTTTACCCGCTTAGCCCCGACTTTCGCCGGAGGCTGTGCATATGAGCCTGCAGCGTTTCGATCAACTCATCGGCTCGATCCGCCAATACATGGGGCCCTGCACGACCGGCGCACGGGCAAGAACAAGAAGTACACGATGGAAGATATCGGCCTTGCCGCCTTCTCGGTCTTCTACACCCAGAGCCCCTCGTTCCTGGCCTCCCAGAAAGCCATGGAGGAGAGCAATGCCCGGAGCCTGTTCCAGATCGATAAGATCCCTTGCGACAACCATATCCGCGACATCATCGGCCAGGTGCCGCCCGAGGCGCTCTACCCGCTCTATGACGAGATTTTCGAGAGTCTGTGTGAACGCGACGTGATCAAGACCTTCCAGAGCGTCAATGGCACCACGCCGATCGCCCTGGACGGCACCTGGTACTTCTCCTCCGCAAACATCCACTGCGACCAGTGCTCGACCATTCAACATAAAGGCGGCCCGCTCACCCACTACCACAGCGCCATTACCCCGGTGATCGTCGCTCCCGCCCAGAAGCATGCCATCGCCCTGCGCCCCGAATTCATCGTGCCCCAGGACGGCCATGACAAGCAGGACTGCGAAACCGCGGCAGGCAAACGCTGGCTCGACAAGCATGCCGCCAAGTACCTGGCGCTCCTGGACAACAACGTCACGTACCTGGGTGACGATCTCTACTCCCGCCAGCCCTTCTGCCGCCGCGTCCTCCAGCAACGCTCCCACTTCATCTTCACCTGCAAGCCCGACTCCCATCCGCACCTGGGTCACGGACTGGAGGATCGACGATGAAAATATCTCCGGTATCGTCGCCACCGCACGGTGCCGATGGAAGATCGAGAACGAGAACAACAACACACTCAAGACCAAGGGCTACCACCTGGAGCACAACTTCGGCCATGGGGAAAAGCACCTTTCCTCGCTGCTGGCCGCCATGAACATGCTCGCGCACCTCGTCCACACCTTCCTGTCCTACGGCGACGGGAGCTACCGGCTGATCCGGGCTAAACTGGCCACCCGCCAAACCTTCTTCGAACACATCCGTGCGCTGATGTTCTATATCGACTTCGAATCATGGGAGGCCATGATGGACTTCATGATGCGCGGACTCGAAATCGGACCCTAAGCACCCCAAGAGGCTTGAACGGAAACAGCGGTCGTATTGTGCCCTGAAAGCGTCATCCTCCATCGCTTTGCGCGGGCGCCCTCCAAAACCGCTCAAAACAGACCCTCGGCGTACGACTACGGCGACGACTACGGATCACGAAATGCAATCCGTTACCAAAACCGGCTGGAACGGAGCAGCCAAATGGATAGAATCACGATCCCATCGTCTT
>DIZZ01000165.1:0-4025 GCA_002428045.1 Verrucomicrobia bacterium UBA6015
TTCATCTCCTGCCAGAGGTCGTTGCCCTCGCGGGTGCGCTCGCCGACCCCGGTAAAGACGGCGCGTCCACCATGTTCCGTGGTGATGTTGCGGATCAGTTCCATGATAAGCATCGTCTTGCCAACGCCAGCACCGCCGAACAGTCCGATCTTCCCGCCGCGGGGGAAGGGGGCGAGCAGGTCGATGGCCTTGATCCCGGTCTCGTAGAACTCGATGGCGGGCACCTGCTGGTCGAACGGGGGTGCCGCCTTGTGGATTGGATCGAACCGGATGCTCGGGATCGGACCTCCGCCGTCAACCGGCTGGCCCAGCAGATTGACCACGCGCCCCAGGCAGCTCTCGCCAACGGGAATGCTGATGGTGCTGCCGGTATCCACGACCGGGGTTCCGCGCGACACCCCCCGGGTTGCCGACATGGCAATGCAGCGCACGACGCCATCGCCAAGATGTTCCTCGACTTCCAGCGTGATATCCATGTCCTGCTCCGGTCGGCGTATGCGCAGTGCATGATGCAGGGCGGGTATATCCCCGTCATGGAACTGCACATCCACAACCGGTCCTACGATTTGAACCACATTTCCGTTTGCCATGATAATCCTCTCCACCCTGATCCCGATACGCTATTTCAAATCGTCAAGACGCTCCGGTGCCTAGTCTGATGAGCGACGTCTCGTTCCTGGCCTCGTGCATTAGCCTGATGTAGCGGAGCGATAAGCGGATGCTGCCGGGCAAGATGCGCAACAGCGCCGACAGGCCGAACCGGCGGACGATATAGACGGCGTTGTTCATGAAAAAGTTGATATAGAGGTTGGTTAGCAGGACGCTCCGGTAGTACGCATCCAGAGGCATGCGCGAGGGGCGGATACTGACCTGTCCGAAACTCCATTTGGTGTAATCCTCCCGGGCAAAGAGCAGCCGGTCGGCGTATTGCTCGTAAAGCGGTGAGGAGAAGAAAGGCGTCAGGGGGGTGAGCGAGGATATGTCCGGCTTCAACCGCCTGACATATTTTCGGAACCGCGCAAAATCTTCAGCCGTCCAGTCGGGATGCATGATGAAGGAGGCCCAGGCGTCGATGCGGCAGGATTTGAGGATCCGGGCGGCCCTGAGGTTATCATCCGTGGAGATGCCCTTGCGGTAGGTCTTGAGTTCGTCCTCGCTGAAGGACTCGTAGCCGACCAGCACAGCGCGTAGTCCGTGACGGGCGAAGCGGGCAACTGCCTCGGTGTTGTGGACGATCGAATGGACGCTGCCATAGCAGATGAAATGCTTGTGGGTGCCGGTCTCCTCCAGCCAGTCGCAAAGCGTATTCAATCGATCCGCATTGTGTAGAAAGTCGTTATCGAAGATCATGATCGCAGGTTCCTCGATCTCGGCAATCTGCCGCGTCACCGCGTCCATCGGTAGATTCTGTTCCGTTGCCCCCTCAAGGCGCCAGCGCAGACAGAAGTGGCATTGCCGCCGACACCCCTGCGAGGTCTGCATCAGGGCGCATGGCTTGAATCCGAAGTAGCTGTAGTGTTGGCGATAGAGGGCGGTGGACGTCCGATCTGGCGCGATGGCCTCGTTGCGTCCCGCTACACCGGTCGAACGGTAGTCCTGCTCGGCACTCTGCACCCCGTCGATCATCGGTACGGGCTGCCGCTGCGCCAGGCAACCAAACAGCACCAGCAGATTCTGGCGGGTAGTATAGACCATGATGTGGTCGATCGCTGGATCATGGAACGACGCCGGATCGAAATACGCCTGGGTGCCTCCCGCCACGGTGATGATTCCTGGGGCATGCGTCTTGACCTGTCGTGCCAGGTCCAGAACCGCTACGACATCGATGCACAGGCTGGTCAGCCCGACGACATCCGGCGTCCACTCCCGGCAGACCTCCGCGATGTCGCAAGGCTCGACCATCATGTCGAGAATCCGCACCTCGTGGTGTGGTGATAGTACGGCATAAACGATCTCCAACCCGATCGGTTCGCCATACATGAACGCCCCAAGGGTAATCGACTGGGGTGGACGCGGCGGACGAACCAGCAGTATTCGCATGATGCTTCTTTCGGACGTTGCCGGTTTACATCTGGCAACCGACAGCATTCAGGAAGCATTTCGCGATGACGGCATGGCCGGACGTGTCAGGATGGATGCGGTCCCAGGCGAGTGCCATGGGGTGCATAGTTTCCAGCATCCGGTCGAAGCCGCTCTGGGTATCCACGAGCACCGCACCATATGTCTTGGCAAATTTGCGAACCACCTTGCCATAGGCATCCATGCGCACGCGCATTGGATCCTTACGATTGGATTCGATAAAGTAGGGGGTGCAAAGAATCAAGCCCTTTAATCCGGGGAACGCCATCTCGATCAATTCCTTGAGGGTGTTTTCGTATTCCTTGAGATCAACGTGCTGTTCGGACAACTTCGGGGAGTCAAACTGACGCCACACATCGTTAATACCAATCATGATCGAAAGCCAATCCGGCTTAAGATTCAGAACGTCCTCCTGCCAGCGCGTCTTCAGATCCCTGATCGTGTTGCCGCTGTTGCCCTTATTCACCACCCGGATTGCCAGTTCGGGATGACACGCATCCAGAAAGGCCTTGACCATGTTCACGTAACCATTCCCGTAAGGGTTGAAAAGCCCCTCGCCCGCCGGACGCGCCCGCCCGCAATCGGTAATCGAGTCCCCGATCAGCACCAATTTGTCATTTGCCTCAAATATCATTGCCAGCTCCTTTCACTTGCTGTTCACAAAATTATCAGACCTTCATCATTCTAGCACGACTGCATTGATCGTGTGCAACAAAATATGTCAATTCCATGGATACACCATTTGCGATTGGGATTACGATTAGAAAAAGGGATTCATTGCTTCGTTGAAGCAGGAGTGCTAACCTGTATGCCGTAGTGGGATTCTAGGCGGGGTTGAGTGGTGTGAAATCGCAACGAGAAAGGGATACCATGGAAATGAAATTGATGTTTCTAGGCGGGGCTGAAAACGTGACCGGTTCGAGTCATCTGCTTGAAGCGAATGGCATGCGGATCCTGATCGATTGCGGCATGTATCAAGAACGTGAATTCGTGCAGCGCAACTGGGAACCCTTTGCCGTGCCGCCAGAGACGATTGATGCCGTGGTGCTGACGCATGCCCATCTGGATCATTGCGGGCTGTTGCCGAAATTGGTCAAGGACGGATTCAACGGTCCGATCTATACGACCGATGTATCGGTTGATATCGCCGAGATTGTCATGCGGGATGCCGCCAAAATCCAAGCCGAGGATGCCGCCTTCAAAAAGAAACGTCATGAGCGTGAAGGGCGGCAAGGACCTTATGACTATGCGACGCTGTTCACATCCGAGGACGTCGATCGTGTGATTCCGATGCTGAAGGCCGTGCGCTATGGGAAACCGCAGAAGATCGGGACCGGGGTGACCTTGACGCTGAATAATGCCGGTCATATTCTCGGGTCGGCGTCGATCCTTTTTGATGTCAACCGGCATGGCGTCAGTCGGCGGGTGTTGTTCTCCGGGGATCTGGGGAGGCCGGGAACCCCGATCCTGCGTGATGCGGTGCAAACCGCCGAGCATGCCGATTATGTCTGCATCGAGTCCACCTATGGTGATCGCGTCCATAAGCAGACGGCCAGTATCTCGGACACCTTGATCCGCGTGATCAAGGCGGCCGTCCGGGCCGGTGGCAATGTGGTGATTCCCAGTTTCGCTATCGAGCGGACGCAGGAACTGCTTTATCGACTCGGGGGCTTGCGCGAGCAGGGGTTGATCCCCGAGGTGCCGGTGTTTGTGGATAGTCCGATGGCGGTCAAGGTGACCGAGATCTTCAGGCACCATCCCGAATTGTTCGATGCCGAAACCCTCGAACGTATCTCGCACGGATCTCACCCCTGCGATTTCAGGGGGCTGACGCTGACCCGCACCGTGGAGGAATCCAAGGCGATCAACGACCGCCCCGGCACTTCAATTATCATTGCCGGTTCAGGCATGTGTACGGGGGGGCGTATCAAGCACCACCTGAACAA
>DIZZ01000165.1:4046-31306 GCA_002428045.1 Verrucomicrobia bacterium UBA6015
GGGCTATCAGGCGGCGGGGACGCTTGGGCGCCAGTTGCTGGATGGGGTTCATCAAGTGCGCTTGTTCGGGATGATGCACGATGTTTACGCGCGTATCGAAAAAGTCAACGGGATGAGTGCGCATGCCGACAGCAATGAGCTCCTGGACTGGCTGCGGGCGCTGAAGTCCACGCCGACCGAGGTGTTTGTGATCCACGG
Source organism: Verrucomicrobia bacterium UBA6015 (assembly GCA_002428045.1). Taxonomy (GTDB): domain Bacteria; phylum Verrucomicrobiota; class Kiritimatiellia; order UBA8416; family UBA8416; genus UBA8416. The sequence continues at coordinate 4,245 of DIZZ01000165.1, forward strand.
GGAAAAGCGGGCATCGACCGCCTTTTCCGAACGCATTCGGAGAGACCTCGGATGGCAGAGCAGCATCGGGACCTACCAGCGTGAAGTGACCCTGTTGTAGGCGCAAAAGGCGAAAGCGTTAGGGTGATCCATCCGTGGCAAGTTCGAATTACGGTTGACCCCGCCGCCCGTTTCAGTGCATAGTTTCAATCATGAAATCAATACCCGTGCATTTTACCTTCCGTCAGTACCGCATCCTTTGCGTGGCGGCGTTGTTAGCCGTTTATACCGGACTGAATCCCTCGCTGTCCGGTGCCCTTGAACCTGTCGTCTCGTCCGCCAGCGACACCAACGCCATGGCACTGGCCAGCGAGGCGTTGGATGCCGTCAATCGTCGCTTCGACGGGCTTTCGACCCTGCAATACGAAGTGCAGCGCACAACGGTCAGCAGGGGCGTCACGTTGGAAGAGCATTGGTCTTTTGCTTATGCTGCCGATGGCCGGCTGCGGATCGAATACAAGAAGCCCGAGAAACGCATTTTTGTTTTCGACGGAAAGGTGTTCACTGAATATCTTCCAGCGGTTCGCCAGGCACTGCAGACAGACATCGGGGACGGTAACCCGCACGGCTTCGAACGGATGAGTGCCGTGCTGCAACGCTTGTCGGTCGACGGATTGCGCATCGGCAACCGCGACATGCTCCTGTCCCACTTCGAGAGCGCGAAGCGGCTGGATGACCAGGCCGCCATCCTGAAGGTCACCGGGAAGGACCCAGCCTATACGCTGCTGATCGACACCCAGCGGCAGACGTTGCTGCGCTTTGAAAAATACGACGGTAAAGGAACCCTGACGCTTTCCATCCGCGTCAGCGATTTCCAGGAACCCATGCCGGGCTTCTGGTTCCCGACCGCCCTGCAGACCCTTGCTGAGGGGGCCAACGGAAAAAGCGAGTCCACCGTCGCCATTTCCGCGATCCGGTTGAATGCCGTTATACCGGATAAAATATTCAAGGCGACCTTGCCACCCGATGTAAAGGTGAACACCGCTAACTAAACTATGAGCCGCTTCGTCATTTCTTCATGCATCCTTGTTTTCTGCTGGCAGACCGGACGCGTCAGTGGCGAAACGCCGTGGTCGGTTGTTTCGCATAGCCCCGTCGTGGACTCTACGGCACCCCGCCCTGCGGCAACGGTTAAACATCGGTTTCTAACAGACAGCACGGCCGCCAACGCGTGCCGTCTCTGGTTGGGATTCTACCAGCACGGCATGCGTGCCGTATCCCATTCCGAATGCCGGATGGAGCCTTCCTGTTCCAATTTTGCCATTCAGGCCATCCACAAGCATGGGCCGCTGATCGGCGTCATGATGACCGGCGACCGTCTGCTGCACGAGGCCGATGAGCAGAAGCTGCGTCGTATTGTCCGTATCCCTGGCATGGCATTCTGCCCGGACCCTGTATCGAATAATGATTTCTGGTGGTATCCATGAACAAAAACTATGTACATCTTGGGGTGATTCTGAACTGCGTGCTGGTGATGAGCGCCGTGGCGGGGCCTGCGGCGGATGCCCCGTTGTCGTTTCCCGATGCCCTGTTTGCTGAAAAGGATTACTACCGGGCCATCACCGAATACAAGCGAGTTGCCCATCTGCATCCTGCCACCGACGTTGCAGCCAATGCCCGCTACATGATCGGCCTGTCCTATTTCCGGGGTGAAAAATGGGATGCCGCACAGGCCGCCTTCCAGCAGTTGAACCGCATGGAGGTGCCCGATCCGCTGGCTCGCCGCGCGCTGCTGATGATGGGCGAATGTGCCTACCGCAATGGCGATTACGGCACTGCATTGGATCTATTCCAGACCTTTGCCGTCGAGCATCCCGAGGATCCCAAGGCCGAGGACGCCGGCATGCGCATGGCACAAAGTTATGTCCATCTTGAAAAGGAGCCGTTTGCAGTCCAGCAGGCGGAGCGGATGATCACTCAGGATCCGCCGTCTGAACGCGTTGCCCGGATGCACACGGCACTGCAGGAGATCGACCGGATTCCTCGCAAATCACCCCGTCTGGCGGGGGCGCTATCCGCCGTCTTGCCGGGTGCCGGGCAACTCTACACCGGACGATCCGGCGATGCCCTGCTGTCGTTTCTCCTGAACAGTGGCCTGATCATCGCCGCCGTGGTCGCCTTCAACAACGATGAACCCGTGGCTGGCGGACTGATTGCTGCGGTGGAGCTGACCTGGTACTCCGGCAACATCTATGGTGCTGTCAATGCCGCGCATAAATACAACCGCGACCAGCGCTCCCGGTTTATCGAGAACCTGGACTTCCAGTGCGGCATCATGAAGGATGCCGAGAATCGCATTACTCCCACGGGGGCGATATCCCTTTCCTTCTAACCGGGAAAATATGTGCTTGTTTTTATTCCGGTGTTTGTGGATGATCATTACCGCGTTGTTTTGACAGCGCATTGTTTTTTAAATCGATATCTTCGGGGCAAGGTGATGCCGATGGTCATTCGGCAGATTCCTGACCGGCGGTGAAAGTCCGCGACTCCGGTGTAAAAGCCGGACTGAAACGGTGTAATTCCGTTGCCGACAGTGAGAGGGACGGGGTGCCTTCAAGTCTGGATGAGAGAGGATGGGTGGGGACCTGGCGTCATTGACGCCTCCCTCGGTCTGTCTTTTTTGTCCCGCTGGATGTCACAAATGGGGTGAAAACATGTCATTTGATCCTATCGAGGATGTGCTGGATTCGGTTCGCCGGGGGGAAATGGTGGTGGTGACCGACGATGCCCGGCGTGAGAACGAGGGCGATCTCGTGGTGGCGGCGGACAAGGCTGATGCACAGGCGATCAACTTCATGACCAAGCACGGGCGTGGCCTGATTTGTGTGGCCTTGGAAAAACAGCGCATCGATGCCCTGAATCTTGCCCCGATGGCGGCACGGCGTCAGGGCGACGCCTTTGGCACGGCCTTCATGGAATCGGTGGATGTGATCGAGGGGGCGACGACGGGGATCAGCGCCCAGGATCGCGCGTTGACCATCGCCCGGCTGCTCGACGAGAATGCCCGGCAGTCCGATTTTGCCAGCCCCGGCCATACGTTTCCCCTGCGGGCGGTCAAGGGCGGTGTGCTGCATCGTGCCGGGCACACGGAAGCCTCTGTTGACCTCGCCCGCCTGGCGGGGTTGCGCCCGGCTGGGGTGATCTGCGAAATCCTGAACGATGACGGATCCATGGCGAGAGTGCCCGATCTTGAGAAATTTGTAAAGGTTCACAAGCTTAAGATGCTCTCGATCGAGGATTTGATCGCCTACCGCCGGCGAACCGAACGGCAGGTCGAATTAATCCGGACGGTCAAGTTCCCGACACCGTACGGCATTTTCCAACTACGGTTGTATGAGTCGCTGATCGAGAAGGATCATCATGTCGCCCTCGTGCTTGGTGAACCCGAGAAGCAATCCTCGGCCCTGGTGCGTGTCCATAGCGAATGCCTCACGGGCGATGTCTTCCATTCTATGCGCTGTGATTGCGGCAACCAGTTGCATCATGCCATGGAACGGGTCGGTGCCGAAAAGCACGGGGTGATCCTGTATATGCGGCAGGAGGGGCGGGGGATCGGCCTGGCCAACAAGATCCATGCCTATGCCTTGCAGGACAAGGGCCTCGATACCGTGGAGGCCAACGAGGAACTAGGCTTTGCGGCAGACCTGCGGGATTATGGCATAGGTGCCCAGATCCTTGCCGATATTGGCTTGAAAAACCTGCGGCTCTTGACGAATAATCCGCGCAAAGTGGTCGGGCTGGAAGGCTATGGCCTGAAGATCACCGAACGGATCCCGATCGTCTGCGAGCCGGGCGAGCATAACCAACGGTATCTCTCGACGAAACGGGAGAAGCTGGGACATATGATCTAGTATCGTTAGCGTGCAACCGATACGATTAGGATTAGGATTACGATTAGGAAAAAGGAGAATGAAATGAACGAGATCGCAGTGAACCTGGTATCGACGGGGCGCAAATTCGGTATTGTCGTCAGCCGTTTCAATGACTTCTTGACGAAACAACTCGTTGGCGGGGCGGTGGATTGCCTCGTCCGGCATGGCGGGGATGAAGAGGATATCACGCTGATTTGGGTGCCGGGAGCCAATGAGCTGCCGCAGGTGGCACAGGTGCTGGCGCAGTCCGGCAAGGTCAATGCGGTGATCGCGCTCGGTGTCGTCGTGCAGGGGGCCACGCCGCATGCCGACCTCATCAATAACCAGGTTTCGAAGGCGCTTTCCGATATTGCCTTGCGCACCGGGGTGCCGGTTGTCAATGGCGTCGTGTGTGCCGGGAATCTGGAGCAGGCGATTGAACGGTGCGGAACCAAGGCCGGCAATAAGGGCTGGAATGCGTCGTTGGCAGCGATTGAAATGGCCAACCTGTTTGCGGAGTTGAAGTAACCCGCGTTTGCCGACGGGCGTGCGAAGAGAGGATTATTATGGCGACACGGCGGGATGCACGCGAGTGGGCTTTGCAGATTGTTTTCAGTCTCGACTTGAATACGCGTAAGGATCTGGTGGCGGTGTTCCGCCATTTCTTTGCCGATAATCCGACGGATGATGCGGCGATGCGCGCCCTTGCCGAATCCCTGGTGCAAGGGGTGGTTGAGCAGCGCAGCGTGATCGACGAGGCCATCGAGCGGTATGCGGAACATTGGCGCATGGCGCGGATGGGTGTGGTGGATCGGAATGTACTCCGTATCGCGGTTTACGAAATGATGTTCCGCCCGGATGTTCCGGCGGCCGTGGTGATCAATGAGGCGATTGATATCGCCAAGTATTTCAGCAATTCCGAGTCGGGACGTTTTGTGAATGGGATCCTTGATCGGGCCCGTAAGGAGTTGGAGCAGGAGCGCAATGGCCAAGGCAAGACCGAGAACAGCCAGCGACCAAGCCGGAAGCACGGATGAGGATGCCATGCGCCGGGCGTTGGCACTGGCGCGCCGTGGCGAAGGACGCACCCGTCCGAATCCGCCGGTCGGTGCGCTGATCGTGCGGCAAGGGGAGGTCATCGGCGAGGGCTGGCACCACCGGGCCGGGGGCCCGCATGCCGAGATCGAGGCATTGAAGGGGGTGTCGCCGGAGCAAACGGACGGGGCGACGCTGTATGTGACCCTGGAACCCTGTTCGACCCATGGCCGGACCCCGCCTTGTACCGAGGCGATCCTGCGCAGTGGTATCGCGCGGGTCGTCGTGAGCGCGTCGGATCCCAATCCCAAACATCGGGGACGCGGACTGCGGCTTTTGCAGCGGCAGGGGGTGGCGGTGGTGCGGGGGGTATGCCGGGCCGATGGCGAGGCCCTGATCGCCCCCTTCTCGAAGTGGATCCAGACGGGCCGTCCCTATGTCACACTGAAGATGGGCATGTCCCTGGATGGCCGGATCGGTGACCGTACCGGCCGCTCGCGCTGGATTACCGGGGCGGTTGCGCGGCAGGGGGTTCACGATCTGCGCCGCCGAGCGGATGCGATCCTGGTCGGGCTCAACACGGCAAGCGCGGATGATCCGTCGCTCTGCTGGTCCAGGCGGGCCGCACTGAATCCGTACCGGATTGTGCTGGATGCCAGGGGCGAGCTGCCCTTGCAGGCCAAGGTCTTCAGCGATGGGCAGGCCGGTCATACGATCGTGGCCGCGACATCGGCCATCGGGGCTGACCGGAAGGCCGCCGTCGAGGGGCTGGGAGCCAGGGTGTGGATTTGTGGTGATGGCCCGCGCGTGGATCTGGATGCCTTGCTGGCCGCCTGTGGGCGCGAGGGCTTCCTGCATGTCCTGTGCGAGGGGGGCGGGGAACTGGCGGCAGCGCTGGTCCGGCAACGGTGTGTCGATGAGGTCTGGTTTTATGTCGCCCCGCGGTTTATCGGGGCGGATGGGATTCCCGTGCTCGGGGGCGAAGGCTGGCTGCTGGATCAAACCCCGACCTTGTGCATTAAATCGGTCTGCCAGGTGGGTCATGATGTGCTGATCCGGGCGGTGCCGGAGGGAGTGGAGGCAAATGTTTACAGGCTTGATTGAGGCGGTGGGCTCGTTGCGGGCGATGAGCCGGCATGCGGGGGGGGCGACATTGATGGTGGGGTGCCCCCCGTGGTCTCCGGAGCTGGTGGCCGGGGAAAGCATTGCGGTGCAAGGGGCCTGTCTTACCGTGGTTGATTTCGAGGCGACACAGTTCCGGGCGGATGTGTTGGATGAGACCTTGCGCCGCACGAATCTGGGGCAGAAGCAGCCCGGGCAATGTCTCAATCTGGAGCGCGCCCTGCGCTTCGGTGATCGACTGGGCGGGCATCTCGTCAGCGGTCATGTGGATACGGTCGGTTCGCTGGCATCGATCCGCATGGACGGGCGAGACCGGGTTCTGAACATACGCAGCGACCGGGAAACCCTGCTCGGCATTGTGCGAAAGGGATCCGTGGCGCTGGATGGCATCAGTCTGACCGTCTCGGCAGTCACGGATGAGGCGTTCGATGTATGCATCATTCCCTGGACCTGGGAACACACGAGCCTGCACGAGCGCAGGCCGGGCGATCCGATCAACATTGAAACCGATCTCATCGGTAAATATATCCAGCGCCATTTGACGGCCCAGCCGTCCGGCGGCTTGAGCGAAGCAACACTGGCCGCGGCGGGTTTTTATTAAATCGCCAGTCATCATCGCTGCCAGAAACCACAGCGCTCGTCAGAACGTCGAGAGGCCGGTGGCTTCCTGGAAGCGGTAAAGTATCTGTCGCCAGCGGGAGGGATCCGCGTAGGTCTCGGTGTCGCCGGAAATGACCGGGAGCGGCTGGGACCTCCAGGCGAGGGCGAGGTAATCACGCACGGCGGTGGAAAAGGCCGCGTCCTGCGGACTGCGAATCTCGACACTGGTCTCTAGGTTGAAATTGTGCAGATTGCGGCGCGTATAGTTGGAGGAGCCGAGGATCGTAGTCATCTCGCCTTCGGCAGGTTCCAGCACCAGCATCTTGGTGTGGAACTGCTCCCCGTGCGTTTGTATCCAACGCACCGGAACCCCTGCCACGGTAAGCTCTGCGGCCACCGGACGGTTCGGGATGCCGTTCTTCTCGCGACCGAAGGCATCCTTGTTAGGGTCCAGGATCACACGAACATTGACACCCCGCTGATGGGCCTGTTTCAAGGTGCGGACGATGGGGCGTGAGGCGAGGTAGAACATGGTAAGGGTGACTTTATCACCTGCTTGTGCACGCTCAAGCAACGCCAGTGCCGCCCGTTCGACCGCCCGCTCGGTCAGCACGCGGAGGCGCAAGGGGGAGGGAGCGCCCGGATCCGCCGCTGCGGCCACAAGCGCTGCTGGCTCGGGTGCCCCTGACATTGCGCAAACCGCCGCCTCGGTGGCCAGTAGATCAGCTACCGCCGGACCGCTGAACACGACAGCCACATTGTGATGGGCGCTGCTGGCATCGTGCGGATTGGCGGAGGTGACCAGCGCGGTCGGCACGCCACCTCGATCGGCGATGACGGTCTTGCGGTGATTGGCCTTGAAGTTAAGCAGATCGAGATAGCTGCGCAGCGGCACGGGGGCGCCCGCCATCGGGTTGGGCAGCATCGGACCGAAATGGTGCGGCCAGAAACGCAGCAGCAGGCGCCACCCGGTCGAATAGGCCGGGTTGCTGTCGCGTAAGGCGGTCAACCGGGTGGTGACCACCGTAACGCCGTGCGCCCGCAGCCGGGCGAGGTGTGCCGATTCAAGTCCGCCATACAGGGAGTTGAGCGGATCGGTGATCAGCCAGCAATGCAGCGCTGGACGGGCCTGCCGCCGGGCGATGATCGCATCGGTCAACTCGCGGGAGAGCGTGCGGTAAACGCGATCCTCCTTGCCCGTAAGGTCGTTGAACAGGAACATATCAATCACCAGCAGCGACTCGGCCTCGGCGACCATGGCCAGCACTTCATCAAAGATCTGCTGGTCGACGCGGCGCTTGCCTTCAGCCCCATCCGTTTCTTGAAACGTGACATCGCGCAGAAAGCGTAGATCGTGGGCCGGATGGAACGAGCCGGTAAAGTCCAGGCCATCAGGCATCGGCTTGTAGACGTGCCAGGAGGCCACCGTCAGCAGGGATAGCGCCAGCGCCAGCAAACACCACCGCTTTCGCCCATGTTTTAGGCCTGGCGTGCGCGATGGATCAGGATCCTGTGCGTTAATTTTCATCGGGGTACTCCGTTCACAACGCCACCACTTTATGGCAGGATCCTACGGTATGCAAGCAAACGATGCCCCCAGAAATTGAATATCCAATATCCAACAGGGAATATCCAATCGGCACGCACAACCCTGATGACCGGTCTGCGATGTTGCTCGAAAAAGAACATCACGCCCCCGTACGGCAAAAGCAGATGAAATATCCATGGGTTCCTTATCCGTCATCCGCGATTAGGGATTGATTGGTTTCATGATTCTGATAGCATGACCCTGTATAGCGTAAATTAAGGCTAAAACGTTTCGCATACATAAACAAAAGAATGAACAACCGATATATCGTCATAATAGCATTGATAACACTTGCCATGGTTTTCTTTGTCTATGGCAAGATGGATGCTTCCATTGTTTCAAGAGCTACATGGGACTATCACAAGTATCTTGCGATATCATCCGCAGCCCCTCTATTTGATGAATCAATTCCACAGCCCTTTGCTTTCAGGTTGCTGGGGCCCTACTTGCTCGGCTTACTACCCTGGGATATATTTCAGATCTACTACATAGCAACCATCCTCGTGGCCTTATTCTTGCTTGTTGTCTTTTACTGTTTTCTATGTAGCAATGGAATACGATCCAATGTTGCGGCAGTGACGGTTCTGCTATTTAGTTTTAATAAATATTTCTTTGGCTACCCCGTATGGAATCATTTCCAAATAAATGATCTAATATCCCTGATCCTACTGATCGCCCTGTACTGGTGCATGCTTCGTCATAACTGGTCTGTGTTATGCGTTCTCCTCATGCTGGGATCTCTGACACGGGAAACATCGATGCTGGTTATTCCGGTTGCTATCATATACCTTCTTGAATCAGGTGCATGGCGAAAGGAATGGATCCCTTTCGTTATTTCCGTCGTTCCCGGCATTGTGCTTTTTCTTTTTGTGCGTATGACCGTCCCCTATGATGGGGGGAGCAGCCTTTGGGATGCATTTCTGATGCATTCGAGCAAGCTTCTGTCGCCAGGCCGAGTATATGCACTCGTTATAAATTCATTTGCTCCTCTCGTTTTTGTTCCGGTGGTTCTGTGTGAGGTCACTATTTCCTTTTTTCGCAAGCGGTTGCATGGCTTGGCGTTTCTCTTGCTCGTGCTTGGAACCGCCCTTTTTGGTAGCAATGACGAGAGGCTTATGGCACCCTCATTCCTGATATTCTATTTTCTGATTGCCAGAATGCTTCAAGACTATTTTTCAGATTCACCATGGTTGTTATGGTCTATAGTTTTGCTTGTTTTTCCAACAAGTCTCGACTACGTCATAGGTTTGCATCTCCTGCCCAACATCGCCGTGATGTACACCCTCTCCATAATTTCAATGGCTGTCATCAGTAGCCTGTTTTTGTACAGGAAATATAGGTTAAAGGCAATAGCGAACCAGCCGTCGGTGGCGATTCAGTAAAGGGCTCGGTCTGCCGAAGCTGAACGCCTCAACGCAAGGCGTTGGGAATGAAAAGATGATTTATTGACGAAGCGAAAACTCACGTCAGCCGATAAGGCGCAGAAAAAACGTCTCCGCGAGATGTACGAGACGGTATTCATGACCCCTATATCAAGAAAGAAAACCTAAGGAAGGAAGTCTGGTCCCTGTGTCACGGGGTGATCCTGGTGGCGTCCATCGTGCTGGGGATTCTGGTGCATCCCCGGTGGTTTCTGCTTCCCTTTGTCACCACGTTCGCACGTGCATTCGGGCTGGGCTTGAACTTTGTGCTGAACGAAACACAGCATGTTGGGATGAGCGACAACGTTTCGGACTTCAGGCTCTGTACCCGTTCTATCCGGGTAAACTCCTTTTTCGGATTCCTCTACTGGCAGATGCAGTATCATATCGAGCATCATATGTACGCGGCGATACCATTCTATAATCTTGCCCGGTTTAGCCGCCTGATCAAGGATCAACTGCCTGTTCCCCCCGATGGCGTGATGGCGACCTGGCGCCTGATCGGGCGGATTTTAGCGAAGCAGAAGGCGGAAATTCGCCCATCCGATGCGTGGATCGGATAAATCTTTTCCAGAATCAGTCAAAGACAGGACTGCGCTGAACGTGTACTATTCTCGGATGTTGTGGTAAAAGGTCATTGCGGATCCAGTGGCAGGATTAAAGGAGAAATAGCGATGAATAAAAATGTTTGGATGACGAGCCCGGTCATGCCAGCGGAACTGCAAACCGAGTGGCAGGTGCTGCATGAGGGGAAGTGCCAGCGGGGCGTGTGGCGGCGGTTCAATGAGGATAAGTTCGGCATGTTCATTCACTGGGGACTTTATTCCATCCCGTCCGGCCGCTGGGACGGCCGCGAGGTCTGGGGTATGGGCGAGTGGATCATGTGGCATGGCAATATCCCGCGGGCGGATTATGCCGCGTTGGCTAGGCAGCTCGATCCGGATAAGTTCAACGCTGCCGAATGGATCGGCCTCGCCAAGCTGGCCGGTATGAAGTATGTGGTCGTCACCGCCAAGCATCATGACGGCTTCGCCCTCTGGCCGAGCCGCTGCAGCACGTTCAATATCGCGGAGGCCTCGCCCTGCAAGATCAACATCCTCGATGAACTCTATGCCGAGTGCCAGAAGCAGCGGCTCGGGTTCGGGCTTTATTATTCCCATGTCATCGACTGGCATGACGGATGGGAGGGGGAGGGCGGCACGCCGGATGCCGATCCCACCGCCGAGCGGGACCGGAAGAAATCCAACCCGATGAACACCTGGGACCCGGCCAATGTCACCCGTCGGGACTATTTCGAGAAGAAGGCCTATCCGCAGGTCAGGGAGCTGCTGGAACGTTATCCGAAGCTTTACTCGCTCTGGTTTGATTACTGGTACCTTGGCAAATACCTGAATCCGCCAGAGGCTTTCCGGTTCTATAAGCTGGTTACGGAGTTGCAGCCCGACTGTCTGGTTAACAGCCGGATGGATGGGCATCAGGACCGCCACACACTGGGCGACTACATCACGGCCGGGGACGATATGATCCTGGATCCGGATCAGCCGATGCCCTGGGAATCGCCGGGAACGCTCAACAATACCTGGGGCTATAGCGAGCGCAGCACCGACTGGAAGAGCCGGGACGAATTGATTCATTTCCTGGTCAGCATCATCAGCCGCGGTGGCAATTACCTCTTGAATATCGGTCCGCGCCCGGATGGATCCATCCCGGAAGAAACCTTTACCTGCTTCCGGCATATCGGCGACTGGATGCGGGTGAACGGGGAAGCGGTGTACGGCACCTCCGCCTGGCGTATCGACAAGGAAGGCGATTCCGTCAGCCGTTTCGGAGGAACGCTGGAACGGGATGAGAAGGGATTCAAGGCGGCCTTCACATCGCGGGACCTGTGGTTCACCGCCAAAGGGGACGCGGTTTACGTCATCGGCCTGGTCTGGCCTGCTGACGGCAAGGTCATTGTACATTCCCTGGCGGGGCAAAACGTGAAATCCGTTGGCCTGCTCGGTGCAGCGCAGCCGCTCGCCTGGGCGATGACGGACACCGGACTGGCGGCAACGCTGCCGACGGTTGGGTTGGGAACCATAGGGTTTGTCCTCAGAGCAAATGTAATCCAATGAGTTCGGTGTAATGCCAGGCAAAACAAGATTAACATAAAGATCATTGTGCCTTCTGCTTTGCATTTATTACTTTACCATTGTTAGAATCGTTAAAATATGAATAATATCCTCCGTGCTTGTGATTTAAAGATTTAGCGAAAGGAGGGTGAATGTGAACGTGAATGAACCTCTATTAAAGATTCGTTTTGACGGAACCTCCGTTAGTGCGGGACGTATCCCTGTAGTGCATCTCCTCAAATTTCTGGGTAACCTGAACAAGGCACTTCAGCGTACAGGCAGTGTGCTGCGAGGAGCTGTTGAGAGTACTAAACTGGGGCGTCCACTCCAACAAATCAAGGAAGAGATCGATCTGGATCTCGTCTTGCTGACCGAAGGTAGCCCGGCGGCTGTGCTCGGCTTCGAGCGGCGTCGAACAGAAGGCTATCTTCCCCAAATGGATTTCGGCATGGAGATACTGGAGAAGTCCATTCGAGGGCTTGAGGACGTCCAGAATAGGGAAGACGAAGCACCCTTGCCGAATGGCTATGACGCAGGCGTGTTAATGGCTTGGCGCGACGCGGGCCTCCTGTTCACCCAAGGCGTGGAGCGAATTGAAATCACACTGAATCATCGTGCTGTTCCACTGAGGACATCTTTTACACCGAACGGCTATGAAAGGATTCAGAGACGCATCAAGGGACCGCAGAGGAACATTCGCACAATAGATGGCCGACTCTTGATGGCAGACTTTAAGGAACATGGCACTCGCTGCCGCATCCATCCGAGTGCAGGGGATCCCATCCTTTGCCTTTTTGATGAAGAACAAAAAGATGAGGTTCTGGACGACATGCTCCAGTATGTCCGCATCGTGGGCGAAGCAAAGGAGGATCCGTTCACAGGAAGAATCACAAGTGTCAAGATTCACGATATCGAACGACTTGAAGGTTTTGAAGATAAGGCCGTTGATCTACTACCGCAAGGTACACCGATTGCTCGTAGCTTCTGGGAGTCCCCGTCACTTGACGAGCTTGCCTTGAGCCAGAATGTGCCGCCGCTTGCGAATGTTCAGGCGTTGTTCGGCACATGGCCAGGAGAAGACGATGACGGCTTTGAGGCCTCGATAGAGAATCTTCGGCATCATGAGTTCGCAGGAGGGGGAAAGTAATGAGCGACGCGAAGATCATTCTGGACACCTGTATCGTGTCGTACTTGATGCGGGGCGGTCCTGAGGCGGAACGCTACGCTCGCCACGTTGAAGGAAAGCTCTTGGCGATCAGTTTTATTACTGTCGGAGAAATGTATTTTGGCGCTGAGAAGGCCCGCTGGGGTTCGGACAAACGGCAGCGGCTCGAAACGACGCTGCGAAATTTTGTGGTTATACCTTACGATCACGAGATAGCACGTTGTTATGGCCGACTGGTAGCCGAGCGGCAACGCAACGGCAGCCCCATAGCGCCCAACGACGCATGGATTGCCGCCTGCACCGTACGCCACGCTGCGCCGTTGATCACCCATAACCCGAAGGATTTCATGGGCATCAGTGGCCTGAGTATTGTTACCGAGCAGCCGGTTGCTGAGACCCAGGAGAATACATGATGGTGAACGCATCAATATCCTCAAGCGCAAACCCTGGCTTCTAGGAGCAGCTCTGGCCGCTGCCGACAAGAGCGCGAAGTCCCATATCTCTTGGATATACTCGCGCGGGGGCCAGAACTGGTTCTCGAACACACCGAGGTATTATGCAAGGACTGGAGTGCTGGAAACAAGTGATAAATAAAGGAGAATGATATGACGGCAGAGGAGCGGTTGGCATGGTGGCATGAGGCGCGGTTCGGGATGTTCATTCACTGGGGGTTGTATGCCAGTCTGGCCGGGGAGTGGAAGGGCAAGAATGTCCCCGGTATTGGTGAGTGGATCATGCGCAATGGGAAGATTCCCATCGCCGAATACGAGGAACTGGCGAAGGATTTCAATCCGGTGAAATTCGATGCCGAGGCGTGGGCCGAGCTGGCGCGGCAGGCTGGGATGAAGTACCTGGTGATTACCGCCAAGCATCACGAAGGCTTCTGCATGTTCGATTCGCCGAGCAACCCCTACAACATCGTGAAGCAGACGCCTTTCGGTCGGGATCCGATGATGGAGCTGGCCACCGCCTGCAACAAGCGCGGCATCCGCATGTGTTTTTACTATTCCCAGGCGCTCGACTGGCATGCGCCCGGCGGGGCAGGTCACTGGGAAGAGGTCGGCACCGGCCCCGAGTGGCTCAGCTACGCGCGCCCGCCAGAGGATTTCCAGCGCTATCTCGACACCGTAGTAAAGCCCAACCTCGTTGAACTCTTAACCAAGTACGGTCCGATCGGCCTGATCTGGTTCGATACTCCGGTTGCCATCACCCAGGAGCAAAGCCGCTCCTTGCGTGACCTTGTCCACAGCCTCCAGCCCGCCTGTCTCGTCAGCGGCCGCGTGGGGCATGATGTGGGCGATTATGGTAGCCTAGGAGATAACGAGCATCCGGCTGGCAAGGTTGAGGGGGCGTGGGAAACGCCTGCTACCCTGAATGATACGTGGGGATACCGGAAGGACGACCACCACTGGAAGTCGCTGGCGACCCTGCTGGATCTGCTGGTCAACTGTGCGTCCAAGGGGGTGAACTACCTGTTGAATGTCGGGCCGACCGCCGAAGGTGTCATTCCCCAGCCGAGCGTGGATCTCCTGAAGCAGGTCGGCGCCTGGCTGGAACGGAATGGTGAAGCGATCTATGGCACCTCGGCGAGTCCCTTCTTTACCGATCCTGCCTGGGGCCGGGTGACCTGCAAGGGGGAGAACCTTTATCTCATGGTCAAGCAATGGCCAGCCGACGGGGTGCTGGCTCTATACGGATTGCGGAACAAGGTTCGCTCGGCGCGGATCATAGGAAAAGCGGACGAAAGCGTCCGGGTGAGGCAGGACGGCGACACGGTGCTGCTGGATGTGCCCGCGCTGGCACCGGAGGAGATTGTCTCGGTCGTGGCCGTTGGATTAGACGGTGTGCCTGATGTGGAGCAACTGGTCATCCAGGAGGGGCGCGCGCCAATCCGCTTGTCCGCGGCGGTCGGGCAAATGTCGGGGATCGCCAAGGTACACCAGGAAGGGGTGACCGAGGGGTGGAATGATACCGGAAGCAGCATGTCGTGGACCTTCCGGCTCAAGATCCCCGGCGATTATGAGGTGGTGGCGGTGACCCGGGTCAACCCCCGCCGTCCGGAATGGTTCGGTAATCATGATGTGAAGGTGACCCGCGGCGAAGACTCCCTGGTCGCCACCGTTGGCATCCGCGACATGGGGGCCATCGAGAATGAATGGCGCGCCCAGATTGTGCGCAGCCGGGTGGGGAGCCTGCGCTTCGATAGGGCGGGGGAAGATACCATCAGTCTCGCCGCTGTACGCCTCGACAAGGATGCGATCAGAGGGATGAAACTGGTGGCAATTGAATTGGTGCGAAAGGATTCATGATGCAAAAACAGATGCGCAGTGTATTGTGTATGGCGGTGGCGATGGGCAGCGGTATGCTATGGGCGGTGGATACCCCAAAGCCAGTCAAAGTCTTTATCCTGGCCGGTGATGAGAACTGCCTGGAGCAGGGCACTGTTGTCGGACGGACTGACGGCACGGAGGTACAGTTCTTTCCCGATGTTGTGCCGGCCAAGGATGAGAAAGCCAAGCATGTCATCTGCTCGGTTTATAAAGGTATGCACGCTGTACTCCCTCCAGAGGTCACCAGCATGGTGGAGGTCGGCGATCAGAGGACTGAACGGCGGCCGGATAAGCAGAAGGGCAGGGTACCGGTGCCGATGACGCCGTTCCCGGAGCTGGCGCAGCAGGAGGGTTACACCACCGTGCTGCGCGGAGCGTTGGTCGTTCCGGCATCGGGCCAGTACGAGGTTCGCCCTGGAAGCGATGAGTCGGCTTTCAATGTGACGACGCTGGACGGGAAGGAAGTCTATCGCCAGGAGGTCGGGCAGGATAAACCGGTCATCACGCCAGTCCAGCTCGAAGCGAAGAAACGCTATCCGTTCCAGACGGTTTTCTTCAAGAAGGCAGGGCATGCGTTCCGTGTTCCCCAGATTAACCGGCCAGGTACGTTGGAGACGGTGGTGGCGGAGAATCCGAAATACGCATTCCTCCGGGATGCAGAAGGCAGGTGGGTGAAGCGGGATGATGTGCTGTTGTATGACGCGCAGCCGATCCACAACAACACGCGGGCGCCAGGCCAGCCGCTGGGGATTCCGGATGATCCTATGGATCCACGCCATGGTGTCGCGGCAGACCTCATATTGGGCAATGTCATGGGGGAGACGTTTGAAGAGCCGGTTTTCCTCATGCGGTTTGCAACGAAACACCCGATATGGTTTATGAGGGGAAGCCGTTCGCTTGGGCACGATTACCTGCCGCCGTCGAGCGGGGGCGACCCGGATCTGAAGGGCAGCTGGGACGTGATCCACTTCAACTGGGGCGTGTGGGATGCCGGGTACAAGGATCCCTCTTCGAAGTATTACCAGGGACATGGTAACACGACATCCGTTGAAGACTTTGAGAAGAATCTGCGCACACTCGTGGCGCGGATGAAGCAGACCGGCGCGACACTGATATGGGCGAGCGTGACCCCGGTTTGGAAGGGCGAGCCGGACCAACCTAACGCCGATGTGGTCGCGTATAACGCGGTGGCGGAAAAAGTCATGAAGGAGAACGGGGTGATCATTGACGATCTCCACGCGCTGGTCCCCAAGGGTACCGGTAGTTGGGTGGATCCGAATGTTCACGCCGTCGGCAACCTCGCTCCGCAAGTTACGGAGACCATCCTTGCCGCACTTGCGAGTCGCAAGGAGAGCACCAAACCGCTGCCCCGCGTGCTGTTGATTGGCGATTCCATTACCGGCGGTTATCAGGGGGCGGTGATGAAAAATCTCGACGGGAAAGCCGCCGTCTACAAGAATCCCGGCAACGCCGAGAGTACCTGGACCGGCTTGCGGAAGATCGATGAGTGGCTGGACTTCAGGCAATACCTGCAGAACGGCCAGGAATACCTTGAGCTGGTGAATGGTATTAAAGATTCACTAGCGCAGTTTGACAGGTTTTGTCCTGGATATCAGAACCAGGGCGTAGAACTTGCCGGGCTGGTTTGGATGCAGGGAATTGCGGACAGTGAGTCTCCGGCGCAGACGGCGGCTTACGAGAATAACCTAGCGAACCTGATCCGTGATCTCCGGAAGGATCTCGACGCGCCGAACCTGCCCGTTGTGGTGGCGGCGCTGAAAATGGGCGACGGCAAGATCCATGAAGCGCAAATGGCGGTGGGCGACGCGGCGAAGTATCCGGAGTTTGCCGGCAACGTGAAGACCGTGGATATCCAGCCATTCTTGCGGGGCGGTGATCCGCGGACCCTGGGGAATAACGCCGAAACGATCCTCGAAGTCGGCGAAGCGCTGGCTGCCGCGATGCAGGAATTGTTGAAAAGTAAATAAGACAGAGCCCATGAATTTTAGAGCTATAATGCTGCTCCTTGGCACCATCTCATGTATGGCTGTCGCGGGCATTGCCGGAGATCACGACATGAAGCAGCAATCCCTGTGGGAGAGCGGGAAAGGCGGTTATCACACGTACCGGATACCCGCCCTTGTCGTATCAACCAACAGCACGCTTCTGGCCTTCTGTGAAGGCCGGAAGAGCGGCTCCAGCGATGCCGGTGATATTGACCTGCTCATGAGACGTTCCACGGATAACGGGGAGACATGGTCAAACCAGCAGGTTGTCTGGGATGATGGCGGAAACACCTGCGGAAACCCATGCCCTGTCGTGGACAGGACAACCGGGACGGTATGGCTACTGACCACCTGGAACCGGGGGGACGATCACGAAAAGGACATCATTGAGGGACGCAGCAAAGATACAAGGCGGGTGTTTGTCATCTCGTCGACGGACGATGGTCTCACCTGGTCAGAGCCGCAGGAAGTGACGGCCAGCGTCAAGAAACCGGATTGGACCTGGTATGCTACAGGGCCGGGAAGCGGCATTCAGATTCACCACGGTGAACATGCAGGACGCCTCGTGCTCGCTTGCGATCACATCGAGGCGAAGACAAGGCACCATTACTCACACATTATTTACAGTGACAATCACGGCAACACATGGACGCTTGGAGGCCGCACGCCAAACCATCAGGTGAATGAGTGCGAAGTGGTCGAGTTGGTGGACGGCCGACTGATGCTGAACATGAGAAACTACGCTCAGCCGAAGAATCTCCGACAGAGGGTGTTCACTCGCGACGGTGGCGTCACATGGGAAAACCAGGGGGTTGATCACACCTTGGTCGAGCCGATCTGCCAGGCCAGCATGGCGAGATACTCCTGGCCGGCAGACGGACAGCAGGGCGTCATTCTTTTCTCAAATCCGGCCAGCACTAAGAGAGACAACATGACCGTCAGAGCCAGTTTCGATGAAGGCGAGACGTGGCCCTCCAGCCTATCGCTGCACACCGGACCAAGTGCTTACTCCGATTTGGCAGTTCTTGCGGGTGGCCTAGCCGCATGTTTGTATGAACGCGGCGATAAGCACCCGTATGAACAGATTGCCATGGCTCGATTCACCATGCTGGATCTTCTCGCAGGTGAAGAACCGGAACCAACAGGGCAAAGGTGAAATCCAGTAAGGCACAGAACATCCTGGGACTCTGGATTAACGAGAAGAGCAAACGCTGAAACGAAAGGAAGCCACTATGCCCTATTCACACCGTAACGATTTTCCACTGCCGGCGAATCCGAACCCGATATTTTACCAGCCCTTCACGCCAGAGGAGTGGTGTGGCAGCAATTTTGCCACGGAGCAGGAGCTCCAATGGTTTCGCGATGCCCGTTACGGTATGTTCATCCACTTTGGTCTATCGACGTATAAGAACCAGGATCTCTCCTGGGGGGTGTGTCATACCCGGAAAGCGCCGGACTGTGGAAAGGGGCCCTATCCCGATGCGGAGTGGCAGCGCTGGGCGCAGGAGTTCCGGCTGGAACAGTTCGACGCCCGCCGCTGGGTGGAAATCGCCCTCAAGGCTGGATGCAAGTACCTGGTGCTGATCGCCAAGCATCATGACGGGTTTCATATGTGGGATACGGATGAATCGGAGTTCAAGATCACCCGTACCCCTTTCGGCAGAGATGTTCTCCGGGAGGTGTCCGATGCCTGCCATGCGGCCGGTCTGCCCTTCGGAATCTATTACTCCCAGCGGGATTGGTACCATCCCGATTATATGCCGGTGGATCCCGACAAGGTCGAGTTGAAGGGGGTGCATTGGACACTCAAGCCGGGGGTGACCCAGCCCATGGGCGAGTGTCACCAGCGCTATCTCGCGTATCAGGAGAAGGTGGTGAGGGAGCTCTGTACCCGTTACGGCAAGATCGATATCTTCTGGTGGGATGCCGCCTGGTGGGGCAACATGTTCACGGCCGAGATGTGGGATGGTGAGCGGATTACCCGGCTGATCCGCGAGCTCCAGCCCGGCATTATTATCAACAACCGCTGCTCCGTGCCGGGCGATTTCGATACCCCTGAAGGCCGGCTCGGAACGTTCCAGAATTGGCGGCCATGGGAATCGTGCATCTGCCTGACCACTTCCTGGAGCTACAGCGCCACGCCGCCCAAGAGCCTCGAGCAACTGATCCGGATGCTGGCGAGCAATGCTTGCGGCGATGGCAATCTGTTGCTTTCCTGGGGACCGCACTGGGACGGGGCTTTTGATGAGAACGAATGCCAGCGACTACTGGAATTGGGCGCCTGGTTGGAGCAGAACGGAACGGCGATTTTCGGGACGCGCGGCGGTCCCTGGATGCCGAACACCTGGGGTGGTTCGGTCCACCGTGGCGATGCTGTCTATTTGCACATCACTGATCTGCCGGGCGAGATTCTGGAACTGCCGCTACTCCCTAGGCACACGGTTCTGTCAGCCCGCCTGTTGCACGGTGAGAGCATTGCGTTCACGAAGACGGAGGCGGGGCTCCGGTTCGTCATTCCCCGCGCACTCCGGTGTGTGGCGGATACGATCGTGGAACTCAGGCTGGATAGGCCGGTTCAAGATCTGGAGCCGGTCTCGACGGGGGTGCAGTCGCTGTTCAGCGACTCCACGACCTATGGCCAGCGTGTAACCGGGGTGATGAAGGAGCAACCCTGTTCAGTGGAAATCGATTTGGGCGCGGAGCATGACGTCACCGGGGTAAGCATTGAACAGGTGGTGTCTGGCAAGAAGTGTGCCGAATTGGTGGTGCAGGTCTCGCGCGATGGGAAAGACTGCGAGGAAGTTGGTCGTGCCACCAATCTGCTGGTCGAGCTGGCCATCAACGGGTATCAGGCCGGTGCCTGGATCCCCGGACGCAGGGTACGTTATCTCAAGATTGAAAATGACCAGCCTGAGCCTGCTGCATTGGCCATAGGTCAGGTAGCGGTGTATGGTCGGGATATCGTTAATTAATGGCTCTTGATACGGCGGTCGGACTATCCCATAATCAGGAATCAAGCGCACTTCACATGGTTAGAGCACACGTAGGACAAGGAAGAAAGTATGGACCCGAACATCAGGGCCACCATCTGGAACGAGTTTCGTCACGAGAAAAAACAGGTTGATAGGGGAGGTTGCCTTCGTCGTGCAAGTCCTGCCCTGTTCAGGAATTGACACCTCCTAGATCGCTTTGCTACATTTGCTTTTTTTGGAAGTTCTCTTTCATACCGGTTCCAGCGGGCGGGTGCCCGTGCCGCTTTAAATGCGATTTCTTATCACTTCCTCGCCCGTCGCAACACGCCCATTTTGAGGTCATAACCCTATGTGCTCAACTGCCGCTCATTCCATTTCGAAAGGTCTTCCATGTGGGAAACTTTCTTCCACAGCGTGGAAAATTCTTGCAACGACCTGCCTCTTCCTGCTTTTCCTGCTGCCAGCATTTGCCATCCCGGCCGATTTCGAACAGGCCTGCAAAGTCGCCGAATCCATCGCGCGTAACGGACAAACCAACGCCGTCGAATTGTGGGGACTGCCCACGCTTCACGTCGCCGGACGCACCACGCTCACCACCTGGGGGCATCAGGAAATCGCCGCGCCCTGGCCTTCCTGCTGGGTGTTTTTTATCGATGACGATCCCGCCGCCAACTGGGCGCATCCGTGCCGCTATGTTTTTATCGCGCCCGATCTCTCGTCCACTCACGTCATCGACGCTGTTCGCCCCCTGACGATCGAAGGTCCCGATGCCGTAGCCGGCCCCTACGGCATGGAACGTCTAATCGCCTTCCATCCTGCAGCCATAAAATTCGCGCCTGTTGTTATTGCGTCCGGCTCCACCAACAGCATTCTCTATGGTGAGGCCGATTCTCACCATTTTGCCCTTCTCATCTCCGGGGGTAACACCACCAACAGCAACACCGACCGCTACTGGCGCGACACCGCCTATATTTACTCCACCTTGATTCAAAAATATGGCTACGCTAAATCCAACGTCACTGTGTTAGTCGCCGATGGCACCAATCCCGCCATTGATCACCTCAACTACAACTACGTCCCTCCCGACAGTTGGTTGGCCAGCACGCCTCTCGATTTCGATGGCGACGGCGAGTGCGACATCACCGGCGACGCCTCCGCCGCCAGCGTCAGCAACGCCTTCCTCGATCTGCAAAGCCGCCTGACGCCGCAAGACCAACTGTTTGTTTTTCTCACCGACCATGGCGGTCCTACCCCCGGTGGCAGTGCTTGGGACGTTGAACTGTCCCTCTGGAATCAGGAACGCCTTCACGATCGCGATCTCCAAGCCCTCACCGAGCCCATCTCCTGCCCCATCTTTTTTGTGATGGAACAGTGCTACGGAGGCGGCTTTGCCGACGACCTCGACCAATCCAACCGAGCCATCGCCACCGCCGCCGCCCACAACGGTACCTCGTATGCCATGAGCTATCCGTTCTATTACGACCAGTGGTCCTACTACTGGACCGCCGCCGTGCGCGGGTTCTTCCCCAGTAACAACGTCCCTTGGGTCGACGGCGCTCCCTGCAATGCCGACTTCAACGGTGATGGCTATGTATCTTTTCGCGAAGCCTCCTTTTTCGCCACCGCCAACAAAGCCGAAAATGAACACCCCACCTATCAGGAAGTGCCCGATTTCCTGGGCTGCCAATCCTTCCTTGCGCGCGTACCCACCAACGTGCCCTCCACGCAATCGCTTGAGCGCCTGACGCTCCACGGAATCCACACCCCCGAAGTTGAAAACCGCCCCGTGCCCTTCCAGATCGTGGCGAGAAATCCGTTTGGAAACCCACTCACCACCTTCTCCAGTCCCGTTCATGTGGAAACCGAGGTGGACGACATCATCGATCCGGGGTTGTACTCTGGAACCACCACCGACATGTGGTGGAGTTATCCTTTTAACATCCAATATGACGATGTACGAATGCAAGTCATTTATCCCGCCAGCCAGTTCGGTGGTGCCCGAACGTTCAGCGAGTTCCAACTCACCCAAACCTGCTACCCCACACTTGTCGAAAACTTCACCATCCGTATGAAACACACCTCGCTGGACGCCTATCCCTCCAACGCCGTCTTTGAAAGCGAAGGCTGGACCACCGTCTTTCACGGCGACACCACCATCGATGAGGAAGGTTGGATTGCCTACCCGTTTTCCAGCCCCTTTGAATACAACGGCATCGACAACCTGATGGTGGACTTTTCCTTTGACAACTCTACCAACTATCCCCGCTGGGCAAATTCCTACGCCGGAGCATCCACCGCCCCCTGCACCCTCATCGGAACCAGCACAAACGAGCACGGTTCCCCGCTGGAGTGGTCCGCCACTAATGGCCCCACTCCGGAACTCTCCACCACGTTCCCCATTTTCCGCATCGGGCCCGCCGCCTACGGCGCAACCGTTTCCGTCACCCCCAGCAACATCACCGAATTCGTCGACGGTGTCTGGTCCGGCAACCTCCTCTTTCAAGGAACCGCCAAACGCATGCGCCTACGCGTCACTGTCGACTCCAACGCCTATTGGACCGCCATCGCCCCCGATTTCGCCGTGCGCGATTACCCCTTCGTTCAGGCCCCTCCCCAACTCGCCGCCAACGGCAACGTCCGCTTGCAATGGAGCAGCGGCACTGGCCAGACCTATCGGGTCATGACGGCCACCAACTTGCTGGCCCCTTTCTCGCCCGTGGCCAGCAACATTCCCGCCACGCCCCCCCTCAATGTCTACACCGCTGCGCCAGACGCATCACCCTCCACCTTTTTCAGCATCCACGAAGAGTAATTTTTCCACTCGCATCCCATAGGCTTTGATGTTCTCTTTAACGAACGGGATAGTGCCAAGTTTTCTGGGTGATGGCTGTCATTTTTTGCGAGTAACTACTCAGGTCCCCCTCTACCCGGGGATCGGTGGACGATAGAGTGCGACGAGAGCGGTGGACGATAGGGGCTTCAACTCCTGGGCCGTTCTCGTCGCCCGTTCTCGTGAACCGACGGCTTCGTGTTTATACAGGATCAACAGGATGGCGGGAAGCCTGGATTGGGCTCCGCGGCTCGACTCCTCGCCAACGCCGATCTGCGATAGGTTGACAAGCCCAACAGCATCACATATGATAACAAAGTGAATAGGAGATATCAGGTAGTGATGGACACAAATGTACTAATCTCTGGATTGAGATCAAGACGTGGTCCGTATTCCATTCACGACCGCGCACGACTGCTTTCGAAGCGGGACAGCGTGTCAATCAACCAGTTTGTAGCCACGGCGGTAGCGGAAAAGATATCCGCCATGGAGACTGAAAACTATCTGGCCCAGCGTGCCCGGCGAGCAAGCCGGAAGAAGTTTGAAGCCGCCTTGGCCCAGATTCCCGATAGGGAACCTGACGAACATGACCGTTATTAATCGTCTGCGGCATGACCTCCGTAGACTCAGGAGAATGAAAGGATTCAAAAGATGGATATAGTGACTGGCGTTCTTGTTGGTATGGCGGCCTGGTTCGTGCTGCGCTTTGGGTTGACGAGTTTCTACACGGTTGGACCGAACCAGCGGGCCGTGAAGACGGTGTTTGGCCGCGCGCAGCGATTGGGCAACGCGACGACCCTCGACGATCCGATCGCTGATTCGCTGAGGCAAACCGAGAGGGAGCGGTACTGCTATCCGCAGGTTCGGATCGTAATGCCGGGCGGTCCCTATTTAAAGTGGCCTTGGGAAAAGGTGCATAAGGTCTCGATTGCCACGGAAACGGCAAATATGGCGTTTGATCCGGAGTCTCCCGGGGCGAATCACAACGGTACCGTGCTCGAAGCGGTCACCAAGGATCAGTTGAATACCGGGTTGACCGGCCAGATTCGGTTCCAGGTCTCCGAACGAAACCTATATGGCTACCTTTTCGGTGTCAGGAATCCAATTGCGCATGTCATGGGTTACTTCGTCGCCGTGCTGCGGGAAAGGATCGCGACGTTTGAAGCCCCTAGAAATGGAGGCGACGAAGCCGTCCTGGTCGAGGGCATATCAATCAACGATCTCCGGAAAAACCTGCGGGATCTGAACGAACATATGGATCGGGAGTGTCAGTGTTCGCAAGCCCGATACGGCATTCTGCTCGACGCCTCGCTCATCACCGGGATCGATCCGCCGCCCGATGTGGAGTCGGCGCTGGCCGCCATTAACACAGCCCATAACCAGGTTTCGTCCGACATCAGCCTGGCGACGGCGGCAGCGGATCAGCGCATCGTCGAATCCAGACGCGCGGTGGAGATCGAGACACTGAAGGCGGAAGCAGAGGTTGAGCCGTTGCGGCGGTTGGCCGCAGAGCTTGCAGTGCTCAAGGGCCACGGCGGCAAGGCGTCCATGGATGCATACGTTCGGAATGCCAAACTGGCGCTTTTTGTTCAAGCAAATCGCGTTATCACGGAGGTGAAATCATGAACCATGCCATGATGATATCCGCGGTTTCCTCTTTCATGGCCTGCCTGATCGGCTTGCCTCTTGTGTTTGGCGTGGCACGATTACTGGGTGTCTATGCCATTGTTGAAGAACGGCGCTGTCACGTATATGTTCTGTTCGGGAAGGTCATTGGGACACTCACAGAACCAGGCTTCTACTTCCTCTGGCCACGACTTGGGTGGAAGGCTCTATTTGTCAAGTGGCTCGGACGCTGCCATGTGACAGACATGCGCCTGGATCAGGAGTATTTGCGCAGTCAGCCGGTCAATTCTGAAGAAGGCGCGCCCATGGGGATCGGAATCTGGTACGAGATGTTCATCAACGATCCGGTGGCCTACCTGTTCAAGAACATCGACCCACGCGGGTCACTGGCGGCCAACGTCAGTAATTCCACGGTCCGTTGCCTGAGCAACCTCCCGCTCGCAAAAATGCTCATTGATCGGCACACCATGAGCCGTACGGTGCGCGAGGAGGTCACGCCAAAATCGAACGAATGGGGCTATCAGCTCGGGTCCATCTACATCCGCAAGGTTCATTTTCGCGACGTGCAGATGATCAGGGGGATTGAGAGTAAAGTAGTAAACCGCCTGCGTCAAGTCACGGCCGCGATCAAGCAGGACGGCGTCAACCAGGTGAGTATCATCATGAGCACGGCCGAACGCCAGGCCGCCGTCGAGTTCGGCAAAGCGGCGGCCGTGCGGCCGGCAATTGTCGGCAAGGCAATGACCGAGATCAGTAATGACGCGGAAGTGGCCAAACCCATGTTCGATCTCCTCGAAACGCAACGTATCGTGGAAGGTGAAGCAAATCTAACGCTCTTGCAGGGGGCAGGTCACGCGCTGCTGGCGGACATGCTGGCGGCTGAGCCGACCCACCGCAGGGGCATCCCCACGCCCTAGCCCAAACTGGTGCACCCCACAAAAGGGAAAGAATTAATATGAGTGCGCAGATTGGCTTGATGATGATAACACTAATTCAAGGATATTCCAGTGAGCCCTTTGCTATCACAGCAATTCGCTGAGTGGTCGTCGCCGTAGTCGCACGCCGAGGGTCTGTTTTGAGAGGTTTTGGAGGGCGCCCGCGCAAAGCGATGGAGGATGACGCTTTCAGGGCACAATACGACCGCTGTTTCCGTTCAAGCCTCTTGAGCACGACGGTTGCCGATGTCCTGCGGGATGGGGACCATACGATTCATGTCAGTGGCGTTTCCTTCTGGGAAATTTCCATTAAACATGCGCTCGGCAAGTTAATACTTGAGGGCATCTCCCCAGCCGAGTTGCCCGGTTCTATTTTGTCTGGCCTCCAGTGCGGTTGGAGGTGGAGCTGTGAACGACTGGGTAGATGATCCGGACCTGCGGCACACCGGTAGATGTGATAGTATTATCATCAGGTCGGTCATTAATTATTGGTTGAAAGGAAGCGATGCGTTATGACATTAACAGGTAAGCGGTCGCCATGGTTGGGCGCCTTTGAAAAGTATGAATTTGAGATTTCTGAGCGTCCAGTCACGGTTGTGTGTCCGAAGCGCCCTTTGACGGGTCTGCCGTGGGCTTGGAAAGGGGAATTCCTGAATGCCTTTCCAAAAGCGGAATTGGCCCTGCTTGAAGCCGGCTTTCATATCGTGTATCTGGCAGATCCGGATCGGTTTGGTTGTCCGGAAACGGTCAGGAGATGGGATGCACTGTACGTGCTGCTGGCGACGCAATTCGGTTTCAGTCGCAAACCGGCCCTGATTGGCCTAAGTCGTGGCGGGTTGTATTGCTACCAGTGGGCCATTGCCAATCC
Organism: Verrucomicrobia bacterium UBA6015; assembly: GCA_002428045.1. Classification (GTDB taxonomy): domain Bacteria; phylum Verrucomicrobiota; class Kiritimatiellia; order UBA8416; family UBA8416; genus UBA8416. Next base: position 30,744 of record DIZZ01000165.1, read on the forward strand.
TGAAAAGGTGGCATGCATCTACGGTGACGCGCCGGTCTGCGACATGCGCAGTTGGCCGGGAGGCAAGGGCAAGGGACCGGGAAGTCCGCGTGACTGGCGGAAGGTGATGGATGTCTTCGGCTACGCCTCGGAGGAGGAGGCCATGCAGTCTGGCATCAACCCCGTGGATAATCTAAAACCGCTGGCCGAACACCGCATCCCGATCCTGCATGTCTATGGCGATGCCGATGAGGTCGTGCCCTGGGATGAGAATACGGGTGTGGTGGCGGCGCGATACCGGGAGCTGGGTGGTGATATACAGATGATTGGAAAACACGGGTGCAAGCATCATCCGCACGGTCTTGAGGATTGCAGTCCGATCGTGGACTTCATCCTAACGCATAGAGAATCCCTGTCTAGGGGCTTTTGATGAGTCTGAACGCCGAGCCTTTTATGAAGTGTGTCAATTAACTCATAACTAATTAACGATTAGTATATTAACTAGAACGTCCCCGTTTCCGTTGCAGGCGTTTTGAACAAGGGTCGGAATGAGGAGGGAATCGAGCCTCGGGAAGCCTTTCCGG
>DIZZ01000242.1 GCA_002428045.1 Verrucomicrobia bacterium UBA6015
AAGGCTTGGCAGTCCTCCCAGGAGACCTGCTCGACAGGGTTCTTCGCTCCCTTGAAGTTGCTTGGGTTATTCCCCATCACCGCCTGCCACTGCTCCTGCGTGACCTCGTATTTACCCATCCAGAAGCCCTTCGTCAGCGTCACTCGGTGCTGGGTTTCGTCGCCTGCACGAGTGGCTTCGCTCTCTGGACTGCCCATCGTGAAGGTGCCCGGCGCGATCCAGACCAGGTCGAGGGTGATGCCGTTGCCAAGGTCTATGGAACGGGTCTTGCCCGACGCGGACGGGGTGGAACCCGTCCCTCCCAGGCCGTAGGCATGCAGCGAGGCGAGCTGGACGGTGCCCCCGTCGGTGTCGTTCCAGGCGAGGGCGGCGGGTTTGTCGCCGGGGTTCTTGACGCCGAAGTCGCCGCAGATCGCCCGCCAGGCGGCCTGGTGTTCGGCCGTGCCAAGGTGCCCTTTCTCCACGTATTCGCACACCTTCAGGTACTTCGCATAAGCCGCATCGAACTCGGCTTTGCGCTTGCCCTGCGCCTCGGACTTGACCCGTGCGATTTCGGCCTCGCGCTTCTGCCGTTCCGCCTCCGCCTTGCGCTGCGCCGACGCCAGTTCCGCGGCCGCTGTCGACCGCTTCTCGCCCAGTGCCAGGAGCTGATCGAGCGAGCTGCCCACCGCGCCCGGCTGCTGCGCCTGCTGACGCAGCCGCGCGATCTCGGCATCCAGCTTGGCCATCTCGGCGTTCTTCTCCGTCTCCAGCTTCTTCAGGTTCGCCGCCGCCTGCGCCTGTTCGGACTGCAGCTTCTTCAGACTCTCCAACTGCGCCCGTGAAAGCGCTAGGTTCTCGTCGAGCATGTCGATGGGCGTGAGGTAGAACGCGCCCGTCAGGCTGGTTGATTCCCACGGCACCTGCTTTTGGCCGGTGGTCTCGATGACCTTGCGCCGCACATTGCGAAGCGCCGGGGAAATTTCCTGCCCCGGTACACCGAGCTGTTCGAGCAGGTAGCGGGTATAGACGCTGTTGTTGCTATCGACGCCGTCGGCCGCCAGCTTGCCCGGCGCGGTGGCATAGGCAATCAGCGTCCCGCTCGGCGAATCCATCTGCGCCAGTCCGGTGGTGGCGGTGCGGAAACTGCGGGCGAAAGGGTTGTCGCGGCAGGCATCCAGGAACACCAGGTTCAGGCGGTTCTTCGCATCCTCCATCTTCCCTAATATTCTGCCCACGTTCAGGGCGTTATACTTCACGTCGCGTTCGCTCTCGATCCTCGCCCCGACGGGAATCAGGTAATTCTGCCCCTCGATCTGCATGCCGTGCCCCGCATAGAAAAAGAGCCCTACGCCACCCGAACCCAGCGACTGCCCGAAAAGATCCACGGCGGCTTCCATCTTCGCCAGGTCGGCATTCTTGAGCAGCGTAACCTTGAAATTGCGCTTCTCCAGCAGCGCTGCAATCGCCTCGGCATCGTTGACCGGGTTGGCCAGCGGGGAGCTGGAATAGGCCCCGTTTCCGATCACCAGCGCCGAGCGCGGCTCGCGGTACAGCACCTTCATCCCGCGCGGATCCTCCACCTGCGCCAGGGCGGGGGCAAGCGAAAGACAGGGCAACACCAGCAGCGATAAAATCCGTTTCATGCAAATATCTCCTTATTGGCGACTATGCTGCCAGAAGATGAAGCGTAGCGCAAGCCTTCAATAGGGGTGAGGCTGCGCCGAGCCGCGTACGGCTAACCAACCTTAATATTGTGCCCTAATCTTGACCACATACCATCACCTCTCGTAGGTCGCGGTGCCTCGCCCGACCTCCGAGCATAAGCCACCCGGCTGGCAAGGTAGGGCGCAGACCTCCGGGCAAGCCGCGCCCGTCGAACGCCGCCCGGCTGCAAAAACCGGCTTGCACGTCAGGGCTGGTTGGGCGCAGCGGTTGCATTTTTGCGTCTGGTGCCCTAATTTAATCGCCACGTTGTGTGGATCTTGCGAAGAATCGATGAATTCCATGGCTTCGGAGAACCCTATTATGGGCCTATCCCCTTTCATATTTGAACGTCGGCCTTCGTCCGACGGCTGTTGTTCTGACCTGTGATTCAGACAGGATAAATACGCTGATGTTTCGGTCCATTTCATCCTGATAATCCTGTCATCCTGTCAAAATCACTCCGAGCATAGCCGTCGTTCTCATCACTGCCTTTGCCACGGGCGGCTCGCCCGGAGGTCTTCGCCCTACCTGCCTGTGCATGGCCTCGTCATCCGTTGACTATCCCGCAGCCACACGAACTCCAAAAAAGCCTGTTACGATTCCTTATCAAAATCAAACCGTTTCGCAATCCTTCGCTTGCATACGTATCCGAGGATCGTGACAACTAAAAGGAGGGAATGCCATGTTGACACTTGAAAACCGACCCTACCGCGGCCCTTTGAAACTCGCGGTGCTTGACCTTGCCGGCACGGTTCTGGATTTTGGAAGTCGCGCCCCGGCTTGCGCCTTTATCGAGCTATTCTCGCGGCATGACATCCGTCTTTCCGAGGAGGAGGCACGCGGCCCAATGGGGTTGGATAAACGTGATCATATTGCCGCGCTGTGCATACTGCCCAGCATCCGGGATGCATGGGTAGCGCGTTATGGTGCCGCACCGACCGATGCCGACATTGACTCGCTCTATCATGAATTCATCCCGTTGCAGACGGAAATCCTGCCGCGCTATGCACAGCTCGTCCCCGGCGCACGCGACGCGGTGGCCGCCCTGAGGGCACGTGGGCTGCGGATCGCCTTTACCACGGGTTATTCGCGGGAGATGCTGCAGATTGTCATGGACGAGGCCAAGAAGCAGGGCATCGTGGCGGATGCCGCCGTGTGCGGGACGGATGTGCCTGCCGGACGGCCTGCGCCCTGGATGGCACTTGAATGCACCCGTCTGACCTCTGTCTTTCCACCCGCCTCCTGCATCAAACTGGGGGATACGCTGGTCGATATCGAAGAGGGGCGCAATGCCGGCATGTGGAGCGTCGGCGCTGCCATTTCCGGCAACATGACCGGGCTCTCGCTGCTGGAATGGGAAGCCCTCTCGGAGGACCGTAAAACCGCTTTCCGCACGGCCGCCACGCAGGCCATGCACGCCGCCGGCGCCCACGCCGTCATTGATAGTATCGCCGATCTGCCGGCGATGGTCGATCTGATCAACGCCAGCATGGCGGAAGGAGGTGCCGCCGATCGAATATGCTGAATTTCCGACGCCTTTTACACGCCACTCAAGATAAACCCATAAACAACAACCGCAAAGACAAGGAAGACAATCTATGAAATTCTGGACATTACTGATCGCCGGTCTGGCAATGCTGCATCAGGTCAAGGCTGCTGAAATCACGGTGTACACCGCGCTCGAGGATGATGAACTGGCGGTCTATATGCCCGCTTTCGAGAAAGCCCATCCGGACATCAAGGTAAATATTATCCGCGACTCCACCGGGATCATCACCGCCCGGCTGCTGGCCGAACGCCAGAACCCCGTGGCCGATGTGGTCTGGGGCACGGCCGCCACCAGCCTGCTGGTCTGCGAGGAACTCGGGATGCTGGCCCCGTACAATCCGAAGGGGATTGAAAAAGTCCGGCCCACGATGAAGGATGCCGTGAACACCCCCGTACACTGGGTCGGCATCAAGGCATGGGTAACCGGAATTGTCGGCAATACGATCGAAATGCAAGCGCGTAAGATGACGATGCCGCGTTCGTTTGCCGACCTGATCAAGCCGGAGTACCGCGGAGCCTTGGTGATGCCGAATCCGGCGTCGTCCGGCACTGGCTTCCTGACGGTCTCAGCCATACTTCAGCTTATGGGCGAGGAGAAGGGCTGGGCGTATATGGACAAACTGCATGAGAACATGGCGCTTTACACCCACTCGGGCAGTGCGCCTGCGAAAATGGCTGGCAAGGGCGAATTTCCCGTCGGCATCTCGTTTGCCTACCGAGGATTCAAGCAACGCGCCTCGGGCGAGCCCGTGGAAGTGGCCTTCCCGGCGGAAGGCTCAGGCTACGACATCGAGTCAAATGCCTTGATCAGCAAACCCCAGATCAAGCCGGAAGCCAAGACCTTCCTGGACTGGGCGATCAGCGACGAGGCCATGGCGATGTATGCCAAGGTCTATCCGATCGTGGCCACCGACATTGCTGTAAAAGCACCCGAGGGATGGCCGGCGGATCCGATGTCCGTACTCATCAAGAACGATTTGACCTGGGCGGCGAAAAACCGTCAGCGGATCCTTGATGAATGGACACGCCGCTACGATGGCAAAAGCCAGAAGCGCTAAACAGCACCCATTGAGGACCACAACGCGGCGGGAATCCTCCCGCCTGCGTTCGTGGCTTACATTTAGCAGGAGTCCAATGAACGAAAACATGGCATCACAGCAGCCCCGCACCGACGGCTATTTTGTCGAGGTCAACGGGATCTTCAAACAGTTCGGCACGTTCATTGCCTTGCGGGACATCAGTATGGGTGTTCGTCCGGGCGAGTTCGTCTCCATCCTCGGCCCCAGCGGCTGCGGCAAGACCACCCTGTTGCGGATCATCGCCGGACTGGAGCCGCAAAACAGTGGCTCCGTGTGGATTGCCGGACGCGATGTGTCCCGCGAGCCGATTGCAGGCCGGGGACTGGGGATCGTATTCCAGTCCTATGCGCTGTTTCCAAACCTTAGCGTGACGCGTAATGTGCAATATGGCTTGAGAAGCGGCTCGGCCGCACAACGCCGCCTGCGAGCCATGGAGATGCTCTCGCTGGTAGGACTGGCCGATCAGGCCGACAAATATCCTGCGCAACTTTCCGGTGGCCAGCAGCAGCGGGTCGCCCTGGCACGGGCCCTGGCACCCTCTCCATCCCTTCTCTTGCTGGATGAGCCTCTCTCCGCCCTCGATGCGCGGGTCCGCATCCGGCTTCGCAGCGAGATCCGCAACATCCAGCAGCAGCTCGGCGTCACCACCATCATGGTGACGCATGACCAGGAAGAGGCGCTGACCATGGCCGACCGTATCGTGGTGATGGATCATGGTCGGCTGATGCAGTATTCCGAGCCCCGTCATCTTTATGCATCGCCAACCAATCCGTTTGTGGCCGGTTTTATCGGGGCGATGAACTTCCTGCCCGATTGTCGCCGGATGGATGGGCAATCCATTCGTTTCCTGGACTATCATCTCGACACCGTGGCCGATCTGTCTGTTGACAGTATCGAGTGTATGCTGGCGATCCGCCCGGAACATATCCGCGCCGCCACCGACACGGCAGACGCCAATCGCATCGGGGTACGCGTTCACTCGGTTGAATTCCGTGGATCGGTCTCGCGCATCCGGATGCAGGTCCTGTATGCCAGCGGAGCGCTCTCGGCGCATTATCTGGAGATGGATCTGCAGTCCAAGGCGGTGGAGCAACTGAAACCCGATATCGGCCGCCATCTCGATATCCACTTGCCGGCAAACCATCTACTGGCATTCCACGACGCTGAGCAGGAACGGCGGGAATATGCCGCCTGATGATCCACTTGCGGGCTTAGCCATGCTCCCTTTCTCCAGTGGCGATGGGGTCGTTCGGCAGCGCAGCAGTCTGCACGGATGGATCCAGCGCACGTTGATCGCCCTGGCCTGCCTGTGGCTGGTCGTGGGGGTGTTGCTGCCGATGATCGAGGTCTTGAACCAGGCCACCCATCGGGAGGTTCCCGTGCATACCGAGGCATCGGATGGCGGGCCTCACGTCCACGTGCAACGCCAGTTCGTCGGATTGGCCAATTTCATGCAGTATTTCGGCCTGGAAGGGATCTCCCAAGCCTCCTTTGTGCTGGAGTTAATCCTCACCATAGCGGCCACCACGCTATTTGTCAGACTGCTGCTGGCCTATTTCAAACGTCGCGATACCAGCCGGCTATCGCATCGTCTCGTCGTCGGCGTACTCCTGCTGCTGGCGGCGCAGGCGCTTCGTTCGGCGCATTTCATCGCCTCGCATGGCGGCCATTCCAATCTTATACAATCCGCATTGAACAGCTTGATGGTCGGGCTGATCACAACCACCATCGCGGTCACGCTGGCCTTCTTCTATGCCTATGGCCTGACCCGCACCAGTATCCGCGGAAAGATGCTGCTGCGTATCGTCGCCCTGCTACCGCTGTTTGCGCCGACCATGCTGTTCGGCCTTTCGCTGGTGTATATGTTCGGCAATAAGGGTATCGTCACCTCAGGATTTTTCGGAAAACTGCCCTGGCTGGCCTTTGATATCAACCTCTATGGGTTCAACGGGATCGTCATGGCCGAGACCGCGTTCACCTTTCCGCCCGCGATGATGATTCTCAGTGTGGCCCTGATGCATACCGATGCCCGGATGTATGAGGCCGCCCGGTCGCTCGGCGCGGGATGGCTGCGCATCTTTTTCACCGTCACCCTGCCCAGTGTCAAATACGGCCTGCTGAGTGCGGTGTTTGTCTGCTTCACCCTTTCGTTCACCGATTTCGGGGCACCGAAAGTCGTTGGCGGTCGTTTTAACGTGCTGGCGGTGGATATCTACAAACAGGTTGTCGGCCAGCAGAACTTCGGCATGGGGGCAACGGTCAGCATCATCCTGCTGGCCCCGACACTGCTCGCCTTTGCCGCCGACCGGATCGTGCAGCGGCGCTCGCACGCCGTGCTGACGGCCCGCAGTGTGCCGATGGCACCGGAACCGGTGTTCTGGAGGGATCTCCTGTTTGGCACGTTCTGCTGGACCACGGCGCTGGCTGTGCTGGCCGTGCTCTTCACCGCCGGATTGGCCTCGTTCGTGGCGATGTGGCCGTATTCGTTCTCGCATCCCGAGATCTACCCGAAGCTTTGGACCCTTTCCAACTACCTGTTCGCGAATGTCGGGGGCGGGGGCTACAATGCCTTTTTCACCAGCCTGCGCATGTCGGCCTGGACGGCGGTGGGCGGCACGGTAGTCACGTTTGCGAGCGCCTGGCTGATCGAGAAGACACAGGGCGCCGAACGGTTGCGCCAGGCGGGGTACCTGCTGTCGATCACCCCGCTGGCATTGCCCGGCCTGGTGATCGGGATCGCCTATGTATTCTTCTTCAACCGCCCCGGTTTCAGCTTGCCCTTTGTGTCTTTTCAAATCGCCAATCCGTTTGTCTGGCTCTATGGCACCATGGCTATCCTGGTATTGTCGAACATCATCCACTTCTACACCGTCAGCTTCCTCACCGCCACCACGGCACTGCGGCAGCTCGACAAGGAATTCGAGGTGGTATCCGAGTCCATGTCGGTGCCTTTTTACAGCACATTCCTGCGCGTGACGGTGCCTATCTGCTTCCCGGCGGTTATTGAAATCGCCGCGTATTATTTCGTCAGTTCCATGGCGACCGTATCGGCGGTGATTTTCCTTTACACCAGCCGACTGCCCCTCGCGTCCGTGGCGGTGGTCAATATGGATGACGCCGGCGATACTGCCGCCGCCGCCGCGATGTGCATGCTGATCGTCGGGGCCAATATAGCGGTGCGTCTGGCGGCAGAGGGGATCTGCTGGGTGTTTAATCGAAAAACCAGGGCGTGGAGAAAATGACGACAAGGTCACATGCATCCGCGATTGACGCCTGCGCCGAGGGCGACATCAATCTTTCATCATGGCGAAAGCAGCGGATGGAGCAGCTTTCAGATCCGGAAACACGCTGGCTGCTGGCTGAAGATGCACGGCTTTTCATGCACCAGTCGCTCTCTACCCCCTGCATGGATGTGGTGGAGAAGGCATCCGGGACAATGCTGCAATGCCTGTCCGGTGCCCGCCTGCTCGATTTTCACGGCAACAATGTGCATCAGGCGGGCCACGCCCATCCGGCAATCGTCCAGGCGGTCAAGCTGCAGCTTGATACATTGACTTTCTGTCCGCGCCGGTTCACCAACAGGGTGGCGATTGATCTGGCCAGGCGGCTGGTGCGAGTTGCACCCGAACCGCTATCCAAGGTCCTGCTGGCTCCCGGCGGATCCGAAGCGATCAGCATGGCACTGCGGCTGGCAAGGCTGGTCACCGGGCGGTACAAGACAGTCTCGTTCTGGGATAGCTTCCACGGTGCCACGCTGGATGCCATCGCCGTTGGAGGCGAACGGTTGTTTCGCGATGGAAGCGAACCGCTGCTGCCGGGTGCCCTGCATATCCCGCCCCCGGTGGTACCCCCGTCGCACCGCGAATCCCCGGCCGTCGAGGCGATGCGCGACCCCGATCATCTGGACTACCTCATGCGGCGGGAGGGCGGAATCGGGGCGCTGATCGCCGAACCCTTCCGCTACAGCTTTGCCATGCCACCGCCGCGTGACTACTGGGCGCAGGTCCAGCGCATCTGCCGCAAACACGGGGCCTTGCTGATTTTCGATGAAATGCCGGTTTGCCTCGGGCGCACAGGGCACTGGTTCGCCTGCGAGGGGATCGGCGTCACGCCGGATATCCTTGTGATCGGCAAGGGGCTTGGCGGTGGCCTCTTCCCGCTATCGGCCATTCTGGCGGATCCTGCCCTGGATGTCGTTGGCCATACCGCGCTCGGCCATTTTACCCATGAAAAATCGCCGATCGGCTCGGCTGCCGCGCTGGCTCTGATACAGGTGATCGAGGACGAGCAACTGCTGCTGCAGGCCCGCGACAAGGGGCAGCGCCTGCTCGATGCGCTGACGGATCTAGGGCAGCGCCATACGGGGATCGGCATGGTTTCCGGCATCGGCCTGCAACTGGCGGTTGAACTCGTGAATACCACCGGCCGTCCAGACACCCGGCGGGCGGATCGGGTCCTGGACCACTGCCTCCAGAACGGGCTCAGTTTCAAGATCGCCGGGGGTAATATCCTCAGCCTGGCCCCGCCGCTGAATATCACCGACACCGAACTGACAAGCGCCACGCGGATCCTTGATCAGGCGTTGCGCGAAACGAACATAACCGGAGAAAAATAATGAACATGAACGAGCTTCCCGAGAATCCCTACTTGCTGCTGACCCCCGGACCGCTAAGCACAACCCCGACGGTCAAGGCCGTCATGCTGCGCGACTGGTGTACCTGGGATCGCGATTACAACGACATCGTACAGGACATCCGCCACCGCCTTGTCGTGCTGGGCGGGGCACCGGGATTCAGCGCCGTCCTGATGCAAGGCAGCGGCACCTTCAGCGTCGAGGCCGCCATTGGCAGCATGATGCCGCCATCGGGGAGCAAGCTGCTGGTCCTGGCCAATGGTGCCTACGGCGACCGCATCGCCGCGATTGCCACGGCACTGCGGATCCCGCTGGTAGTCCACAACAGCGGCGAGATGGCCACGCCAAACATCGACCTCATGCGCCGCGAGCTGTCGGGCGACCCCACCATCACGCATGTCGCCTGCGTCCACTGCGAAACCACCACCGGGATGCTAAACCCCATTGAAACCATCGGCCCCGTGGTCAAGGCACAGGGCCGGCTATTCATGGTCGACGCCATGAGCAGTTTCGGAGGGATGCCGATCGACCTAGACGCTTGCGGGGTGGATGTGCTGATCAGTTCCGCGAATAAATGCATCCAGGGGGTTCCCGGTTTCGGGTTCATCCTCGTACGCGAGGCATTGCTAAAAACCTGGAAAGGGCAGGCCAGATCCCTCTCGCTGGATGTCTATGACCAGTGGCAGACGATGGAATCGCAGGGCGGGAAATGGCGGTTCACCTCGCCAACCCATGTGGTGCGTGCATTTGCCCAGGCGCTTAACGAGTTGGATGCCGAAGGGGGGATTCCCGCCCGCTATGCCCGCTACCGCGAGAACCAACGCATCCTAGTCGAGGGCATGACGGCACTAGGATATGAGCCACTCCTGCCTCGGGCACTCCAATCCGCCTTCATCACCTCATTCCGCAATCCCGCCAACTTCAGCTTCAAGCCGTTTTACGAAGCCCTCAAGACCCGCGGCTTTGTCATCTATCCGGGCAAGGTATCCAATGCGGAATGCTTCCGGATTGGGACCATCGGCGACGTCACACCCGCCCGGATAAGCGACCTGCTCGCCGCCGTTGCCGGGGTATGACATTGCAGCCAATTTCGCGACGACGGTCATTCATGATTCGGAGCCGCTACCGGCCCGGATCCCTACCGGGAAAATGGGCTAGGGTTGGGTTCCAGACAAATGCTGCAAGGCCAGCACGGCGTAGGCGGTTACCAGGACGGGATCCCCTTCCCAGTAGCGGCCAGCATCATTACGCCAGTACCCTTGCCCGTTGGGCTCGGTGGTCTGCGAGCTGATCAATTTATCGGCAACGTCCTTGCGCCAGTTGACCGCTGGTAGTCCCTCGCGGGGGATGTGATCCGCGCCATACGCCGTGAGCGAGCGCGAAAGGACGTTGAAGAAGAAGAAATAACCTTCCATACCCATGCCCGGATTCTCATCCAACGACCAGTGCCGCGAGGCCCAGTCGAACGCTGAGCGGACACGGGGATCATCACGATCCACACCGGCATAAACCAGCCCCAGCAATCCAGAATAGGTCATGCTGCCGTAGGAGCGGAACACGACTTTCCCGGCGGTATTCGTGGTGGTTCCCGCTTTCGATTCGTCCGGCTTGTAGAAGAATCCACCTTGCTCGGCACCGCCAGCCTCCGGCGTATTCTGCATGCGCGTTATAAAGGCCGCCGTCGCCTGCCAATCCACCTTCGGGCGATCTTCACCGGCCGGCCTCAGGTCCTCGGCGCTTTCGGTAAACCGCATAGCCTCGGCCGCATAGACGGTGTTCATCAGGTCGGCATACATGCGATCCGTGCTGCGGTCATAGCCAAACCCGCCATGGTACGCATCATCGCCGGTATGCTGACTCTTGGCGACAAAGGCACGGGCATCCAGGACGATCCGCGTGAAGGCGGGATCTTTGGACGCATGCAGGGTGGTCATGCAGATCGCGGTGTTGTAGTTGCTCAATCCACCGCCCTGGCGACCGGCCACCGGACGGTAGATCCCGCCATCGGGCTGGACACAGCTTTTCAGGAATGCAAGGGCTGGCGGTACGCATTTAGCCCGCTGCGGATGTTCCGAGCGGATAAAGGCCCAGGCGGCCATCGCGGTCAAGGCCGGGAACTGGTCATTTGACCATGCCCCGTTTTCCTTCTGCTGCAAAGCCAGCCAATCCAGCGCCCGGTCAACCGAGGCATTGATTTCATGTTGCATCGACACGCCAACCCCTGCCCCCTCATCGGCGACGCCCGGCAGCGCGGCCTCCTGCCCCCATGCGACAGCCCCGACACCAAACCACACGGCCATTCCTGCAACCAACATCAACGTCTTCATCAACACCTCCGTTTTAACATAAACTTGATTCACCAAGGATCGCATTCTCCCCTACTATCGTCTTTGCCTGTTGTTTGGTTCAAAAATACTGCATCCAGCGTCATTTTGTCGAGCGAGTAAATCGGCAAATTATTCTGATAGGGTGGCGCGTTGGATGCCTACCCAAATTCCGGGGCGAACGCAATTCGTGCGACGGTTTTGCAACTGGCCGCGACGACACTCGAGCCCACGACGTAGCCAGCCTTGCGAAATGTGACATATAGCATGTGCCGTTCTGCACCCAACGCACCCTTGTTTTGTGGTCATCAGTCTGGTAATGATCTTCCGGTGGATTGATCCGGCAGGCCCCGCCTTCCGTGCCCTGAAACTGGGTGATGTCATTCTCGGCATAGCCGGGAACCGGGTATATGCATGGTCCGTTGGGCGGCTATGGCGCGATCAACCAGATGGGACTGACTTCGATGACAACGGCAAGTCCGATTCCGCCGCGATCTTCTTTGATCTGATGGGCAACCGTGAAGGGGCCGAGTTCTTTTCCGACATGCTGCTGGCCTCTTCGGTCAGTGGTCGCGAGGCGGGGCATTGCGGGTGTTTCTGAAGCCATCTCTGGGGAGGGATTGGTGCGGCCCGCAGCGGGGATTTTGCGCTGAGGGCGTTCATGAACGAAATGAACTGGGCCTTCACGCTGGAACGTCAGCCAGACGGACGGATGGTGATCGAGAAGATCAAGGCGTTGGAGGCGCTGGCGGCCGGCGATGAACTCGTAAGTATCGCGAGTAAGCTGAAGCAGTAGGTTGAACTAAAAGGAAAAACAATGAATCGAAGGATGATGTGTGCAAGGTTGATGTTATCGACGACGGTGCTTGTCGGCGTTGCCAACGGGCAGGATCTGGTGCGAGGGGAAACCCGCATCGATAGGCCGGCGCAGGGCGAGGGGATGTCTGTTCTCCGCAGACGGTGCGGGATTTCTCTGCTATCGGATATATCTTTGCCCGTCGCCTCTACATGGCCACGCAGGTGCCGATCGGAATGATCAATGTCTCGCGCGGCGGAACCACCGTGGAGACCTGGACTCCGTTGGCCGTGCTGCGCCAGATCGACAGGAAGCAGGCTGGCACGGGTAATACCAGCCTTCGGGCCGAGCGCCTCCCGCCATACCGAGTGGATGCACGTCCGTTGGAATGGGCATTTTTGCTCGAACCCAATAAATTCAGTGAGGGCGCTTAGCGCGAAATCGCTTAGATAAGTTCGGGCTGTAGGTTTCCAACGGGGTTGTATGCCGAATTATTGTGCTTGCGGTAAAAAAATAAAAGTGCAACAATCGGGAGCATCGGGAATTTAATGGTTTGTATTTGCAGTCCATGCAAAATAGTTGGGAGGTAGCGATATGGTCAAACTGATACTGATAGAGGATGACCCTGGTGTTCGGGACTACTTCAAGTCCGTGGTCAACCGCATGGGGCACGAATTGCTCACCGCTGTGGATGGCCCGAGCGGGGTCAAGCTCGTCGCGGAGCAGCACGCCGATGTGATCATGAGCGACCTGAATATGCCCGGTGAACCCAATGGCATGGGGTTGGTCCGGAAAATCCGCGAACTGCGTCCAGAGACTCCGTTGATTGTGGTGTCCGGTTATCCGACCAAGGAGCGGTTGGATGAATGCAAGGCATTGGGGATCGAGGATTTCCTGACCAAGCCTTTTGAAATGACATTTTTCAGTTCGGTCATTACGCGGCTGCTTGCCAAGCATCCGCGATCCGAATAAATCACGAATGGCGATACGATCATGACGGATAAAACCCCTATTGGTATAGATTTCCTGGATAGCCGCTATGGCGGTGCCTTCCGTGGACGGCCCTTGTTGGTCAGCGGTCCGGCAAAAGCCGGCAAGACTGCGGCGGCATTCCATTTCCTGCGGCGCGGGTTACGGTTGCGCGAGCGCTGTCTCATGCTGACCGCCAAGCCGGCGGCCGATATCGTGGTGCAGGCCGATGCGATGGGGCTGGATTTCACCCCGGCCGTGGAGTCTGGTGACCTGATTCTGCTGGAGTATGCCGATGATGTGCCGGGGCGGCACAATGAGACGGAAATCACCTTGCCGCCCAACAGCTTTATGCAGCTCGCGGAGATTATCGCCGAGCAGGCGGTGGCTCGGCTGGTTCTGGATTCATGCCTGCCATGGGTCGCGGTGAAAAGTGTGGTGCGGCTGGAAGAACATGTGTTCTCGTTTATCCGATCCCTTGATCGCATGGGCGTGACGTCGCTCTTGACCATCCCCAAGGCGGCCTCGCTGGCCGCCTCGCGGCTGTACAAATTGATCGTGGCACAGGTTCCGATCTCGGTGGTTATGGATTGTGATCCGAAAGGCGGTGCCCGGACGCTGATTGTGCATAAGTATCTCGGGATGGACGATAAGGTCGGTTTGGAAATTCCCTTCGAGATTCTCCCGGGCGTGGGAATTACGGAACTTTCCAATCATCCAGCGCCAGCGGTTGCAGCACCGGTGTTTGCGCCCGCACCGGCAGCACCGCTCCGGCCACCCGCCCCCGTGGCAACGCCGTCCATGGATCCTGAATGGAACGTTCCGACGATGTCACCGCCGCCTGCGCCTGCCTCCCCCCCGTCGCATGTCCCGTTCGCAACCCCGGAAACGACCGTTGGACCCACCTTTGCGCCGTCTGTGCCCAAACGGAATACGCCAGCCAAGGGCGGAGTTCGCTTCTCTGAAAACGTTTGGTAAAGCGAGGGGTTGTGCTATTCATGCTTGAGGAAATTGCAGATTCCATCACCCCTTCCGGTATCGCGGCCGCCGTGGTTGGCTGTGTTGCTGCCGTGATTATCCTGGTGATGCGTGTCCGCGAGAAGTCTCCTTACCAGCGAATTTCCACGGCACCGTCGGAACCGCCTTCGGTAACCCCTCCCCTGTCAGCGCCCCCTTCAGTTGACGGTTCCCCGATCGCCCCTGCGCCTGTGATGCCCTCGGGGGCTCCATCCGCCGCCCCCGCTGTTCCCGTAGCAACCTTGCCAGAACCCCAGTCTGCGGAGGTTCCGGCAACCGTTCCCTTGCCAACGATCCCCGCCCTAGCTCCGGCAGGCGCGATACCGGCGGCGCCAGCCAGCCCTCCGAAGAAAATTGCGTTTAAAGCCTATACTCCACCTGTGGATAAAGCAGGTAAACGCTGATGATGAAGTCATGATCGTGCGTTGGTTGTTACCTTTGGAGGGCTCTGAGAGTGTCGTCGATGAAACTTTCTATTGTGGTTCCGGCGTATAACGAGGAGCAGCGTCTGGGTCTGATGCTGGCTGCTTATCTGCCCTATTTTGCGTCCCGTTATGAGTGCTGTTTTGAACTGATTGTCGTGGTGAACGGATCCACCGACGGAACCGCGGCGCTGGTTCGAACCACGGCGGAATCGTGGCCGCAGTTACGATTAATCGAGGAGCCTGCCGCCATTGGCAAGGGCGGTGCGGTGATGCTTGGGCTGCAGGCGGCGACCGGCGAGTGCGCCGGGTATGTGGATGCCGATGGCTCGACGCCGCCGTTCGCTTTCCAGGACTTGGTCGAGAAGGTCGATGCCGGGCATCCGGTGGCGATTGCCTCGCGCTGGATCGCCGGGGCGCAGGTCTTTCCGGCACAACCTTTGATCCGACGGGTGGCGTCCCGCGTTTTCAATGCCGTCACACGGGGACTTTTCGGACTGAAGCTGCACGATACACAATGCGGTGCCAAGGTCTTTCACCGGGCCGTGCTGGACCGCTTCAAAACCCGCTCGGATATGATCACCCGCTGGGCCTTTGATGTGGATTTGCTGTACAAGATCCGTCGCGAGGGCTATGCGATCCTCGAAGTGCCAACCACCTGGAGGGATGTCGAGGGATCGAAGCTTACCGTGACGGAAACCTCGCTGGAGATGCTGGCGGCACTGGTCCGTTTGCGCCTGATGTATTCCCCGTTTAGATGGATTGTGGGGATTTACGACCGGACCCTCACGGGCGGGAAGTCGACCGACGAAAGCCTTCGGCAGAGCTTGCTGTTCGGTGTGGGCGGACTCTTCACGAATGGATTCAACCTGGCGTTTCAAATCATGGCGGCGCACGCGCTGCTGCGCGGCGCTGGAGGGAGCGGCATGGCCGCGTATGGTGAGCTGGCTGTGTTGCTTGGGGTCGCCGGGCTGGTTTCGGGGGGCTTCGGGGGGGTCGCA